>DASWTW010000532.1:0-5323 GCA_036401895.1 Herpetosiphonaceae bacterium | reverse complement strand
CGTCGTTGTGCTAGTAATCCACATCGTCAACACGCGCTAACACGACACCACCGATCAACGGAGCCGCCAGCGCTGCCAGCACCAGGCCGCCAACCAGGAATCCCACCACCCCGCTGTACGCGATGGAGAAACGCTCCCACTGCGTCAGGGCGAGATAGAGCGCCATACAGCTGGCGGCACCACCGACGGCAAAGCCGCTGTATTTCATCTGACTCAATTCCGTCGCTGCCGCTGACTGGCGGCGCGCTGCGGCATGGAGCGCCTCTGCTGCTGCCTGGACCCGCTTGACCATGACGTCATGCGGCTGCTCCAGCGCCACCTCCAGATGGCCCAGCAACGTTTGATGGCGCTCCGATGGCGTTTGTGCGGCGAGCGCGGCAGCCACGCTCGCCGCCGTCGCCAACCCGGTGTTCGACAGCGGCGTCCCGATTCGGTCGATCAGGAACATCCATTCCTGCCGGAGCGGGCCAGCCGGCAAGTCAGCTGTCACGTGATCCAGCGCCGCCTGGAAGCCGTTCTGGGCCGCGAGCTGCGCCGCTACGCGGCTGACCGCTGCCGGCAAAGCTCGATCGAGGTCGCGACGGTAGCGGCGTTCACGCAGCACCAGCAGACCCCAGATCATGAGCGCAGTCGCTGGACCGGCCAGGAGGATCGCCACGAATAACGGACCCAGGTAGCTCATGACGACCAGGACCACGATCAGGGTGCTGATACACGAGGTCAGCAGCTGGCCGGGCGTGGCAATAGGTGGAACCCATTGCAACGCCCAATCATGGACGTAGGCTTTGGTGCGCGCCGTATGATGCACCATGAGCTGCTGAACGGCGGCCAGCAGCCGTCCGCGCAGCAACAAGGTCATGATCAGAATGATGGCGATCGTGATGCAGCTCGGCACGGCATACATCCACAACGCTGTCTCTGGATGAGTCATAGTGACAGGCATGAACTTCATGATTGCCTCGTCGATGCTGCTTGCGCGATCTCGTGTTCGAGCGCTTCGCGGCGAGCGATAATGGTCTCCAACGCCGTCGCCGCGCCTTCACCGCTGTGTAACAGTGATCGCAGTGCCTGCTCACGGAGACGGACGATCGATAACGCAACGTCTGCCGGCAGATCGGCATCCCCGAACGGTTTAAGGACATCCCGAGCCACTCGCGACTGGCCTGCCCCGAGCGCAAGCTCCGCTTCGCTACAGGCCGCCGCAGCTGCAGCGTGGAGCGCCAGACCCTCACGAATCTCCGTGTCGATGGTGTGCCAGCCACCAACCGGAGCGGCGATCGCCGCATGGGCCAGATCCGCGCCGATCTGCGTCCATGCCTCATTCGCCTCCGTCCAGCGGCGGGCTTCGATCAACCGGCGCAGGGCCGCTCCCTGCGCCTCCCCTTCGGCGATCAGTGTGGCAAAGCAGGCTGGATTCTGACCAAGCGTCCGCTGGGCCATGCTCAGCAAGCGATCATCGTGACGCTGTGACCAGGCCGCCCGCAGCGTCGCTAACGCACGCTCAACTTCGCTCCGCAGGAGGAGGTGTTCGGCACGTGTCAGCGCCTCCTGCACGGCATCAAGGGTCGTCGCATGCCCGCGAATGGCCGCCTGTGAGCGCGCACGGACGAGTTTTTCACGCAGGAGTGCCGGTGTCAGATCCGTTGCTGATTGTGTCCACTGCAACAAACCATCAGTCCCGATGGCCGCATGGGTCATCCAGGTAATGTCACCGGATGGCAGGACATCGATCGTGACCAGGGGAACCAGACGGGGACGGATGGCTCCGTCCTCATGCACGCTGCCATTGCATAGCGCAATGTCCGTCACGACGCGACGACCGGCTGCTTCCCAGAAGTCCACCTTGATCACGACATCAAAGCCGCCACAGGCATCCCGGAGCGCGTCATCCCGGCGGCTTTCATACATATACGCGCCGGGTAAGGCGGCGCAGCTGGCAAATTGCTCAAGCGCTTCTTCGCAGGTGCGCGCGTGGAGTGTCGTGATAACCGGATGATCGGACAGGACCATGCGCAGGATCGCGCCGGCTTCGCTGCCACGGATCTCACCCGGCAGCAGGAGATCGGGCGTTTGGCGCAGCGCCTCGCGGGTCACCTGCCCAAACACCTGGGGATCACGGATGGCATCTACCATCTCGCGCGTCCATTCCGGGCGCCTGATCCCGATCTCCGACGTGTGGTCCTCAATACTGATGATATGACCATCCCCCGGCCAGGAGTTCGCTAAGGCCTCCAGCAACCCCGTTTTGCCGGAGCCGGTGCGGCCAGCGATAAGGATGGAGCAACGAGCGCGACACAGCAGCAGGAGGAGATCTGCCACCTCACGACTCAGCGTGTCCCGCTTGAGCACGTCGCTAACGTCCCAGGCCACCTCGCGTCCCCGACGAATGCACACCAGCGCTTGGTCGTGGGTCCGAGGCGGAATGCTCGCATGCATCCGCGTGCCACGTGACAGCGGGATCGTGGCTTGCGGTTTGTCCGCGTCCAGACGCACCCCAAGGACCGAGGACATCATTTTGACTCGGTCAATCACCTCACGATCACTCCCAAACGCTTCGGCGACGGTGACAAAGGGTTTGCCGGCCTCCTGGACGCGAATGCGCCGACCGATGATCTTCACCTCGTTGACGTTGGAGTCATCCAGATAGCGCTGGGCCGGACCCCAGCCGAGCGTGGCCGCAAACAGCGCCAATAAGGTCTCGCTATCCACCGGGACACGGGCCAATACCCCACTACGCTGTCGTTGAGCGGCGATCGCCTGACGCAACACACGGATGACCTCGCTGTTCCGCTCCGTAGCTGCGGCAAAGGGATCGAGCAGCTCCGGGCGATCGCTGAACGCCGCTTTGAGCACGTCGCGCACAGCGGCGAGGACCGCCGGCTCAGTGAGCGCGGTATCGCGGGCCAGTGTCTGCGCGCCCTTGCCCAGCAACGACGCAAGTCCGCCATCCTCAACGAAAGTACTCACGCTCATAAGTGAACAGCTGCCCCCTCGACAGATTGGCGCGGCGCGCTCGTCCCGGATGGCGTCAAGACCGGCCGATTGCCCCTGAGCCGATGCCACAAGCTGGATTTCGGCATCGGCTTGCGCGGGTTGAGCCCGAGCTCCTGGCACAAGACCTCAACCAGCTCGTGGACGGCGCGACTGAATGGGGAATGGGGCATCACATCCAACGGCGAGATATACCGATCCTGATCCTCATCGGCGATGGATACTTGCTTTGCCGCTCGGGGCATCGTGCCGAGGATACGTGTCTTCGGAAACAGCTCCCCGAAGCGCGGCGCGACATCATCGACGCCGACAATGACTGACCGTTCTGGCTCCATCATGAGCAGGTAGCAGCGGTCGCTCAGATCCGGTGTATGGCGCTGAAACACCTGGAGGGCGTTCGCGACACCGGTTCGTTCTTTGCGGCCTGGAGGTGCCGGCAGAATGACGATGCCGCCATCCCGCGCCGCAATCAGGGCATAGGGCCGCTTTTTAATCTCCGGCCCGGTATCGAGCAACACGACGTCATATTCATGCAGCCCGCGCACGGCCTGCATCAGCGCGAGCCACTCGGGCAGCTGGAGATCCTGGGGATCGGCGGTTTGTTCCGAGCCGAGTAAGAAGTGGATACCACTCGACTCATGCACCATGATATGCCGCCGGACGTTATCAGTCGTCCAGGCCGCTGCGCCGTCGCTCCGGATCTGTACGTAGCTGGCAAAGCCGCTGGGAATGCGGAAGGTCGGGATCAGACCAGAGTTAGAAAGATCGCCGTCAACCACCAGCACGCGCAGGCCGCGACGGAGCAACCCCTCTGCGAGATCGGCGACCACACGGGTTTTGCCAATCCCACCTTTTGCGCCGGCCACCGCGATCAAGACCTGGCCTTTCGCGGACGCCAGCGGTCGTGCGCCGAGGCCCGCGCCCAGCCAGGCGGCAATGGATGTGGCATCCCGCGCGGTCATCACCTGCACGCCGGCATCGCTGAAGTCATCCTGTTGCACCAGCGCGACGGATTGGAGACCGACGAAGACCGGGATATTGCTGCGCTGCGCGGTGCGAACCATCTCCCACAGATCATCTACCGTCCCCCGTGTATCTTCCACATACAACGCCTGCGGCGGTCGCGCGGCGGAGAGCAGCTGGATGGCAAGGTCGGGCCGCTGCGCCATCACAACGCTGAGCCCTTCATACCCGGCCAGCGCCTCGACGAGACCGGGTGTGGTACTGACAATCAACAGTTCTTTGTGCGTCACTGGCATCGTGATTCACCTCATTCATGTCACCGCCCCACGGGCGGCCATATGGTTTAGAAGCGGCCTCGGCCCCAGGCTCCCTGGACGGCGTAGCGCTTCACCAAGGCGTCCTGCGTGTCGTCGTAGCTGAACAGCGTGCTGGTAACGTAGCGATCGCCGGCCTGACCGCTCCGGCCCTGTGGAATAACCTCCTCGATGCTGCCGACACGCCGCAGACCGTTATACCGACCGATCTGCACGACCAGGAGCGGCACCGCACTGGAGGTCAATACGCCGCGGACGATCTGGGGATGCACATGGGGCATCTCACAGGCCATTCCCTCCAGGTTGCGCAATGCAGCTTGCGCGTCGGGAGCGTGAATCGTTCCGATTCCCGGATGACCGGATCGCGCCGCCTGGAGCATCGCCATGGCTTCGGGACCCCGTACTTCGCCGACCACAATCAGATCCGGCTTCTGCCGGAGGCTGAAGGTGACACATTCGGGAAACGACATCCCACTGTGGCCGACTTCTACCGAAACACTGTCATGGAGGCTGGGCAGCTCGCGGGCTTCTTCAATCACCACCACACGCGCGTGTTCGCCGATTGCCTGGAGCAAAGCTGCCGTGACGGTAGTCTTCCCGCTCCCGGTTCCGCCCGAAACCAACACCGTGACGCCGTTTCGCAGCGCATACACCAACACCTCTGCGGATTGCCGACTGAGCAGCTTGTCGCGGATCACGTCATCCAGCGTGCGCCAGCGCTCCGGGAGCACCCGAACAGCCAGCGTCGGACCGTCCGGCGTGGCAACGGCGCTCGTCACGGCATAGCGCAGCCGCCGGTCAGCCGTGCCAATCAAGAGTGGCTTCGGCCACGTATCCGGGGAAACCACGTGGCTGCGGAGTAAGAGCTGCCGTTGCGTAAACGTAATCCAGTCACGATGGAGAAAGACGCTCGTTGAAAGCCGCGAACCTTTCTGCACAATGGTGACCGGCCGGTGCGGTCCATTCACCAGCACGTCAGACACGGTTGCGTCATTGACCCACTGCTCGATCGGGCCAGACCAGGGAATACAAGCCCACTCCTCGACGGGGAGACC
>DASWTW010000531.1:0-9213 GCA_036401895.1 Herpetosiphonaceae bacterium | reverse complement strand
ACGAGCTGGACGAGGCGGCGCGCGTCGACGGGGCCGGCGCGTGGAGCACCTTCTGGCGGATCAAATTTCCGCTGATCCTGCCGACCGTGGGCATCGTCACGGTGCTGACCTTTGTAGGCAACTTCAACGCCTTCGATCTGGTCTACGCCGTCAAAGGCGCGATCGCCGGGCCGAACTTCTCGACGGATCTGCTCGGCACGCTGTTTTACCGCACCTTCTTCGGCTTTCAGCTCCAGCCAGGCAATCCGCCGATGGGTACGACTGTTGCGATGTTGATCTTTTTGATCATCCTGGCAGGCGTGCTGCTGTATCTGTTCGTCTGGCAGCGACGGGTATTGACCTATGAGCTCTAGCGCTACCGAACGTAATCTGGCCCTGGCTCCCGCGCAGCGCCGCGCGGCCAGGCAGGCGGCGCTCACACGACTTGCGCCGCATCTGGTGCTGATCTTTTTCTGCGCGCTGGCCGTCCTGCCGATCCTGCTGATCCTGATGAACTCGTTCAAGGATCGCGCTGCGATCTTTGGCAATCCCTACGCGCTGCCGCTGCCGGGATCGTGGAGCCTGGCCGGCTATAGCACGGTGCTGGCGCGCTCCAACTTTAGCCGCTATTTCCTCAACAGCCTGACTGTGACGCTGCTGTCGATGTTTCTGATCCTGCTGACCGGCGCGATGGCCTCGTTTGCGCTGTCGGAGTATCGCTTTCGGGGCAGCACGCTGCTCGGCCTATATCTGGCGCTGGGCATCATGATCCCGATCCGGCTGGGCACGGTGAGCATTCTGTATCTGATCGTCGGCATGGGCCTGACCAACACGCTGTGGGCGCTGGCGCTGGTCTACACGGCGCAGGGCTTGCCGCTGACGATCTTTATTTTGTCGCAGTTTATGCGCCAGGTGCCGGGCGAGCTCAAAGACGCGGCGCGGATCGACGGTGCGAGCGAGTACCGCATCTTCTGGCTGATCCTGCCGCTGGTCCGGCCCGCGCTGGCGACGGTCGCGGTCTTTATCATGATTCCGATCTGGAACGATCTGTGGTTTCCGCTGATCCTCGCGCCATCGGAGCAAACCCGAACGGTCACGCTGGGCGCGCAGCAGTTCCTGGGCCAGTTTATCAGCGATTGGAACGCGGTATTGGCGGCGCTTTCGCTGGCGATCGTGCCGGTGCTGACGCTGTACGTGATCTTCTCCAGGCAGCTGATTCGCGGCCTGACGGCCGGCACGACGAAGTAGCGCAAGGTTTCAAGAGCAGCCTATTCATGCGGTAGATCCAGAAGAGATGCGTTCAATGGTGGAGCGCTGCAAGGCTCAGCCTGGCGCTCCACCGGCTGTGTTTGCCGTCTGAGGTATGATCTAAGCAGTGATGATCAGGAGTGAGATACATGGGCCATCCTTTCGGGGATCGTATTCGCCAGCATTTGAGTCGCAAGCACGGCTTGAGTCAAAGCCGCCTGGGGCAGGGAGTAGACCTCGATGCCGCTGTGATCTCAGCTATGTGTCGCGGACAGCGCCTCACCGGACCATTAGCCCGTGAGCGGGTGCTGAAGATCATCGCCTGGTTTCAGGAGCACAACGTGCTGGCAACCCGATCCGAAGCCAATGATCTGCTCGTGGCTGCTAAGATGGCTCCCTTACAAGCCGATGCTGCCGATGCCTTAGAGCGCCGGCTTGCCGAAATGCTGCCTGAGACAGTGCGAGATACCGATCCGGCTGAGCCAGCATCCCAATCGGCGACAACGTTAGCAAGTAATACTGCTGGCGAACGCCTCCTTATGGCCCGGAGTCGATATCGTGCTGCGCGAAAAGCCTTTAGCGCGCGGGATTATGTGCAGGCCGAGAGTCTCTTGCGGGAGGTAGTCGCGATCGATCGGGATAGCTCCTCTTACCTGGGATTACTTGGCAGGGTACTGGTCAGGAATGCGAAATTTGAAGAGGCAATCTCGTGTCTGACTGCCGCACTTGAGCTAACTCAAGTCAATCACATCATGTACGGGAATAATCGTGGTATAGCCTATCGGTTACTTGGTCAGTATGGCAAAGCTCTGGATGATTTTAAGGTAAGCAATACAAAAAATCCCAGGCTAACATTACCGCTACGCCTCAAATCCATGGTCTGGCTACACTTAGGTCATTTAGAAAATGCGCTTCAAGACATAGACCGCGCTATTGAGTTGAAACCAACCTATCTATGCGGCTATTCAATCAGATCAATTATTCTAAACGCCCGAGGCGATACCCAGGAAGCGATCAGAGTGCTTGAGATCGCCGAGACAATGACCACGCAAGATGAGGAAGAGTTTTATTGTTTGTCGTTAGCTCACAGTCAACTTAAGCATGATGAAAAAGCTCTTCAATATCTACGCATAGCGGCGAATATGGAGCCAAAATATAGAAATTGGGCGCCGTTTGAGCCTTTGTTGAAGCCCATTTCTACGCTACCGGAGTTTCACGACATCATAAAAGCTAAGCCTCACTAGCAGTGCAGCAAGGGCGAAGGGAGCAATATTTGTTGTGATCGTGCAGGGACACGCCGCCGGCGTGTCCCTGCAACGTTTATCTTCTCCGAATGATCGTGTTTACCGCGAAGCGATCGGCACGGCAATAATGTAACGTGCCTGCGCCCCAGGCCAGAAGCCGCCCTTCAGATCATACGTGCCGCTCTCCATCGTGCTGCCGGCATCGTGCTGGCCGATCGTGCCGCTGAGCGCGTACGTGCCGCCGCTGCTGTTCAGCGCGCCGCCACTGTCGATGGTGTACCAGTCGATCGCATACTCCGCCAGCGCGCTCTGGGCGTACGCTTGCCTCGCGCTCGATCCGTAGTGCGCGACAGCCGCCAGCGCCAGAACGCCTAGCAGCCCGGCGCCTAAGATGATTCGCCGTCTCATGGCTGGACTCCTTCAACCGCCGGCGCCTGCTCGATCGGCCGCTCCTTGCGATCCACTCCCTGGCTGGCCGGCTTGCCGAACAGCTCGGGATGAATGTAGGTGCCGCGCTCTTCCGCCGACTTGTTCTGCTCCACCGGGATGCGATGCGCGTTGGCGTAGGCGTCGTGGCGAATGCCGGTGACCTGCCATGATACTTTCTGGCCCGGCGTGCCGCCCGCGATCCTGAAGCTATTGCCCTTGATCTCCTCGGCGATATAGATATTCGGCCCTGGCGCGCCGATCGAGGTCAGCTGGTAGCGGAAGTCCTGGTTCAGCGCGTCGAACCAGTCGGGCATCGTGACGATCGCCGCGCCCTTGTCGTCGAGCGTAACCACGCCGTCATAGATGTTCTTCATGTCCGGCGACTCGACAAACGAGTGATACAGATACTTGTTGGCCGGATCGAGCGGATGATCGATCTTGAACGAGCCCGAGGACTTGGCCAGGTTGCCGCTGATCGAAACGTTGCCGACGAAAATACCGGCGTAGCTGCTGGCGCTGCTGCTGGTTGTGCGGGCAAAGAGCGCGTCGCCGTTGGTGTTGGAGTTGACCTCGGCGTCGATCGCCTGGCCGTTGCCGGCGGTGCGCGCGTAGATCGCGGCGCGTGGATTGGTAGAGTTGACCAGCTCAAACTCGGCGGCATAGCGATCGACGCCGTAGTTGTAGCCGGTGAACGCGCTGCCCTGGCCCGACGAGCTGGTATCTGCCCGGATGGTGCCGCCGGTGCCGCTGTTGGAGGCGTAGATCGTGGCGAAGGTACTGTTGCTGCGGAACTCGGCCGCCTGGCCGCTGCCGTTGTTGTCGATCACGAACGCCGAGCCGCTGGTGTTGGCCTGCGCGTCAAGCGGTAGCACCAGGCCCGAGGTGTATGGCGCGGCGGTCAGCGGCTGGCGTGGTGTCAGCGGCGTATAGCTGCCGCTGCTCGCGCCGGGCCGCACGCTGATGTCGAGGTAGTACTGCGTGCCGTTGAAAATATCGCCGAAGTCCAGCGTGACGCTGAATACGCCGTTGGTGACGGACACATCGTTGCGGGTCACAATCGGGCCGGACTGCGAGCCGCCGACGCTGGCATCGTAGAGGATGAAGGTGAAGTCATAGGCGCCGTTGGCGGGAACACCGCCGTTGGTCAGGCGGCCCTGGTAGGTGAAAGCTCTCGTGGTTGCCGCAAGCGGGCCAATTTCGCCGGGAGCCGTGGTGCGGGAAGCGTTAGCGGTGGTGCCGAGACCCAGCAGCAGGCCGATCATCAGGACGATCAACAGATGAGCGTACTTCATAGCCATTCCTTCCTTCCGTACAGGTGAAAACGAGCCGATAGCGCCATCGAAGGCAGACCCTTGGAGATGACAACGCCGCGTGTGATCTGGTGCATGAGCACAGACGTGTGCTCCCAACATATCCTTTCTTGTGACAGATTACGGGATCATGAACAGCGTGTGCGATCTCTTCTGATGGCGCGTGATTTCCGGTGGGCATGCGGAACTTGCCGACGAAGCGTAAACGAAGCGATCGAGACCGACGAGTGATCGAGACGACACGTGGATTGTGGCGCTGTAGAATTTTCTGGACGAATAAAGTCGTGGTTAGAATTCGTAGGGGCGCGATAAATCACGCCCATTTGTCTACCAGGCGTGATCGTTCAAGCGCTGTGCTCGTCGTAACCTAGCGGCAGCGCGACCGGCAGATGCGTTGCGGCCGAGCGATACGCGGCCAGCGCCAGCTCAGCGGCGCGCAGCCCATCCCAGCCCGAGATCGGCGGCGGCGCGTTTTCGCGGATCGCGCGTAGCCAATCCTCAAGCAGCAGCCGATCCAGGTTATCGCCCCAGCCGCGCCACTCGGTGCGACCGCGCGTATTGCCGAAGAACTCGACGTTCTGGGCGAACACATCAAGATTTGCCGCGCCGCCAGTGCCGGTCACTTCCATAGTCACGTCGCCCCAGGTTGGAAACGCGTTGACCGGACGCGACCAGCTGGGATCGAGGCTGGCGAGCAGGCCGCCGTCCAGCGTAATCAGCAGCAGGCCACAGTCGTCGACGGCGATCTCGTGGTGGCGTGTGGCGGCCTCGGCATACACCTGCGTAAACTCGCGCTGCCAGATCCAGCGCAGCAGATCCGCGACATGCACCGTGTGATCCATCAGCGCGCCGCCGCCGGCCAGAGTGGGATCGCCGAACCAGCCGCCGGGATAGGTGCCGCGATTGGTGGCGCGGATCATCAGCGTCTCGCCGAGCAGCCCGCTTTGCACCGCCGCGCGCAGACTTTGCACCGCCGCACTGTAGCGGACCGGAAACGCCGTGCCCAGCGCGACTCTGGCGGATTCACAGGCCTGAATCATCGCCTGAGCGTCGGCCAGCGTGGTCGCCAGCGGCTTTTCGCAGAGCACGGGAACGCCGGCGGCAGCAGCGGCCAGCACATGTTCGCGGTGGTGGCGATTCTCCGAGGCGACGATGACGGTATCGACCGAGGCCAGCAGCTGCTCGCGATCGGCAAAAAAAGTTGTCTCGTAGTGCGTGGCCGCCTGCTGCCCGCGCTCCTGCCGATCGTCCCAGATGCCGCCGAGCACAGCGCCGGGAATCTGACTCAGCGCGACAGCGTAGGCCGGCGCGTGAACATGGGCAAAGCTGACGATCCCGACTCGCAAACGATCGCTCTGCATGGCGCTCCTCCTTCAGGCTGCGGCAAAGGTGATAGGTCGTCCGGTACGGATGCTTTGCAGCGCGGCCAGTCCTAGCCGCAGCGCCTCCAGCGCGTCCTCGCCCGTCACACGTGGTGGCGGCCCGCCGCGCAGCCAGCCGATCAGTTCGCGCAGCTGGAGCAGATACGGATCTTCGATCAGACCGCCGCTCGGCACGGCCACGCCCTCCGCTCCCGGCTGCGGTGCCAGCTCAAAGCTGAGCGGCGCGCTCTTCTGGCTATCAGAGCGGATCAGACCGGCGCTGCCCGAAACCTCAAGCGTCGTGCGAAAGCCGCCGGGATACGACCAGCTGCCTTCGACGTAGGCCAGCGCGCCGCTGCGGAAGCGCAGAATCGCCATGGCCGCGTCTTTGCCTGGACGGCCGCTGAAGGTCAGGCCCTGCGCGTGCAGCCGCTCGACCGGCCCGAAGGCCCAGCGCGCCCAGTCAAAATCATGGATCATCATGTCGAGCACTACGCCGCCGCTGCGCTCGACATCGGCGTACCAGTTGCCGGCGACCTGGGGAAATCCCGCGCCGCGTGTCAGCCGTGCCACGCCGGGTGTCCCAAGCTCGCCCCGCGCGATCATCTCACGGGCGGCGGCGTACTCCGGGAAGTAGCGCACGACATGCCCGACGCCGAATTTGACTCCGGCCTCGGCAACTGCGGCCAGCATCGCCTCACCCTGCTCAAGCGTACGCGCCAGCGGCTTTTCGCAGATGATGTGCTTGCCTGCGCGCGCCGCCTCGATCACGACCGCGTGATGCGTGTCAGTTGGCGTGGCCACGATCACCGCGTCCACATCCGGCCGTGCCAGCGCTTCCGCCGCCGAGGAGTACAGATCCGCACCGAGCTGCCGGGCGATCTCGATGCTGGCGGGTGGAATCTCACCGGCGGCGATCGCTACCACGTTCACGCCATCGATCCGACTCAGAGCAGCGGCATGAACCCGCGCCATCGTACCCGCGCCGATGATAGCGATCCGCATCGATGATCCTCCATACAGAAGTTGATATTTAATTTAATGAATCCAGGAGTCAGCTTAATTGTCAGGCCGGTACAGCAGATCGAGCAGCAGCGCGGCCGTCCAGGAAAAATCCTCGGTGCCGTGGCCGTCGCCGGTCTCGGGGCTGAAATGCTCAAAGAAGCCGTGCAGCCGCACCAGCTCGACGATCCGCCTGCGCATCCAGCCGGCATATTCGGCGAAGCCGTAGCGCCGCAGCCCGTGGTAGAGCAGCCAGTCCACATTGATCCACACCGGACCGCGCCAGTAGCGGCTCGGCGAGTAGCCAGGCGCCTGACGATCGTAGCAGGCCATGGGATAGAGCGCACTGTCCAGCGGGCAGAACGCGGGCGAGTCCAGATAGCGGTAGAGCCGCTCGGCGCGCTCTTGGCTAGGGATTCCGGCGAACAGTGGCGTGAAGCCGGCCGCGACATGTACATCGATCGGCGCGTTGGCTATCAGATCGAAGTTGATATAGGTGCCGTGCTGCTCGTCCCAGAGCTTGCCGTTGATCGCGCTGGCGGTCTGCTCGGACCAGCGCTCGAAGATCTCCGGCGGCTGGCCCACAATTCGCGCGATCTCCGCCAGATCTCGGTTGGCCTGACAGAGCAGCGTGTTGAACAGCACATCCTGGATCAAGAACGGAAAATCCGCGCGAATCCGCGAGTCGTCGTAGCCGCGATCGATCAGCTGCTGCACCAGAAACATATAGCGATCGTACTCGGTCTTGCTCGGCCGGTTGCTCGCATCGACGATCGTGGTGTCTACGCGCTGGTACACGGGCCGCTGCTCGGCTGCGATCGTAATGCGCTCAAGGGCCGCGTCCCACAGCGGCGAGTTATCCTGGCCGGACTCCCAGGGATGCTCGATGTAGACCAGGCCCTCGGCGTGTGGATCGCGCTCACGGTAGAGGTAGCCGTGCCAGTCGCGCAGACGGGGAAACAGCTCGACCAAAAATGCTCGCGCTCGCTCCTGGTCGGCGGCATAGCGAAAAATATGCAGCGCGGCGGTTGCATGTACCGGCGGCTGAACAATGCCGGTGGTGCGTGGCTGCTGCGGCGCGTAGACGCTGACACTGGTCTGCCAGGCATCGGGACCGGGAAAATACGCGCCGGCCGCCGGGTTGAAAACAATATGCGGCAGCAGGCCGTTGGACCACTGCGCCGCGAAGAGCGAGCGCAGCTCCTGCTCGGCGCGCTCCTGCTCGTAGTGAGCGTAGCCGATCGCGATAAACGCCGAGTCCCACGACCACTGGTGCGGGTACAGGCGCGGCGACGGCTTGGTAGACGCGCCGATCCAGTTGGCGGCGAGCACCGCTCTGGCCTGCTCCATCAGCTCGGTATCTGAAGCGTTCATTGCGCACCTTCCGCTGAGAAACCTCGTTGTTCGCGGCTGCGCAGCCTGACCAGCCCATCAAGGAGCAGCTGCGCGTGGTGTGCAGAGTGTAGCCGATCTGTCCAGCCGATGCAATCAGGCAGATTTGTTCTCAGCAGAGGATGTTTAGTTTTACATAACTCTTCGCTCGTAGTGGAGGCTAAGCGGATCGTCCGTGTAGGGGCCGAACGGGGGAATGCGGTAAAAGCCCATGCGCTCGTACAGCCCGATCGCTTCGGGTTGACGAATGCCGGTCTCCAGGCGCAGCAGCGAGATGCTGCTATCTCGCGCATAGCCGGCCAGATGATCGAGCATCAGTTTGCCGAATCCCGCTCCGCGAAAGTGTGGGCGCACATACATGCGTTTGATCTCGGCGTACTCGCCGTCGACCATGTGAATGCCGCCGCAGCTGGCCGCGATCCCATTGCTGCGGAGCAGAAAAAACGCCACGCCCTCGGCCAGCAGCCTTTCGACGCTGAAGCCATGCTGGCTTTCAGCCGGATACAGCGGCTGTAGATAAGCTTCCAGCTCCATGATCAGGGCAATCGAATCAGGCGTATCCGGTCGTTCTTGTGTGATGGTGGTTGTCATAGCATGCTGCTCCAGACTATACAGGCGCTTCTGCGTGTGCTGTGCGCAAAAAAATTCCTGGGATCAGTCGAATCTTCGCTGATCCCAGGAGCACGGCAGTGTGATGGATTGGCAGGTAGCGCTATGGACCGACGATGCGGCCCTCTACCTGCGGATCGATGGGTGAGTGCGCGGCGACATAATCGACCGCGATGTCAAGCAGCGCATCGCCCGGCTGCTGCACGTTCGTGCCGCCCGTGAGCGCCGTGTAGCCGTCGCCGCCAGTGTACATAAAGTCGTTGGTCACGAGGCGCACGGTATCGGTTGGGCCGATCGGCGTGAGCGTGCCAGCGGGACCATCCGGCGCTTTCCAGATGCCGTCGATCACCGGCGTTGTGCCGGTGCAGTAGAACTGGATCTTCAGGCCCGACACCTGCGGGAAGCGACCCGTGGCGATCAGCGGATTGCAGAAGGGCGACACGCCGTTGAGCAGCGCATTGGTCAGCTGCACGCCGGTCAGCGTCTCGATCACCGTCCGGTTGCCGAACGGCAGCACGGCGAACATCTCGCCCCACGTGATCTCGCAGGCAGCCTCGCTGGCGCTTGGCGGCGAGCATACCACATCCGCGCGCAGACCGCCAGAGTTCGTCAGCGCCGCCTCGACACCGGGATACTTGG
>DASWTW010000530.1:0-8560 GCA_036401895.1 Herpetosiphonaceae bacterium | reverse complement strand
GCGGCGACGATCGCGGGCGGCAGCGGCAGCGAGAGCGGCGAGTCTGTAACGGCGGGCAGCATAACAGGCCCCGCCAAGGCGTTACCGCCATCCGGCGCGGCGCGCTCTCCGAGATGCCGTAGCAGATCGATCACCGTCGCCATGTTTCAGCCTGCTGCTAAGCCCTCCTGTAGCGGAGTATAGCACACTGGCGCGAGAACAGACGAAAAATCGGGCGGTTGTGGAGCGCAGAATTTGAGAATATTTCTATTCTCGCGGTGACTCCTGGTGTACACTTGCCCTTGCGTTCCTGGGTTGCTGCTTAGTGCCAATTTTATGCCTGAAAGGAGTGAGAACATGAAATATATTGGGAAAGGTTTGCTTGCTGTGGTGATCTCAGCGACCTTGCTTGTGGCTATTGCAGCGTTTCAAGCAGGATTCCCTGTTGCTGCGGTAGCGAACAGAGTATATACCTACGATCCGCGTCGTGACCAGCCGAATCAGTTGATTGTTGAAAATCGGCCCGAGACTGTGTTAATCGCCGCCTTGCAGAAGCAAATCGCCCGAGACGGCACTTATCCCCAGGACGCGACGGCACGCATCGTGAATTTAGAACCCACCAGGGTGGAATTACAGATTGGTACTGACTGGCACGCCGTTGCTTACGTGAGCATGCTCTTGCGCTATGATGATGGAACCGAACGGCAGGAGATGTTTGAGTTTCAGTCGCTGAACTCCGAGGGTTTTGATCTGCCGCTGCTCCCTGATGTCGCGCTGCATAATACCTTTGGGCGCTTGACGACATGTCGGAAGATAACAGCCATCAAATCGTATTGCTCAGTTGGGTGACTGCCAGCGTCTGCTCCCAAAGGATACTATCTCAATCGCTAGCACCCCGCCCGCGTTAATTCAATACAGCTAGATACGGAAACGCCCATCTTTGTAGCAGCTCTCGCCATCGATATACACTTCCCCACCCTTACGCAGATCGCAGACCAGATCATAGTGCAGCGCCGAGATGTTCTTGCCGCCCGTTTCGGGGTAGGATAATCCAAGCGCCAGATGCATCGTGCCGCCGATCTTCTCATCGAAGAGCGGATTTCCGGTAAACCGCTGAATCCCATAGTTCAGGCCGAAGGCAACCTCGCCAACATAGCGCGCCCCAGCGTCCAGATTGATCATGGCATCCAGCACAGCTTGACCTTTGGTTGCAGTGGCGGCCACCACTCGCCCATCCTCGAAGACGAGTCGGGCATCCATAATTTCGTGGCCCTCATACAGAAACGCATAGGGAAACCGGATCGTGCCATGCACCGAATCCTCAATTGGGCTGGTAAACACTTCGCCATCCGGGAAGTTTATTTTTCCCGCACCGTTGATCCAGCTTCTGCCTGCACAGCGATACTCAAGGTCGGTATCTTCGGCGACAATCCGAACGTGTTTGCGCCGGTTGAGGAAATCAACATAGCGCTGTTGTTCTTGCTCTACCCGTGTCCAGGCCGCGACGGGATCATCTTCAAAGAGAAGGCCCGCATCGAAGACAAAATCCTCATACTCCCGCAGCGACATCCCGGCTTCTTGCGCATAGGCTTCGGTAGGATAGATCGTGTACACCGCACGGTTAGCACCCGTGCTTGCCCGTTGTTGAAACAGCTCTTGCGCAGGACCGAGCGCTTTAGCGTATAACGACATCCGCTCTGGATCGATGGCGCTGAACTGTCGTGTGTTGGTTTCGGCCTGGACATCAAGCCAGGTTTCAATCGTTTCAATTTCTTGCATCAGCAGCGGGTTGACAAAGGCCAGCTGTTCAGGCGTCCCGTCACGCAGCAACATTTCTTGAAAGGAATCGTGATCCAGACGCACAATAATCAACGCCCCGGCCTTGATCGCTTCAGAGTAGGCGGCCTGAAGCAACGGCAGGGCGGCGATGCTCCCGCGAATGCGAAGGATATTCCCAGGTTGAACACCTAACGAGTGGTGAACTAACACCTGAGCAAGCTTTTGCACACGAATATCAGTCATGATGAAATAAACGCTTCCTATATTGTTTCGAAACAATATAGGAAGCTCCTTTTATGAGTCGCTAAAGTTGTATGGGCACAGAATTAGTAGAATAATTCACGACGAGTTGTCTTTGGCGGCGAGTTTCAAACTGAGCGTATTGTACTCCCCGGCTTTACGATCCGCGCTGCCGCTCTTCCAGCACTCCGGTCTCGTCGCGTGCCTCGCGCCCGGCCCAGGTCAGCGCCTCGACGGTCGAGTCGATCACCTCGGCGGCACCGGTAGCGCTTAAGATCGCCAGCATAACACGTGTGGGACGCGGTGCCAGGCGCAGGCCATACACAAAGCCCGCCGCCAGCCAGGTTCCAGCGCAGGTGGGGCACGAGATTAGCTCGCCGATCGCGCGACGTGCGCCCGAGCCCTTGGGATTGACCGCCTCGCCGGTGCCCGAGCCGTCCGGCTCCGTGGATGCAAACGCCGAGCGCAGTGGCTCAGTCACTCTGTCGTAGGCGATCAGCCGTCCACCCCGATACGTCGCCAGACTCAGCAGCGTGAGATCCAGCGGTGTGAGATCCAGCGGCTTCTCGTTGCGCTCGTTCAGCGAAAACGCCGCGAAGAGCGCCGCAAACAAGCCCATCAGCGATACGTACGTCGCGCGCTCCTTCTGCGCGTCTGCCTGATTCTCGGCCATAGCTACACATCCTTATTTGCTGCACACGATCGATGGCGCAGAATCGGCGGATCTGCTCGGGAAACAGCGCGCGAGATTCTGCATCGGAAGCTGATTTGGGGCCAGTTGCTGACCCTGGCTTAGCGATTTCTCCCCAGTAAAGCGGCGATCGCGGCGCTGGCAACGCCGGCCCCGGCCAGCGCCAGCCAGCTGCGATGAGTTGTCGCCCAGAGCTGCCAGCTGCTATCCTGCGCCTGCTCGTCGAAACGCCCATGCGCGCCGCGATCGCCCGGCAGCGGCTTCCAAAGATTGTCGGGGCTGTCAGGATCGCGCGGCTCGTCGGTCTGCTGGCCCTCGTAGCCCGTTTTAGCCAGATACCAGTCGCCGAGCCAGGGCGCCAGCCGATTGCCCAGGATTGCCACAACTGTCGACTTGCCCACGAAGACCTCGCGTCGATCGTGATGCGCGGCCCACACAATCGCATCGGCGGCAACCTCGGGCTGGAAGATCGGCGGCACCGGCTGCGCTTTGTTGGGCAGTCGCGATCTGACCCAGTCGAACTGCGGCGTGTTGAGCGCTGGCATCTGCACCATCGTCAGGCGCACATGGCTGCCGTCGTGGAGCAGCTCGGCGCGCAGCGAGTCGCAGAAGCCCTGGATCGCGTGTTTGGAGGCGCAGTAGGCCGACTGAAGCGGAATGCCACGGTAGGCCAGCGCCGAGCCAACCTGCACGATCGAGCCGCGATCGCGCGGCAGCATCCGCTTGAGCGCCGCCAGCGTCCCATACACAAACCCGAGATAGGTCACCTCCGTGACACGCCTGTACTCCTCGGCCGTCATCTGCTTGACCGGCGAGAAGACCGAGACCATCGCGTTGTTGACCCAGATGTCGATCGGCCCAAACTCCTCCTCGACGCGCGCCGCCGCCGCCTCGACTTGCTCGGCATCGGCAACATCCGTGGGCAAGACCAGCGCTTTGCCGCCCAGTTGCTCAACCTCGCGGCGCGCGCCTTCCAGCCCATCGCGGCCACGTGCCAGCAGCCCAATATGTGCGCCACGCCTGGCGAATGCCTGCGCCGTCGCTCGTCCCACGCCCGCCGACGCGCCGGTGATCACGACGACTTCGGGCTTTCCTGTCTGATCCATCGCCTCTCCTTATGCGCCTCGACGGTCGCGCGGCGCGTGCTCGACAAAAAAGCAGCTATGTATCACGAAATAGGCCATGAGCATGAGCCAGGCAGGATCGATGCCGTAAAACGTAAAGGCCAGGAGTGTACTCCTGGCCCAAGAGAATGCGGCGGAATGTGCAATCGTGCTACGCGATCTGCTCGCGGCTGCCGTACTGCTGCTCGTAGTAGTCGCGGTACGCGCCCGACTTGACGCGCCGCCACCAGGACTCGTTATCCACGAACCACTGGACGGTCTCACTCAGCCGGTGCTCGAAGTCGGTCTCGGGCTGCCAGCCAAGCTCGGCGTTGATCTTGGACCAGTCCACGACGTACTTGAAATCGTGGCCGGGCCGATCCTTGACATGCGTCAGCCACTGCTCGGGATCTTTGCCCAGCGCCTGGCAGATTTTCTCGGCTACTTCCTTGTTCGTGATCTCGTGGTGCATCCCGCCCACGCAGTAGGTCTCGCCGATCTTGCCCTTGCGTAGCACCACATCGATCGCCTTGCAGTGATCCAGCACATACAGCCAGTCGCGCGACTGACGACCGGAGCCGTAGATCGGAATCGGCTTGCCTTCCAGCAGATTGGTGATCGCCAGCGAGATCAGCTTCTCGGGGAAAAGATATGGCCCGAAGTTGTTCGAGCAGTTGGTGATCGTGATCGGCAGGCCAAAGCTCAGATGATAGGCGCGCACCAGATGATCCGAGGCGGCTTTACTGGCCGAGTAGGGATTACGCGGCGAGTAGGGCGTATGCTCATCGAATTTGCGCTGCTCGTGCTCGCCGATCGCGCCGAAGACCTCGTCGGTGGAGACGTGGTGAAAATGCTTGACGTTGTGGCGCAGCGCCGCATCTAGCAGGGACTGTGTGCCCATGACATTGGTGCGCAGAAACTCGGCCGAGCTGAGCAGCGAGCGATCGACGTGGGTCTCGGCGGCGAAGTGAACGATCGTCTCGACGCCTTCAGAGGAGATGATCTCGTCAAGCAGCCGGCCGTCGTTGATGTCGCCATGCACGAAGCGGTAGTTGGGCCGATCCGAGACACCAGTCAGGTTTTCGAGATTGCCGGCGTAGGTGAGCTTATCGAAATTGATCAGGCGATCCTGAGGATACTGATCGCTCCAGTAGCGGACGAAGTTCGAGCCGATAAAACCCGCACCGCCGGTGATCAAAATTGCCATACACAATGCTCCAATATATCCAACGATTCATCAACAGGGACGATTGCGCTTGAGCGCGACGGTAATGTACCCAAAATGACGGGACGTGGTCCACGGCTGAACAGTGTAGCATACTCTCGGCTAACAGCGAGGTGGCAGAATGCTGAGCGGCTGCGCTGACGAGGCCGAACTTAAACAAACACAGCACCTTGATCCAAGGTGCTGTGGCCGTCTGCTGTGCTCGCCGGTTTAGGCGCGGCGTGTGTAGCGCCAGCCGCCGATCGCTGCGACCGCCGCGACCGCGACCAGCCCGCCGACGATTATCAGCGTTTGATTGGACTGACCACTCGACGCGACAGCCGGCGACGCCTCAGGCGCGGCGACCGGAGCCGTGCTTTGACCAAGCGCCGTCACATCTGCCTGCGCGTCGGCCAGCAGCGCCGTCCGGCTGCACAGGCCAACCGACAGCTGGCCTTCGTTCGAGTAGGCATAGACCAGATATTCTTTGCCGGACTCGAAGCTGTAGCCGCAGCTGGCGCTGCTGCTGCTGGTTTCTACCAGTAGCTCCTGCGGAATCTGCCCTTTCCAAACCTGCCCGACCTCAAACGAGACCTTGATCGCTTCGGTGCCGTCGAGCGCCTTAGTGGGTGTGAGCTGCGTAACCTTGCCGGAGAAGACAGCGTCGGATCGTGTGATTTCTTCCTGCGGAGTGCCCGGCATAATGCAGGAGCATGCGAAGACACATCGTGTGCTGGTAAACCAGAGGCCAGCTATAGCTATGACAATGATTAGGGGGGAAATCCATCGTCGAAACATTCCGTGCTCCTTTAGCGGTGAGTAAGTGTTAGGTGACTGCACTAAAGGACGAGCGATGCTTGCGAATGGTTCCTTGGTTGCGGTACGAATTTGCGATCACGCTTCAAAAAGCGGCAGGCCCAATACAGCACCTGCCGCTCGTTGCTATGTGCTAAGGTAAGCTACACGACGATCTCGACCGGTATATTGACGATCGCGTTCATCAAGTAGCCGTGATGGTTGAATGGCACGTGCTCGGGCTGAGTCTGGCCGCAGGCGTCGGTGGCGCGGGCCGCGATGATGTGGCTGCCCGGTGTGGCCTCCCAGATCCACTCGAACTGCCGCCAGGAGTGCGGCCCGAGATCGGCCAGCAGCCGTGCCGTCTGCCAGGTCGCGCCGCCGTCCGTGCTCACATCCACCCGCTCCACGCCGCCGTTGGGCGACCACGCGAAGCCACGGATAACCTGCGGCCCTGGCTGAAGCCTCATGCCCGGCGTTAGATTGCTGATCAGCGAGTTGACGACCAGCTCGCGGACTTTGCCCTCCAGCTCGCCGTCCTCGCTCAGCATGATATATTTTTGCTGGTTGTACACGCTCTCGGACTCGCAGTCCAGCACGCGCATGCCGACGATCCATTTGATCGCGTTGATGCCGCCCCAGCCGGGCACGATCAGCCGGACTGGACCGCCGTGCAGCTGCGAGAGCGGCTCGCCATTCATAGCATAGGCCAGAATCGCATCTTCGCGCAGCTTGGTAACCTCGACGCCGCGCGTGGTCCGCTGCTCGTCGCCGCCGATGCACTCCACCTGGAGCGCTTGCTCCTTGACGCCGGCCCGATCCAGGAGCAGCCGCACGGGCACGCCCACCCACTCCGCATTACCGACCGCGCCATCTTCCCATTGCAGCCCCTCGGCCTGGCGCTCGCCGTCGGCAAAGCGCGCGCGGCTATTGCCGCAGCATTGCAGCACTGCCACATAGCTGATCGACGGCAGCCTGCGCAGCTCGTCGTAGGTGAGCGTGTAGGGACGCTCGACCAGCCCATCGATGCGCAGCTCCCAATCTTCGGTCGTGATCTCGGGAATCGTATCGTTGTTGCGGACAAAAAACAGCGGCAGCGGTGTAATCGTGCCTTCCAGAGCTGCCAGCGGTGTTTCGATGTTCAGCGGCTCCGTCGAACGAACAATCAGGCGTGAGTCTTTGCTGGGATCATACGGGGATGCGGCGCTGCATCCTTCTGTCAGGGTCTGCCTTAGACCTTCGTGTGTGAGCATGAATCCTCCTGATGCTGCTGATTCATGAATAGCTTTGATGATACACCAATCTTCGATCGGTGTGGAAGGCTGCGTTGTCGGGCTACCATTCATGTTCTTCGATCCTTGATGCAATGCAGGAAGCAGCATCTGGCCCCTTCGCCGGCTCCGTATTGCACTCTACGCTGCTCTGGTTTTGATCCTGGTTTCGTCGTGGTGACAAACATATTCCAGGGCGGCGTGGCAGAAGATCTAGCTGTTGGGCGGCTAGGGATCAAAAGTGGCTATATCGCCGGTTGACGAGGCTTTACCGAATGGTTTATACTAGTTTTACCTATACAGCATTGTGCACGGTCGTATCGTTCTTGTCCAAACTCGCACCGTGCGCTGCTCTCTACATCCGGCGCTGCTCGCTCGACGCCGAGGCGTGAAGGCACTGCTATGCTTAATCACGATCGATGGTTTGGAAGCGCCAATCCTCACGGTCCGACCTATCAACGCCTCAGCCTTAGCTGGACCAGTGCTGGACTCGTTTGATAGGCTCTAGTGAATTGCATTCACCTGATCAATTATGTTGATCACTTCCACCCCGATTATTTGTGCTGCCCATAGCAGCCGCTACCTGGCGAAAGGACCTCACTCTATGACAACCGTGGCGATCAGTGTCCCTATTATCGACTATCCGCATGAAGATCATGATACCTGGCGCCGCCTGTGCAACCGGCAGCTTCAGCTGGTTCACGATGTCGCGTGCCAGGATTTTCATAATGGCTTTCCGAAGCTTGGGCTGGACTTTACCCACATTCCCGATCCGCGTGTCGTCAGCGAGCGTCTCGACGAGCTAACCGGCTGGACGCTGGTCAGCGCGCAGAATAAATTCCTGGACGCCAAGGAATGGTTCGACCATCTGGTCAACAAGCGCTTTCCGGTCACCGACTATATTCGTCGCCCGCACGAGTTTGATTTTTGCGAGCTGCCGGATCTGTTTCACGAATATTTCGGCCACCTGTCGCTCTTCACGCATCAGCACTTTGCGGATATTTCCGAGCACTTCGGCCGGATCGCGGTTCAGGCGCAGACTGAAAAGCAGCTGCTGGATGTCGCGCGCATCTGGTGGTTTATCTTTGAGGTGGGATTTATCAAAGAGGGCGACGATCTCAAGGTGATCGGCGGGGCGCTGCTGTCGTCGCCGGGTGAGCTGGTACACGCCTGCCGTCCCGAGGTGCCGAAGTATCCCTTCACGATCGACCATGTGACAGCCACGCCGGGCATGTACTACACCTACCACGATTTCTATTTCTACCTGGAGTCGATCGATCAGATCTACGAGATTCTTAACGAATACGCCCGCCGCGAGTCGATGCAGGTCTGATCGACAACCGGCGCTTTTCGCGAAGGCGGAATAGCTGGCAGCGCAGGACTCGCCGTGCCAGTCGTTGCTAGCCGCGAGCAAAGTGATCGATCGCTTCGACGATCGCCTGATGCACCGCCAGCCGCAGCCCGCCGATGCGCCGATCGGCGCGTCCGGGGTAGACAT
>DASWTW010000529.1:0-7349 GCA_036401895.1 Herpetosiphonaceae bacterium | reverse complement strand
CTGCGGCTTCTCACTCTTTCCCATCTATGACCTCGATCGGAGCTGCTTCTGGCGCTCCATCGCTGCTTTTTGTTTCCGGGCGCGCTCGTGAATATCCTGGAACGACGCCTGCTCGGGCTGATCCTGGCTCAAATGCTTGGCGAGCGAGCCGATGGTTGGATACTTGAACATGTCGAGGATCGGCAGGTCGCGGCCGAGCTGCTCGCGCAGCTTGCCGTGTACCTGCACCACATGGATCGAGCTGCCGCCGATGTCGAAGAAATTATCGTCCATGCCGACCATCTCGATCTCCAGGACTTCCTGCCAGATCGCGGCGATCGTCTGCTCAAGCTGCGTCTCGGGTGCGACATACGCGGCGTCGCCGTCGCGATGAGCGCCGTCCGGCTTGGGCAGTGCTCGGCGATCGACTTTGCCGTTGGGCGTCAGCGGCAGCGCCGGCAGCAGCACAAACGCGGCCGGGATCATGTAGTTCGGCAGGCGCTCCTGGAGGAAGCGGCGCAGATCCGCGACGACCGGCGTGGTCTCGGGCTGGCCCACAATGTAGGCGACCAGCCGCTTGTTGCCGGGCGTATCTTCGCGGGCGATCAACACCGCCTCGCGCACGGTCTCATGCTGGCCCAGCACGGCCTCGATCTCGCCCAGCTCGATGCGGAAGCCGCGAATCTTGACTTGGTGATCCGCGCGGCCGACAAACTCGACATTGCCGTCGGGCCGGTAGCGGCCCAGGTCGCCGGTGCGGTAGAGCCGATCGTCTTCAATCGAGGTGAACGGATTGCTCAGGAAGCGCTCGCGAGTCAGCTGCTCGTCGCCGATGTAGCCACGCGCCAGGTGCGGGCTGCGCATGTAGATCTCGCCGACCTCGCCGATGCCCGCGATCTGCTGGCCGGCTGTGAGCACCAGCACCTGCACGTCTTTCATGCCACGGCCCAGCGGCAGAATCTCTTTGGCGCGCACCTGCTCCGAGGTCGCGGTCTGCGGCCGGTCGTCGCTGGTCGGGATCAGGTAGTAGCCGACAGCGCGCTGCGTTTCGGTCGAGCCGTAGAAGTTGACGCAGGTCACGCCGGGTGCCAGCGAGCGAATGCGGGCGACATCGCGCATCGTGAGCACGTCGCCGACGATGAACGCGTAGCGCAGCGACGGGATCTGGTGATCGCCGCTCTCCTTTTCGGCCGCAGTCTCGGTCAGCAGCTGGCCCAGCGCCGGCGTCAGATGCGCGATCGTGATCGCGTGCTGCTGCATCCACTGCGCCAGCCGCCCCGGCGTGACGATGTCTTCCGGCTGCGGCACACACACCGTGGCGCCGGAGCAGAGCGGCGTAAACATATCGCGCTGAAGCGGATCGTGGGCCAGGCCCGAGATCATGCTGTAGCGATCGTTCTCGCCCAGGCCGAACGTCTGCTGGAGCCAGGGCAAGAAGTGCGTCAGCGGGCCGTGGCGCGCGACAATGCCCTTGGGCTTGCCGGTCGAGCCCGAGGTGAAACCAATGATCGCGGCGTTGTCGGGGCCGATCTCGACCTCGGGATTGCTTGTCGGCTGGGCGTCAAGCTCGGCGTGCGTCGTGGTTTGCAGCGCGTGCGGCAGCGTCAACCGGCAGCAGTAGCTCTGCGTATCCATGAACTCAGCCAGCGCCTCGGGCACCTGTCCCGCCGGCTCAAGCTGAATCCAGCCGCGTGGCTGCGCGACCTGCAAGTAGTCGATCAGGCGCGACGTGGGATAGGCCGGGTCGAGGATCGTGTAGGCCGCGCCCGCTTTGAGCACGCCCAGGATCGCGCAGACCAGCGCCGCGCTGCGGTAGCTGTAGATCGCGACGACGTCTTCGGGCTGAATGCCGCCGCCGATGAGAGCGTGCGCGATCTGGTTGGCGCGGGCGTTCAGCTCGGCGTAGCTCCAGCTGCCCAGCGGATCGATCAGCGCCACACGTTCCGGGCCGCGCTCGGCCTGCTGCGCAAACATCGTAGGCACGGCGCCGTACCAGGTCGCGTCCAGCGGCTCGGCCGGGCTGGGCAGCAGCGGCTGCGCGCTCGACGTGACCAGCGAGTAGCTCCCGATCGATGCGGTCGGCGTGGCCGCGATCTGCGCCAGCAGCAGCTCGAACTGCGCGATCATTTCCTGCATGCGGCTTTCGCGGAACAGGTTTGCGTTATACACCAGCGTCAGATCGATCGTCTCGCTCTGCTCCTGAGCATACAGCGTCAGATCGAACTTCGAGCCGATCTCAGCCGAGGCCAGCGTTTCGGCGGTCAGATTCGGCAGCGTGACACGCATATCGGGCAGGTTGAGCATGTTGAAAAAGACCTGGAACAGCGGCGTGTAGCTCAGGTCGCGCTCCGGGTGCAGCTCGTCGAGCAACTTCTCGAAGGGCACATCCTGATGCGCGTAGGCGTCCAGCGTGGTCTCGCGCACGCGGCCGAGCAGCTCCTTGAAGCTCGGATCGCCGCCCGTGTCGGTGCGCAGCACCAGCGTGTTGAGGAAGAAGCCGATCAGGTTCTCGGTCTCGGCGCGGTTGCGTCCGGCGATCGGCGTGCCCACCACGATGTCTTCCTGGCTGGCGGAGCGCGACAGCAGCACCTTGAAGGCTGCCAGCAGCGTCATAAACAGCGTGGTGCCTTCGCGGCGGCTGAGTGTGCGCAGCTGGCTGCTGAGATCGGCGGGCAGACTGACATGAATGCTCGCGCCGTCAAAGGTGCGCACCGCCGGACGCGGCCAGTCGGTGGGCAGCTCCAGCACGGGAGGAGCGCCAGCCAGCCGCTGCCGCCAGTAGCCGAGCTGCTGATCCAGGATTTCTCCCTGTAGCCATTGGCGCTGCCAGATCGCGTAGTCGGTGTACTGCACCGGGAGATCGGCCAGCGGCGACTCCTGGTTCCTGACGAAGGCGGTGTAGAGCGTGGTCAGCTCGCGCACAAAGACGCTGATCGACCAGCCGTCGGAGATGATGTGGTGCATCGTCACCAGCAGCATATGGTCGTGATCGTCCAGCCGCAGCACCGTGAAGCGGCAGAGCGGGCCGTACTGGAGATCGAAAGGTCGCAGCGCTTCCTCGCCGGTCATGCGCTGGGCCTCGGCCTCGCGCATCGCCTCTGGCAGCGAGCGCAGGTCGATCATCGGCAACGGCAGGAATGGCACCGGCCCGATCACCTGCACCGACTGGCCGTCGACGGCCTTGAAGGTGGTGCGCAGGCTGGTCTGGCGCTCGATGATCGTCGTGAGCGTGCGCTCCAGAGCCGCGAGATCCAGCGTGCCGCGCAGCCGCACCGCCGCCGGAATGTTATAGGTCGCGGTGTTGGGCTCGAACTGATCCAGCAGCCACAGCCGCTGCTGCGCAAACGATAGCGGCAGCGGTCCGCTCCACTCGATCGGCTGGATCGGCGGTGCTTGCTGGATGCTGGATGCGCCGCGCGCCGCCTCGATCCGCGCCGCCAGCTCGACAACCGTTGGCGCCTCGAAGATTACACGCAGCGGCAGCTCAACGCCGAAGGACTCGCGGATACGTGAGACGATCTGCGTGCCCAGCAGCGAGTGACCGCCAAGATCGAAGAAGTTGGAGCGCGTGCCCAGCCGCTCGACGCCCAGCACATCGGCCCAGATTTGCGCCAGCAGCTCTTCGATCGGCGTGGTCGGCGCGACAAACGCAGCGTCGATCTCGGATTGCAGCTCCGGCACCGGCAGCGCCTTGCGATCGATCTTGCCGCTCGGCGTTTTCGGCAGCGCGGGCAGCGTCACAAACGCGGCCGGCACCATGTACTCGGGAAGCTGCGCGCCCAAAAGCTGGCGCAGCTCGGCGCTCGACGGCTCGTCCATGCCCTCGCGCGGTGCCAGGTATCCGACCAGCCGTTTCTCGCCGGGCTCGTCCTCGCGCACCACAACCACGCACTCGTTGACGCTGGGATGCTGAGCCAGCGCGTGCTCGATCTCGGCGGTCTCGATACGGAAGCCCCGAATCTTGACCTGGTGATCGATGCGGCCGAGGATCTCGACGGTGCCGTCTGAACGCCAGCGGCCGAGGTCGCCCGTACGCACCATGATCTGGCCGTCTTCGAACGGGCAGACTACGAAACGCTCCGCCGTCAGCTCGGGGCGATGGAGGTAGCCGCGTGACACACTCTCGCCTGACACGCACACCTCGCCCGCGATGCCGATGGGCTGCGGTTGGTCGAAGGCGTCCAGGATGTAGATGCGATTGTTTTGTAGCGGTTGGCCCACCGTGATCGGCTTACCGATGTCCTGTGCGCGAATCGGACCGAGAATATTGATGTCGCTGATCTCGGTCAGGCCATAGATATTGATGATTTCAACGGTCGATCCAAACTGGCCAAACACCGATTGCAGCAGACGCTGCTCGATCTTCTCACCACCGATCAAGAGGTAGCGCAGGACGTTGGCCGGCTGCTCCGGCGCGACCTCGTTGAGCACCGCCTGCATATACGACGGCACCGCGTCCAGCAAATGGATCTGGTTTTCGTCGAGATAGCGCACGAGCGCGCGGCTGTTGAACTTGACGTCATCCGAGATGATATGGAGCGTGCGGCCAAAGATCAGCGTGGGGAAGATCTGATTGACCGAGATGTCGAAGCTGATCGACGTGATCAGGCCGGTCGTTGTCACGGCCGGATCGTCGAAGTAGGCGCGCAGGCCATGTACCAGGTTGACCAGTCCCTGCTGTTTGACCATCACGCCCTTGGGCCGTCCCGTCGAGCCCGACGTGAAGATGATATAGGCTATGTGATCGGGCAGTGCTGTGCGCTCTGGATTCGTGGTCGGCTGCGCGGCCAATTGATCCCAGTCGGCGTCGAGGCGGAACACCTGCGCGGTGTGCTCGGGCAGCTTCTCGACCAGCGCGGCGTGCGTCAGGATCACCGGCGCGCGGCTGTGGCCAAGCATGTACTGCAAGCGCTCGGCAGGATACGCGGGATCGAGCGGGACATACGCGCCGCCGGCCTTGAGAATCGCCAGCATGCCGACGATCATGTCCAGGCCGCGCTCGGCCATCAGCGCCACCAGCACGTCCGGCCCCACACCGTGATCGCGCAGATGATGCGCCAGCTGATTGGCCCGCGCGTTCAATTCGGCATACGTCAGGCTCGCGCCCTCATAGACGATCGCGGCGGTCTCGGGATTGCGTGCGGCCTGCGCTTCGATCAGCTGATGCACGGCGGCGTCACGCGGATACTCAGCCTCGGAGCGGTTCCAGTCGATCAGGCTCTGCTGCTGCTCGGCGGCTGTCAGCAGTGGCAGGTAGGTAATGCGCTCGTCGGGGTCGCGCACGATGCCGGCGACCAGCGCCTGGAAATGCCCGGCCATGCGCGCGATCGTCGCGGGCGCGAACAGATCGGTGTTGTACTCGATCGAGCCACGGATCGAGTCGGCATCGTCCCACAGGAACATCGTCAGATCGAACTTGGCCGTGCCGCTCTCGGTGGTGATCTGCGACAGCGTCAGCCCGGCCATGTCCATGTTCGGCAGCGGCGCGTTTTCCAGCACAAAGGTGACCTGGAACAGCGGCGTGTGGCTCAGGTCGCGCTCGGGCTGGAGCACCTCGACCAGCTTCTCGAAGGGCATGTCTTGATGCGCGTAGGCTTCGAGCGACACCTCGCGCACGCGGCGCAGCGCCTCGCGGAAGCTGGGATTGCCCGCCAGATCTGTGCGCAGCACCAGCGTGTTGACGAAGAAGCCGATCAAGCCCTGAATCTCGGCGCGCTGGCGATTAGCGATCGGCGTGCCCACCAGCAGATCGGTCTGGTGGGTGTAGCGCAGGAGCAGCACCTTGAAGGCCGTCAGCATGGTCTGAAAGAGCGTGCTGTCTTCCTGGCGGCTCAGCGCGCGCAGCGGGGCGCTCAGCTCGGCCGGCAGCTGGAACGATAGATGCGCGCCGTTGAGTGTCTGGACCGCAGGACGCGGAAAATCGCCGGGTAGCTCAAGCACCGGCAGCGATCCGCCTAGCTTGTTGGTCCAGTAGCCCAGCTCTTTGTCGAAGACCTCGCCTTTGAGCCAGTCGCGCTGCCAGATCGCGTAGTCGGCGTACTGGATCGGCAGCTCGGGCAGTGATGGGGTCTTGCCTGCCGTAAATGCACTGTAGAGCTGCGCGACCTCGCGCACCAGAATCCCGGTCGACCAGCCGTCGGAGATGATATGGTGCATCGTGAGCAGCAGAATATGCTCGGGCCGGGTACCCGCTGGGTGCAGACGCAGCACCGCAGCGCGCAGTAGCGGGCCGCGCTCGAGATCGAACGGCTGGCGCGCCTCCTCGTCCATCAGGCGCTGGGCTTCGGCCTCGCGCACGTCTGTTGGCAGCTCGCTCAGATCGATCAGCGGCAGCTCCAGCGTCAGCTCGGGCGTGATGACCTGAATCGCCTGGCCTTTCGCCGAGGCAAACGTGGTGCGCATCGTCTCGTGACGGCTGACGATCGCGTTGAGGCTTTGCTCTAGAGCTGCGAGACTCAGCGGGCCGGTCAGGCGGATGGCGGCAGGAATATTGTAGGTAGGGCTGCCTGGCTCAAGCTGGTCGAAGAACCACAGTCGCTGCTGTGCAAATGACAAAGGAATTAAGTCATCATCGGTTCTTCGCGGTATGCGTTGCTGGGATGGCGCATCCAGGCCCTCCGCTTCAAGGAGCGCCTCAAGCAGCGCTCGCCGATCCGAGGAGAGCTTGAACGATTTCGAGGATTGACTCATCTCTTTCTCACTTTCACAACTCCCTTCTGGGGGGCTGTGATTGATCAACTAGCATAGTTTCGACTTCGTTATCCGACATGCGTGCAATTTTAATCAGCAGCTGGGCGGTCTTCTCGACGCGGGCTGGCACCGGCGCATGGCTCAGGATCTCGGCGCTGAAGCTGGCCACTGTCGGGGCGCCAAACACGCTGCGCAGCGGCAGATCGACCTGGAACGTATCGCGCACCTGGGCGATCAGCTGTGTCGCCAGCAGCGAGTGGCCGCCGAGGTCGAAGAAATTATCGTTGACGCCGATCCGCTCGACGTTGAGCACCTCGCTCCACATCTGTGCGACGATTTCTTCCAGCGGCGTGCGCGGTGCAACAAACGAGGCGCTGAGATCGATCCTGGTCTCGGGCGCGGGCAGCGCGCGGCGATCGACCTTGCCGTTCTCGGTCAGCGGCAGCCCGTCGAGTACCACAAACGCCGAGGGAACCATGTACTCGGGCAGGCGGGAAGCCAGGAAGGTGCGGAGATCGGAAACCAGGCTCTCACCCGTGGCCCTCACCCCCGTCGCTGCGGCGACTCCCCCCTTCCCCAAACCTCGGCTGGCTTCAGCCTCGGTTGCCGCAGGCGAGGGGAGAGCTTCGGCCCCTAGGTTCTGGGTTCTAGGTTCTAGGTTCTCTTGTTCCTTTGTTCCC
>DASWTW010000528.1:0-32153 GCA_036401895.1 Herpetosiphonaceae bacterium | reverse complement strand
ATGAAATCCGTGACATCCTTCGAGCGTTTGTGGAACGTCGCCCGCATCGACCGATCCCGGTGGATGGAGTACGCATCACGCTCGACGGCGAGGTTGCAGATATTATCGGCTCGGTCGCGGACGAGATCAGCGCCTTTGTGTCTGAAGCCTGGCGATCGGGAGAGCAGGGCAAAGTTGCCGCAATGGCCGATCAAGTGTTATTAATTGGTGGTGGCGCGTATTACTTCGCACCACGTCTGCGCACCTTGATCACGCATCTCAAGGTACCGCAGCAGCCGGAGGTCGCCAACGCCAAAGGCTACCTGGCGATCGGCCTCCAGATACCTGATGATGTATGGGCGAGAACCACGGGGACGAGATAATCATGCCGCGACGAGGACCACCGAGCGATGATCCGATCGAACGCTTTGAGTTGAAATGGCGTGATGACGCCATGCTCAAGCAGCTGCGGGAAGAGGCAGGGCTGCGGGGGGTGACTCTCCAACAGCATATCTATGATATTGTGCGGGCGCGCTGGCTCTGGCAACAAGGGAAAACCATAGACCCTTTCTGGATACCTGCCAGCACGCCCGGTGCTGCGCCATCCCAAGGATCACAGGAAGGCGAGCTACCGGACCCTGAAACAACCCCTGCTGCAAAAGCCGCCGCTTCGGTATGGGTCGATCCAGAGTAAATACATAGGGCCGTGACCGATACAGCTACGTGTGGTCCTCGTCTTGAGCGGTCCCGCGCTGTTTGATCGTTCCTTGTGCGATCCGACGCAGCGCTGGGCGTCCAACGCGCCGCCCGCCGAGCACGGGCACCTCGATCTGCACCGTTCCGACTGGCAGCGTGAGTGTTCCAGCATCAAGATCATCAAGCACCTTTGTAAGCGCCCAATCGACCAGCTCGCCGATCCCAACGTTGGCCGCTTGGGCCTGTGCTTTCACGCGCTCAACAGTGCGCTTCCGCACCTTATAGGTTTTATCGACGAATGCGTCCGGGTCTTCCGGTACCTGCCGCGCCGTTTGGGTCACCACATGCTGCACAAGTCCACCCTTGCGGCGCACGTTGATGTCAGTGCGGCCGGGATCTGCCGGCTCATTCCGTTGTCGCTTAGCCATACGCAATCCTTTGTGCGAGAGCCAGGTAATCAGCGGCGCCACGACTCCTGGGCGCATGTTCAAACACGGTACGACCAACACGGGGTAGCTCCTGGAGCCGCACGTCATGCCGGATCGCGGGGAGCACCGCACCTGGAAATTGCTGCTCGATTTGATCCAGCCAGAACCGATGCTCATTCACATGCGGGTCATAGAGCGTGGGGATAATCCCGCGAATCACCATGCGATAGCCGGCCTCCTGTAATTCGTCAAGCGTGTTGATCTGTTTCACCATCCCGTCGATCCCAGCGCGCTGGGTGGTCGTCGGGATCACCACCTCATCGGCGGCGGCATACGCCGCGATCGCTAGCGGATCAAGTCCCGGCGCGCAGTCCAACAAGATAAAATCATAGTCCCGCCCAAGGGAGGCCAGCACGTTCGTGAGGAGCTTCGGCACCTGACGCGCATCCCGCAGCTGGAAGATATGGCGCGCCAGCTCCTGACCACCCGATGCCAGAAGGTCCAGGTGGTCGCGGAGGGAGACCACTGCCGATCGGGTATCGACACTGCCGACGATCACATCGTAGAGGGTTGCCGTGGGCTGCGCGTTCATCCACAGATCGAGCTGTCCCTCCATATCGACGTCGACGAGCAGCACCTGAAATCCGAGCTGCATCAGCGCTGCGCCCAGGTTGACCACGGTGGTTGATTTTCCGACCCCACCTTTCTGATTCGTGACAGCAATCGTGCGGGCCATATCCCTCCAGTGCTGCCGGGCAACACGGTATAAAACACGGTATATAGCGTACTTTATCTGGAGACGAGTGTACCACACGGGTTTGTCTTTGCGTGAAACCTCCTTTCAGATCGGTACGGTGATTAAGAAGAGATACATTTTTCAGCATCCTATTCATCTATCTGCTCTTCTCCTAGCACAGTAATGAGAGTGTGCTATAAAACATGTTTTATAGCACGTTATATATAGTGGTATTGACAGATGATGCGTCGCCTTGCTATACTCGCTCGCAGGTATTCATGCGCCATCGAGCATGGTGCAGGACGGTGTGGGGCCTGGCAGGCTAGTGAGAGGTCACTGACGAAGGCCGCACCCCTACGTCTAGTCGCTGCGAGAGCTGCGCGTTCGAGAAAGGGCGATGTCTATGCCGCTGGTTCAACAAGATCAAAGCCTCATCCAGCCTCCCCTCGGGAATGTCATCTTCGGGCCAGGGTCCGTCGAGGAATGGGCGAGCCACCAGCGACCGGTAGAGGCGGTACCGACCGAGCGTACGCCAGCAGCGGAACCGGCGACAAACGACCAGCCGACGATACAGCAGCGGCCGCGCACTCGGCGACGTCGCATCGCGGGAATAAGTCTGTACGAACTGATTGGTCAAACACTTGCGTTGCTCGGCACCCTAGCGCTCGCCGGGTTGATCTGGGCCATTGGTGCGTATTTCACACTGCGCTTTTTGGATGATTGGGGTGCGCAGACCAAGCTCCAGAGTCTGCTTACAACATTCGGCATGACACCGACGCCAGAAATGCTATACTGGATGACACGGTCCGCACCGGTGATCATGACCACCATCGAGGTCTTTTTGCTGCCGCGTTGGAACTGGCCCTGGACACCAGAGAGCGAACTTCGACCGTCCAGCGGCAGCTACCGCTGGCTGGTCTTTGGCGCGGTGATCACGCCGGATGTGTACACCACGGTCGCAGGGTTGAGCAACTGGGTCGCACAGGTGCTTGGATTGACCGCAGGCTGGAGCACAGTTGCTGCTGTTGTGCTGGGCGTGGCCATCGCCATCAGCCCTGAGAAGATTGGGCGGCGGGTGCTCGCCGAGCTGAAAGTACTGTGGGGACCGATCGTCAAACGCATGGTGCACATGATTACCAGACGATAGCGAGAAACGCATGAGCGAAGCAGGGATCATTATGCAACTCCTGGCGGGTATGGGTGGGATGTACACGCTTGCCCAATCATTCAAGCTACCCCGGCTGTACCGTGAGTGGAAAACCTTTCAAGCCTGGCGGCAGACTGAGAACGGTGAATCCCAGGACCAACCAGCCACTTCTCCTGCTCCCCGCCCACGTCCTCACCCTCCGCGTTCAGCCTCAGGTCCTATCCGCCGGTTGCCGGGGGCGGGTGCCGCGATGACTGAGCCGCCGGCGCTGACACCGACGATCGCAGAAATGCTGCACCTGCTGCCGAGCGCTCGCTACCGCATTCCCTTGGGCTGGAGTGTCACAGGTGAGGGCCAGGCCGTGCTGTCCTGTGGTGCCCTGATCGACGACATCAATCATATTGGCGTCACGGGCCAGAGCGATATGGGCAAAGATAATGCCGTACGCATGATGCTCCTCTCGCTCACCGCCCTGCACGGCCCCAAAGAGGTGCAGATGTGCATCCTCGATGGGAAAGGACTCGACTTTGCTGATTGGAAAGGCAAAGCCCATACCTGGGGTGTGGCCTGCGATTCCGAAGAGCTGAAGCCGCTGATGGAGGCACTGACTGCCGAGCGCAAACGCCGGCGCGGGCTGCTGGAGGCGGCCGGCGTCAAGAAATGGGAGCAGTATCGAGGTGGCGATCTGCCGCTCCTAGTGGTGTATATCTCCGAGCTGTCGCTGCTCGCCGATGCGGTAGGAAATACTGATCTCAAGCGCTGGCTCAACTCGGAACTGGCCGCTGGCCGCGCCTTCGGCTTGCGCTATATCGTCGCCACGCAGAACATGAGCAACTACGGCACCGGCTGGCGCTCACAGCTTGGGCTGTATCTCGCGGCGTTCCAGCCGGATGATAGCCAGGACGAGCCGAACACCGGGATGAGCACACGTCAGATCGCAGCGAAGGGCGCGGTGCCGCCTTCCCAGCTTCCTGGCCCCCCGGCCGGCAAAGGCGTGTTTACAATCGTCACCGGTGGCATGGCTGCGACCGTGCGTGTGCCGCTGATCGACGAGGATGAGCTGGCGGCGAGACTGGCCCGCATGCCAAACCACGAGCCGCCGGGCGACGATGCACTCCTTGCGCAGATGTTGGGCGAGCCCAATAGGATCGTGTCAGCTGGTGGGGAGCACCAGGACGATCGCGGAGCCGAGCCCGCGCTGGAGGCACAGCCGGCTCCCAGCACCCCACCTGTCGATGTCCCCCGGCTGCTCAAGCGGCTGGAGGAGACCGACACCAGGCAGCAGCAGGCCGAGCAGCGCATCGACACCCTGATCGCTATGGCGCTCACCAAGGGTGTTGCGCCAACCACGATCGCCAAGCAGCTCGGCGGCAAATATAAGACGATGCTGGATCGCGTCAACCGTATCAAAGCAGGGCTTCAACTCGCCGATCTCGGCGACAACGCAGCCGACGAGGACGACGCGGGTGGCGCGGACACCAGCACAGCGACGCTTGGACCAGCGACACCTGCTCTGAGCGCTTGATTGGAAACACCGACAGATTCTACGGAGGAACACGATCGCGATGGCCGCTCTGTTTGGAAGTACCACCTTTGACCAAACGCCCGTGGTGACGACCACCCTGGACGATCTTGATCTCCAGGCCGTCGCGCAGCACCTTGACTATGCCCGCATGCAAGGCCGGTATCGCGGTGATGCAGCCGACCCGGTCACGTTCCTGATGGAGCAGCGTGCGGTGGTCGAGATTGAGTCGGCGGTGATTCCAACGGTCGCTGGTATCCTGTTCTTCGGCAAGCAGCCGCAGCGCCACCTGCCCTATGCCACAACGAAGCTCGCTCGCTATCGTGGGAACGAGATCAATGCGAGCGAGGTCCATCATATTGATGAGTACAGTGGCAATGTCCGGCAACAGATCGATCGGGTCGTCGCCTACCTCAACGACCATATCGAGCGTGGCTATGCCCTGGACGGCGGGGCGCAGCGCGTGGAACAGCCGCAGTATCCGCCGACGGCGCTGCGCGAGCTGACCGTCAACGCCGTGGCACATCGCGACTATACTATTATGGCCTCGTCGATCCGCATCGCCATGTTTCAAAATCGGATCGAGTGGTCAAGCCCAGGATCACTACCGTCCGGCGTCACGCTTGAGAATATTCTCGACATGCAATTTGCGCGCAATCCGCAGCTCGCCCAGCTGCTCTACCAGAGCGGCTACGTGGAAGCCTATGGGCAGGGACTCGATACGGTCTTCAATATGCTTCAGGCGCAGCACCTGCCCTTACCGACGATGCGGGAAGCCGGCTCGATGTTCGTGATCGGCATCGAGGGCCACCAGCCGACCGGACTTGATGCGGAGCAGCTAGCAAGCTTGACCGAGCCAGAGCACCAGATCGTCTCCGTCGTCCGCTCGCGCCGCTCGGCCACCACCCAGGATGTGATCGAGGCGCTAGCTCCGCGCAGCGAACGATCGGTGCAGTATGATCTCAAACGCCTGGTTGAGCGCGGTGTGCTCAAGCGCGTTGGCAAAGGGCGAGCCACCGCCTATATGCTGTCACGGACCTCTTAACACCGATCTCGCAGCGAGCGAACAGTGAGCGAGCGAATAAGCTGCGGCGCCGGAAGATCAAGACATCGCATAGACCGATCCTCGGCCGCCTCAGTTGCCTCTAGGATGCTGCGTCCTGCCCAGGTAATCCGTCACTCGCAACGGCAATATTGACCTCTGCTCCACGCGCGATTGGTGCGCCGGGCGGGGGCGTTTGCGCAACCACCGTTCCTGGCTGTGTTTCGGTATCTGCGGCAACCCGAGCTACATTGCCAACCGCTTGATCGTGTGCGTGAATCGTAGCGGCGGCTGTTGCTTGCTCCTGGCCCTGGACATTCGGGGTGGGCTGCTTGACCTCAAACAACTTCTGAACGTAGGCATCCAGCCAGATAAACACATCCTTCGAGCCGTAGCCGGCCAGTGCGCCAGCGGCGAAATTGGCGAGGGCCTGAGTACTGCCGCTCGTGGTTCCCCCATTTCCGCCGAAGACCGCGATGCTGCTGTGAATGAGCGCGTACACCAGCAGTGCCAGTGTGGCACCCATCCACGGAGCCGTTACGTACTTCCACACGTACCGTCCAGCGAATTCATGGCTGTAGAGCACACAGCTGCGGATACCGTTTACGAGCGCACCGAGCGCTCCCCCGATAACCGTATAGGCGATGAGCTGAAACGCCGGGGTATTCAGGCGTGCCACATCATAGCCAAGCCAGGTCAAGAGTGAATGTGCGCCGATCCAGGTATCGAACAGCTGCCAGCCGACGATCCCGAGCATCACCAGGAGATAGATCATCGTGCCGATTGCTATGGTCTGATCGCTCGTCCCCTGTTCCGTATCCCGCGCTCGCCTGCGGAACAGGTCGGCGACCTGTCCGTTCATCGATTTGAGAGCAGGCGTCATAGGTGTCTCCTTTGCGACCCTTGTTGCTGTAGTCGCACGAAGAAAAGGTACGTACAGGCTGAGAATCTTGCAGAAGCATAGGATCGGCTGAGCGTTCAACCGTCGCCTTAAGCGACGCATGAGGTGGTGCAGCCGACAGACTGGCCGGGCACTGCACCGAACACACCTCGTTGCACTATTTTGCGGTATTTTGCACTATAGACCATAGATACGCGCAAAAACTGTGGGATTGAACCCTAAGCATCCTTCTGGCCTTGCACTTAAGCACCACGTTTTGCGGGAAACGTATGTCCCGACGATGGCGTTTGGCTCCCGATGATTCTGATCGATCGCGATCGCGTTCTCGACCTGTGCATGCGCGAATCAGACCACGATCCATGGCATTTTGCGCTTAACGGCACTTAATTGCACTCAGCACGCCTCTATTGCACTGTAGATTCGGAAACTTGCGCTTAAATTGCACCATTAACTCTTGATCGTTGCACTCTATTTTCTTAAGCTTGAGGACAAGGTGTGTATTCCCTGTGCGGGAGCGCACGGGGAGCAGAGACACGCACGAAGGATGATCGTCATCGCGCTTCGGCGGTCTGCCACGGATACCACCATCGACACATCTGAGGATGCTATGTAAGCGATTGCACGCGCCATCATCACACATCGCGTGGTCGATGTGACAACCTGCTTAAAACGAAATGCCGCTCGCCTGGAGGTTCGAGGAAAGTACGTTCGAACCCAGGGAAGCGACAGATTCGTCTGTATTGGTATACAGAGGCTGGCACCTTCAGTATAGCAGTCTGACTCATTCTGTCAATCCCCTTCGCACCTCCAGGCAACGGCCTAGGAGGCTTTTTATGCCCAAAAGCACCCGCGTGCCGCAGCCGGCACGGCGGCAGATGTTGTGTACCCAAAAATCCGGTGAACGAGAGCATCGGGTGCCTATGCGTAACCGTGCATGGGATGGTGTCACAGATCCAGCACGTCAATCGACAGCTCACGATCACCTTCTCTCCATCGCTAGCAGTTCCATCTTGTTACCAACGAGCGACGCGAGGCGGAGGACTCCAGGGATCGACGCACCGACAGACCAGCACACATCCGGGAGGAGTGAATGATGCAGACAGAACGCTATCGAACCGAACTCGTCTATGACCCGAACGAAACCTATGAGCAGCTGGGTGCGCGCCGGCAGCACGCGCTCGATCAGGGGCGCCAGGCCGTCCGCGAGCGGCGTATCTCTGGTGACCTCTATCTGTTCTACGAGTATCTCATCGAGCGGGTGGGCGCGAACAAGTACACCTGGATCGGCGAAGACACCCTGGCCGAGGTGTTCAGCGTGGACGCCAGCACGATCAAACGCTGGATGGCGAAGCTCGTCCGCGCCGGGCTCATTCGCCGGCAGCGTCAGTTTGGAACCACGTCACGGACGTACATCTCGGCCTACGATCCGGGAACCGTGCTCCTCGACAGCGCGATCGCGGAGACGGTCGAGCTGGACGCCGCTGACCCGGTGATCGACACCGTGCCCATCGACGCTGCGCCGCTGCTCACCCAGACGGATCAGGGCACCCACGCCGACACCGTTTCTTTTCGGCGCAATGATGCCCCCACGTTCGGCGCAGATCTGCGCCGTGATCCTAAGGATTCCCACTTAAGACTCGGTGGTGGTGGTGTGGAGATTTCCCGAAAGAATCAGGCACTTGCACCGGAGATCCGGCATCTGCTGGAACGGGAAGGCGTGCAGGGGTTTTACCTGGCCCCGCAGCTCCAGCAACACCCCATCGAGGAGCTACGCGCCGTCAGTCGCTATCTCGATCAGCAACACAACGTCCGCGATCGGGCGCGACTCTTTGCGGCGCTGGCCGTCGGCGGGTTTGGGGCGTTGCTCCTGGCCGGCCGGGCACCCCAGCGGCCAACGCAGGCGAAGCACCGCAGCGGACGGCCAGCGCCGCCGCAGGGAGCCCGCGCCGACGATTACCTGAAATATGTCTCAGGGGCCTTAGCCCCCTATATTCAGGGTGGTAGCGCGCCGCCTGAATCCGCTGCGGCACCTGCTGATCCCGGTCCGCAGGTGGTCCAGGCCGAGCCGCCCAGCCCGATTACGCAGACCTGGCAACAGGTGCTGGATCTGGTGCGCCCGACCGTGACCGAGGGCGAGTTTCGCACCTGGTTCGCGGAGGCCCAGCTGCTCCAGTTCGACGACGGACTGGCCGTCGTCGGTGTGTCGAACATCTTTGCCCGTGACAAACTCGCGACCTGCTACCAGGCGCAGATCGCCCAGGCGCTCGCCGCGCACTGTGGCCGACCCGTGCAGGTGCAGATTGAACTCGGAGGTTAACCAGCTCATGTGGTATTGCCCCCCTGCACACGCACCCAGATTCTTGCGGAGGACGCGGTGATGCGTACGTTACAGCTTACCGATCGGGATCTGGCGATCTTGGGGAGCCTCGCTGCCGCACGCTATCTCACGATCGAGGCGCTGGAGTGGCTGCATTTTCCTGATCGCCGGAGCAAATGGGAAGCGGCCTATCAGACGAAGCAGCCGTATATTGCCAGCCGCTCGCTCTATGACCGGATGAAGCGCATGCATGACGCGAAGTTGGTGCTGCGGATCAAGCGCCCCATGTCCCTGGCGAGTGGGTGTTTTGGCCGGGAGCCAGATGTGTATGCGCTGGCGGCGGATGGCGCGACCTGGCTGGCCGACGCCACCGGGATCAGCGCCAGCGCAATGCGGGCGGATCGGTTGCGCGAGCGCTCGTTTAACACCTTGACGCATGGGGTCGGCATCGGGACGTTCTATGCGGCCATGCGCACCAAGGTTGAGTCCATGCAGTTGACCCTGACCGATTGGCAATCGGATTATGCTCTGTCAAAGAGCTATGATCGCCTGACGGTGCGTGTCACGCAGGCGAATGGGGCGATCATCCAGCGGCGCATGCCGGTGTTGCCCGACGGCGCGTTCTTCATCGTGAACCAGGACACGCGCTATCTGTTCTTTGTGGAGATCGATCGCGGGCGGCATGTGTCCACCTGGCGCGAGAAGATCATGGCCTACGAGAGGTATGTGCGCAGCCCGGAGCTGAAAGCCCGCTACGGCGTCGAGTCGTTTACGCTGCTCACGGCGACCACGACGGAGACGCAGCGGCAGCAGCTCATGCAGGCCACCGCGCAGATCAACGCCAAGCCGGGAGGCCGCTATCTCTTTACACGCATCGGCGACCTCCACCCGCTCACGATCGGCCACGCCTGGCAACGCATCAACGCAGCTACCCCGACGACCGGCACCGTCGCCGGGAAACCCTTTACCCGGATGCAGGTCGAGGCCGTGCCCCATGTGCTGCTGAAGTGACCGGGTAGGGGTAGAAGAAGCCCTGGAATAAGCCTTGGAAAACACTTCTAGCCACTTGTTCCAGGGGTTGTTCCAGGGGTCCGGCAGGAGAGCGTGTTGTGACCAATCCCACCGCCGAGGGTCGCTCGTCACGAAAAGGTGACTGCCCATCGGGGCAGGAGCCTCCGGCTCGTTCACCTTTTCGGCCTCGGACCCGTCGCGGCGGGATGCGCCCGACGGCGGGCGCGTGGCACCGGCTGCGCCGTGCCTCCCCCTGCTACACGCCTGTTGCGCGGACTTTGGGCTACTGCGCCTTCGTTGCACTCAGGCTCGTGGCCGCCGTCGTCCAGCGCCCAGGGCTGCGCGGCTGATCCGCCCGGAGGGGCGGGCCGCTTGGGGTTCGGGCGGTTCGCCCTCACCCTGCACCAGGGGGAGGCACGGCGGCGGCGCGGGTGTCAAGCGTTTTCGCGTCGGCGAAACCGGGTGCGCTGCACCGCGAACGCTGTTCGCCTTGTCCCAGACCGCGCCTCTGCGTGCCACGCGCCCAGGCTTCCGCGTGGTACGCAGGCGCTCCGCACCAGCCGCACGGGTGCGCCCGGCGGCTAACGCTCCGCACGCCTGCACCAGTGAGTCAGGGTGGTTCGTGCCAGTCCGAGCGATTGGGCTGGCGGTTGGAGGGCTACGGTGGGTAGCCCGACCGCATCATCATAGGAGGACATCAGTCATGGGACGCGACTTAAATTCGGTTCAGCTCATCGGTCGGTTGGCGCAAGATCCGACATCCAAACACACGCCGCAGGGCGCGCTGATCGTGCAGTTCACGGTCGCCACGGGACGGCGGTATACCGACAGCCAGGGCAACCAGCGGGAAGACACGGAGTGGACGAAAGTAGCGTGCTGGAGTCGGCTCGCCGAGCTGGCCCAGAGCTATCTCAGAAAAGGGTCACACGTCTATATCGAGGGGCGGTTGCAAACGCGATCGTGGGATGATCAGGCCACGGGCCAGAAGCAGTATTGGACGGAAGTGATCGCGAACGACATTATTTTCCTGGATCGTCGCCAGGAGCCACGCGACGACGGGCCGGATCTGGACGAAGAGTTGGCAGAGCCCCCATTTCCCGGCTCGCGCTCGGGACCGGCGGCACCAGCACCGCAGCCAGCTGCACCGCGCCGGGCTGCTCCTGGGATCACGCCACGAGCACGCATCCAGCAGATCGCACCAGCCGCGCAGGATGAGGCCGACGACGAGCTACCATTCTGATACATCACAGCATGCCATAATGTCCATCAAGCTATACAAGCCGCACAGACTTATCTCGTGCGGCTAAGCCTTTACTACTTTCAAAGGAGAATATGATGTCGAAGCAAGCTGTTCTTAATGCTCGAAAACGACGACTTGCTCTTAGCAAAGAACTTGAGATAACGATGACCTTAATACGATCCAGCTTTGTCCTTCTTCAACGAGGACGCCCGTATCATCCACATCCACCACACTTTGCATTTATGCTCCTACTCACAAGTGGTCTTGAGCGGCTTATGAAAATCCTCTTAATGCTGCACGAGTATGCCACAACGGGTCAGTTCCTTACTGAGCAGCAAATGAAAAAAAGAGGACACGATCTAACGAAACTACGGGATGATGTTATTACCCGTTGTTTCACACCTATCTATCTTGCGCACCCACATGCGCAGAATGATTATGATTTCCTTCTGCACGATCCTCTTTTTGAGGAAATATTGAGCATCCTTACGCAGTTTGCAAATAGAGATCGGTATCTCTACCTAAATGCAATTTCTGATCCTGATAAGCTATGGAATCCACCAGATCGACTGTGGGATCAATTGGAAAGTAAAGCTATAGGACAGCAACGATTAGGTGAATTACTGGTAACAAATCAGCTTGATGTTCGGAAGCAGGAAGCCACGAAGCATCTGCTTAGTACCCTCGAAAGAGGTGTGCGAGCATTCGCACGGCTGTTTATCTTAGCTAATCTAGGGGATGATGCACAAGGACAAATTAACGAGGTATGGGAATTTTTTCGCCTTGATGACACGGCTTTAGGCACTCGCTTGTATGAGTTTTAGAGGCGGTAATACCTACCGATAATCTTAGCTTTCCAACACGACTATGCAGCACATTCATCTTTTTCTCTTGTTCATCATCGGGGTTGCCTTGAGCAGCCCCAGCGCCCACCGCATCGCCCAGCCGGCCGCGCCGCAGCTCCAAATTCGGCAGGACGCCGCTGGCGTCCGTGTCACCGTCGCCGGCGACACCGCCGCGACCTGGCCGACCGTTGCGATCGGTGGTATCGAGATCCCGGCCCAGCTTCTTGTTGTGAACACTGCTCACAACACACCAGCACCACCCGCGATTACCGGGCTGGACTGTCGCCCGTGGGCAGGCCAGCTGAAGCCAGCCCCACGCCCGATCCCGGAGGCGAACGGGCAGGCCCGCCCGGATCTCGCCCCAGCGCAGGCGACCACGATCCCCACCACGCCAATCACGGTGCTACGTGCGGGCCGCAGCCGAGGCCAGCCGATCCGGGTGTTGGCCGTCGCGGCCATCATCGAGCGCACGGGCCAGCTGTGCCAGCTCACACGCCTCGATGCGACGATCCCCGGCGCGAGGCTGATTGACGAAGCACCCCCGGCCAGCGTGACCGAGGAACGGCTGGCCAACGCGCCAGCCCCGAACCCGGCCGCGAGTCGTAAAGCCCTCACGATCCGGGTCCGCGAGGCCGGGATGCAGCGCATCAGCGGCACCTACCTCGCCCACCTCGGTGCGAGCCGCATCGGGTTTGATCCGGCCCAGCTCCAGCTGCACCACGCCGGCCAGGAGATCGCGCTTCAGCTGCTCGATGCCGAAGACGGCCGCATCGACGCCGGCGACGAGCTGCGGTTTTACGCGCCAGATCCGGGCGACCGATGGAACCAGGCCGCTACCTACTGGCTGACGGTCGAGGACGCGCCCGGCCGCCGCATCGCGCGCCGGGACAGCGGCCCAAGCCCGGCCCCGCAGCGGACGACCGGAGCGGAGGCCGAGATCTGGCAGCCGCGCACCAGCTACGACTCGACGCTGCCCGGCCCGGACGGCGATCATTGGTTCGCCGACACGCTGCGCAGCGGCCCCGAGCAGGAGATCGCGCCGCTCACGCTCCCGCTCACGCCCACGCTCCCGCTCGCAGCCGGTTCGGTGACACTCACGATCGCCGGCAGCGCCGCAACGGCAGGCCCGCACCAGCTAGAGGTGACCGCCGGCAGCACGATGGCCAGCGCGCGTTGGGAAGGTACAGGGGATTGGAGTCAGACGATCACCCTGGACACGGCGGCCACGACGGCCACGATCGCCCTGCGGCCGGCAGCAGCTGCGGACCAGGTGCTGCTCGATCAGGTCCAGTGGACACGACCAATCACGCTCGATATTGGCATCGAGGGCGCAACCTTCCAGGGTGAGGCCGGGAGCTGGCGCTACCAGCTCGGCGACCTGCGCGACGACCAGGCGCTCTACGACGTGACCGACCCCGCCCAGCCCATCGCGATCGCCCTCCACGGCGGCGGCGTCGAGGCCGGGCCGGAGGCCCAGCGTTATCTCGTGACCGGCTCCCGCACCCTGCACACGCCCGAGGTGCAGCGGCACCAGCCGATCGACCGCGTGACGCCGAGGGAAGCCGACGCAGTGTATGTCGCGCCGGCAGCGTTCCATGCCGCGCTCGCTCCGCTGCTGGCGCATCGCCGAGCGCAGGGCTACGTGGTCGAACTGATCGACGTGGCGGAGATCTACGACCTGTGGAGCTTCGGGGAGGTGGACCCAGCGGCGATCCGGCGCTTCATGCAGCATGCCGCCGCGACCTGGCCACGGGCACCCGAGGCGCTGGTGCTGGTCGGCGATGGCACCTCCGACCCACACAACTATCTAGGGCGCACCAACGCGAACCACATCCCGCCGTACCTGGCGCTGGTCGATCCGTGGCTCGGTGAGACGGCCTGCGAGCCCTGTTTTGGGCAACTCGACGGCGACGATCCGCTCGACGATGCCCTGCCGGATCTGGCGGTGGGCCGGCTGCCGGTGAAAACTGAGGCGGAGCTGGTGCAGCTGGTGCAAAAGCTGATCCGCTACGACACGGCCCCAGCCGGTGGATCGTGGCGGGGGAAGGCGGTCTTTGTGGCCGACAACGCCGACGGCGCGGGCGACTTCGCGAGCTTCGCGGAGCTGAGCGCGGCCGAGCAGCCGGCGGGGATCGCCGTGGAGCGGGTGTACTATCAGCCGTCACTGGACGCACAGCCAGTGAGCGGCAGTATCGCCGATGCGCGAGCGGCGCGAGCGCGGACCCTCGCAGCGCTCAATCAGGGTGCTGGCCTGGTGAACTACATTGGGCACAGCCATGCCTGGCAGTGGGCCGTGACCGATCCAACGATGACGCCCTCGTATCTGCTGGGGCTCTACGACGTGGACGCGCTGGCCAATGGCGAGAAGCTGCCGATCGTGCTGGAGATGACGTGCCTCACCTCGGCCTTTCAGCAGCCAGCGTACAGTGGCACGACCATCGACGAGCGCTTGGTGCTCCATCCCCACGGCGGCGCGATCGCCACCTGGGGGCCGACCGGCCTCGGCATCGCACACGGCCACGATGCGCTCCAGCGGGGATTCTACCGGGCACTGTGGAGCACACCAGCTGGGACGGCCACGCTGGGCGAGTTGACGCTGGCCGGCTACCGCGAGCTGTTCACGCGGGGCAGCTGCTGCCAGGACACGTTGCGCACATTCGCCCTGCTCGGCGATCCGCTCACACGGGCGCGGGTGCAGCCGCTTTCGCGGGTATGGGTGCCACAGGTGGGCAGGTAGGGCGACTGACTGATTACCGCGTTGGCTCGGTGCGGGGACGTTCCTCGGTTGGGGTGGGTCCCGGCCCAGCGGTTCGCGCAATCTGTTCGACCGCGGTCGCGATGCGTGAGAGGCTACTGAGTACAAGCAGGCAGAAAACGAACCAGAGCAGAAACACAATAATGTCCATCAGCACGATCCTTTATGATGCAGGTAGCAGGGGGCTACCTCGATAAACGCCGCGTGATCCCAAATATCACCGCTGACGCGGGCGCGGGCGCGGGTGCAGCCGCTCTCGCGGGTGCGGGTGCCGCACGTGGGGAGGTAGGGCGTGTCGGGTGCCACGTTTGCGGCGTTGGTACGTATAGGTCTTCAGAAAAGGCAGGAGTATCTATGCGAAGCCGATTCCTGATCAAACGACCATCGAGGCGAACAGTGCTCGTTGGCACAATCGTGCTTGGAAGTCTCGTGGTCTATGGTTTGATGCAAGTCAACTATGAGTGCGACTTGACCGGCTTCGGTGCCTGTGACTTTGTTAAGGGATCATCTGATGAAGATTATCGACCTGAAAAAACCCTGTGGGATTGGTTGGGGCTGCTGATCGTTCCTACGGTGTTAGCCTTGGGAGCCATCTATTTCAACCGGGCCGAGCGTCGCAATGAGCTGGAGATCGCGCAGCAGGAGCGCCTGAATGAGTTAGAGATTGCACAGAAAGAACGTCAGAATGAGGCACGGATCGCGGAGGAGCGCGCGCAAGATGCCCGCTTGCAAACCTATCTGGACCAAATGCGTGAGCTGTTACTTGACCGAAATTTGCGCGACTCGCAGGCGGGTGATGAGGTGCGACATGTGGCGCAGACCCTCACCCTCATTGCGCTGCGGCGGCTCGATCAGGAGCGGCGAAACATCCTGATGCAATTCTTGCGGTCATCGCGCCTCATTGGTTTGCACAACGGGCATGAGTTGGTTGACCAGTATGGAAATTTGCTTGGAGCGAAAGCACGGAATATTGTTGATTTTCAGCAAGTGGATCTGCGTGAGGCGGATCTGCGCGCGAGCCCGTTGTTTGCCGTCAACCTCAGAGGAGCTATCCTCAGAGAGGCCAACCTCAGAGGGGCCATCCTCTACAGTGCCGACCTCTCAGGGACCAACCTCAGAGGAGCCGACCTCTCAGGGACCAACCTCAGAGGGGCCAACCTCTACAGGGCCAACTTCTACAGGGCCAACCTCAGAGGAGCCGACCTCTCAGGGACCAACCTCAGAGGGGCCAACCTCGAAGGAGCCAACCTCGAAGGAGCCAACCTCAGAGGGGCTGACCTCTCAAGGGCCAACCTCTCAAGGGCCAACCTCGAAGGAGCCAACCTCGAAGGAGCCAACCTCACAGGCGCAATCGTAACCCCCGAACAACTCGCCCAAGGCGCATCCCTCACAGGTGCAAGCATGCCGGACGGCTCGATCCACGACTGACGCCCAGCACGACCACCCAATGGAGGAGCGGGACGGCTGGGCCTGTTGTGAGCATTGCCCACAACACAAATGGAGGAGGCATGCGACGACACGAGCGCAGCGGCTTGTTTGGGAATTAAGTGGCGCAGTGATTGAGGGAGAGTATCTAGATTGTGTGTTGTGAATAGAGATTATCGGCATGAATCAAATATATGACCTACCGCTGCGGACACTTTCCGCACAGTGTTGATCGACACCCCGGCCACCGCCGCCGCCTTCCGAATCGACAGCCCCGGATTGTCACGCAGCGCGGCCACCACCCGCTGACCGTGGGCTTGGCCAGAAACGCCTCGGTGTTCTCCGTGCCCGCTGGCCGACCCACATGGACGCCCTGGTGCCGGGCTGCTGCCATCCCCGCCGCGATCGCCGCCGACCGTGCGCGGGCTTTCGCTTCGAGCGCTCGCACCTCGGCCTCAGCGGCCAGTTCCACCTTCTCGTGTATAAAAATGCATGTCTTCCATAGGCGTTTATACTTTGTTTCTTCTTGTTCTAAAGACGATAATCATGCCAGTCAGCGTACCAAGTACTGCTGCTAAAGGGATAAGCAAAAGAATACGATTATCTAATAAGCCTCCTCCATCCTTTAACGACCACGTACCAGCTGTTACTGGTGGCCGTTGAAGCTCTACAGGTTCTGCAATAGCAGTTGACAGTTCCTCAGGAGCAGTTTCTGTCTGCTCCGGGTCTAATACAGCATCATGAGCTGCTGTATCCGGTAATGGAATAGCGGTCGTAGTTTCGGTGCTGGTTGCTAGCGATACAGTGGGAGTTGGAAGCGGTGCATCGGAGGGTGAAACAGGTGCAGTTGGCTGTGGTGTTAATGCAGAAGCTTGTTGCGCTTCAATGTATGCAGTTATAGGTGCTAACTGCCTCTGATAAAACAATGTTGTAAGAATGAGACCTAATAATAAACCTACTATTACTGCAACTGATAACCATAAACCAAGAACTTGTTTAGCTGTTAGCTGTTTGGCAACAGCCAACGTACCATAAAGGCTGATTAGCGCTATTAGCACAGAGCTAATACAGGTAATAAGGTTTATAATGATGTTGTCACTCATTCCTTCACCTTCGTCCGTTCCAGACCGAGCCATTAAGAACGTGCCATATAGCTGTCGATTGGATGGCAAGAGTTCCCACCACGTCATCCTCCATGGACTCACGTTTTGGCACGTCGTGGGGCAATGTTCCCCACCAGCATCCTGAATCAGGGCGAATGCCGAGCAAAAAAACACGTGATCAGGAGAGAATCATCTGTCATTTAATGGACAGCTATTTGTAAAGGAGGCATGTAGCTCGGTGTGCTACATGCACGCCCTGTTGCCATACCTGCACCATTCTTCACTGCACCACCCTAGTGTTGTACAGATCACGTCCCAGGAAGAACTGAAAAACAAATAGGAAAAGTCCCGACTTTGCCGAGGTTTTATGCAGACCCTTGTCCAACCACCACTTGAAGCCGATAGTTGGACTATTGTAGCTATATTAATCAATGGAGTTGAGAAGCGAGCTTAGGTGCGATAAGCCTTTTATGTACTTTTCAATGACTTTTGTTAAGGCGTAGCGGGACATTTCGCTCGAAACAATCTGCTTACGCAAGAAATGGAACTCTAGGGCGTATATATCGGTTTCAGTATGAATGACCACATCCGGCACTGGCGACGGTTCATCCGGTACAAACCGTGTCTCTGTCTCAACCCCAACAAAGCCGGGGAATTGATGGTATTCAAGCAGCGCTTGCAAGGTTTGTCCGATGTACAGATGCAGCTCGGACTCCGACGTATGGTCACGCAAATGACGATACTGTGCTAAGAGTTTTGGTGTGTCAGTATTTCCACCCCGTTGCTCTTCAGCAGCGAGGCCACGCAATAGACGGAAGAGGTTGGTTCGTTCCATCGAGTCATTAGCGTTTCTTACTTGCAATCGTCGCTCACTCAATACTTGGTCCCAATCAATATTCAACTGGCCGAGTTCTTCGGTCAAATAATCTCTATATTTTGCAAGACTTGTGTGCTTGAATGATTCCAGGAGTTTGTCACTCCCATAGGTCAATGCAGCTGTTACGGTCGTGATAATCGGCATGTTGATAAGGCGAACATCGAGGAAGTTAGTCGCATTGACCAACTTGTTCCACTGCTTACCTTGTCGCCAATGCGCAGCCAGCGTGGTATCAGCACTATTAGTAATGAGCTTTGGAGGAGATACTCGGAGCTTTTCGTCTTGCACCAACCCATCAAGCACAAGAAACGTGTGGTCATAGTGCCGCACATCTGGATTGCAATACACGATCCAGACATGTTCTTTGCGACCCTTAAGTTGGAGGCGCGCACCTCTTCTCCTATCTGAAATGCGATTCGCCAATATCTCCATGAAGCGACCAATAGTTGGTGCCGTATCTACCCAACTTCTGATCTCGTCGGCGCTGACACCGAATTCAACAAGACTATATGGTGAATTTAGTGTTCGGACCGTCTCTTCCGCAATTTCGATGTACTTGTCTTTAGGTACACCTGGATAGTTGTACCATTGCGAGCCACCGTACAATTTTTGCTGCGGAATGAGGTCACCTACTCGGGTGCCATGTTCGCACCAGCTCCGTGCAACCTGGTCTTCAATAGTTGGAATAACGATGAGCATAGGGACGCGGCGAGTTCTAGCGAACCGATTAATGTTTGCTAATACAATCTGGATATAGCGGTCCGATATACTTTCCGGTTTTTCACGCCCTTCAAGAATGATCAGATTGAGCTTATCTGAGGACGTGAAAGTATTCCAGAGTTGCTTGCCGAACTCCTCCTCATCCAGTGTCTGTAAGTCAATCGTTTGTGCGCTGAATTCGACATCCTGCATGTAGTGAGGCAAGGTGTTGAGGAACGTTGTTTTACCGCTACCAGTATCTGCCCGAATAACGAGAACTTGGCACCCATCGGTTGTTCTCAAATATTCGATGATATCCCGAATAACATTGATTGCCTCATATACAGGCTTAATAATTGTGCGCAGCGATACTTCATTGCCTTCCAGCCTTGGCTGCAACTGCTCCCATCGTGTAGGCAATGTAAGGCGAGGAATACCCTCAATGATAATGGTTTCTTTTTTCTGTCGAAGTAAATCGAGTTTCTTTTGATCTAACTTAAGTGTTTTCGGGCTTGGTTTCTGTGGTTGCGGCGTTTCATCCGGAAAGAGAGGTAATTGATCCGGAGAGGTATTCTTGCTAGCCATGACAAGCCCCCGTGATAGTCAACGGTTACATTAGGATCAGACTGGATTATAACATGCTCGTTTTACTGCTAGCCGGATGAAGAAGTTACGATATACGCATTTCCTTACTTTTCTGTAAAGACCAGAACCTTTTTTTGATACAGTCCAGTGACACCCATTTCAACGATCCGAGGGGCAGAAACACCACAATCACGTGTATCAAAGAAAGGGTCGTTAGCGGCAGCACGATCGGCAGCATGTTCGCCCAGCCTCCCCCGCCCCGCAAACCCCTCACCCCCAGGCCCCCGCTCCCCAGCCGCCCCGGCGGCCTCGCCCCGACGCTCCTGGGGAGAGAGGGTCACGCCATCCTGCCCCACGAGCTACACCCAGCACCCAGCGATCCCGGCATCAAGACGCGGCGAGCGCGTCATCATGCCGCTGCCCATCCGAACCACAGGCTGTAGCCGAGGCACCGCCTGCGCAGGCGGTGCCATGCCCCGCGCTCGATCGCGCATGGGCCGGACCATCCGGCAGGGCGGTCCTGCCTCCCTCACACGCACTCAGCGCGAGCGCTGGTCAACGCTGCCTCCGCATGACACGGCGCGGCCACGCTGCCCGTCCACCCATGCAGCGCCGCCCCTGCTTTTCCACCAGCCACCCTACCACCCCGAACCTGCCCCGCCAAGGCGCAACGGCACCCAGCGGGACCCCCGTTGCGACCCTCCGGGCGACCTTGGCCGGGCAGAACCGGCGCGGTTCTTGGGAGCCGGTTCAGCAGGTCGGGGCGCTGCTGAATTGGCGTTACACGGCAGCGGCACACACAGGCCCGCTCCATGCTCCGGCAGCAAGGAGGCGGTGCGGCTGCGCCGCCCGAGCATCAGGTGGGGCAGGTTCGGGCGATTCCGGCAGAGGCCCACCCTGGCCCGCGACCCAGGACCACTAGCCTAGTCCTCGTAGTTGACAACTTATATAAATTATTGTATAATTCATTTCACAAGGTACTGATTATTGATGTTACAGCCGTCAATAATCTGTAGTAGTTTAGGGAGACACCCAACATTATGGCAACCAAACATCGCCGCACGTACACCGCCGACGAAAAGCACCAGTTTGCCGAGGAGCGCCAAGCCAAACTCGACGGCCTCGCCAAGCAGCTAGAGTCCGGGATCGCCGCGATCCAGTCGAGCGACACGTTCACGGCATACCTCCGCACCGCTGCCAAGTTCCACCGCTACAGCTTCAGCAATGCCATGCTGATCTGGCAGCAGCGCCCCGCCGCCACCTACGTTGCCGGCTATCACACCTGGCGCGAGCTGGGCCGTCAGGTCCGCAAAGGCGAAATCGGCCTGCGGATTTTTGCCCCCATGAAGTTCAAGACCACCGATCCCAAGACCGGCGAAGCCACCGGGCGCACCGGCTTTAAGGCCACGTCGGTCTTCGATGTTTCACAGACCGAGGGCGAGCCATTGCCGGAGCTGGACATACCGCTCTTGACCGGCGACGAGGGCGCAGACGTGTACGCCGCGCTGGTGCAGTTCGCCCAGGCCGAGGGATTGACGATCACCAACCACGACGCCAACACGGACGGCGACGACAGCCGGAGCGAGTATCGCGGCTATTACCTCCCCAAACAGCGCCTGATCTTTGTTAAACAGAACCCCCAGCAGCAGATGCTTGACACCCTGATCCACGAGCTGGGCCACTACCTCGATCCCACCGTGCTCGAAACCACCGCCGATGTGCGCGAGACCATCGCCGAAGCCACCGCCTTCATAGTCGCCGCCCATTTTGGCATTGATACGAGCGCCAAGAGCTTTCCGTATATCGCCGATTGGGCCGGGAAGCAAGACGGCACCGCGATCTTAAAGCGCGTGCTGGATCGCATACAGAAGATCGCTAAGCGGCTGATCGACGCCGCCGAGCAGGGTATGCGCGGGGAGCTGGAAACAGCCCCCGCCCCGACCGCCGCGCCCAGCACCACCCCCGCGCCCGTGCTGGCCGTCATCACGCCCCGACCACCTGACAACCTGATCGCGAAGCTCCGCAGCCTCGCCGATGCGCTCACCCCGCAGATCGACGCCAAGCGCACCCCCGCGATCGCGAACCAGCGCATGACTACCCGCCGCGCCGGGATCGCCGAGAGCATGGCCCGCGAAGCCGACCGCCTCGCCCGTATCCAGAGCGCGTTATATGGCCTCGCCAACGCCCACCAGGCCGGGACCATCCCCGCGACATTGCGCCAGGTCACGACCAAAGCCCAGGTCGAGAGCCTGCTGGATCGTGCGACGTTTCCGAGCGGGACCGGCTGGGAGCAGGAGCGCCGCCGCTTGGAGGCTGCCGGCATCACCGCCGCGACGTTTGCGGATGCGAAAGCGCAGCTTGTGGCCCTGTGTGCGCCCGTGCCGACACTCACCACCGCCCAGCAGCAGATCCGCCAGCTGGAGCGCAGCCTGATCGGCACACAGATCCCCGGCTATTTTCCGACCCCGCGCCCGGTGGTCGAGCAGATGATCGCCGCCGCCGACCTTGCCCCAGGGCTGCGCGTGTTAGAGCCCAGCGCTGGCTCAGGCCACATCGCCGACGCCATCCGAGAAGCGGCCGAGGTCGAGCTGGTTGTCATTGAGCAGCACTACACCTTGCAGCAGATTTTAGAGTTGAAAGGGCATCAGCTGATCGCGTCCGATTTCTTAGCCTACCATCAGGATAGCTATGATCGCATCCTGATGAATCCGCCGTTTGAGCGTGGACAGGATATGCAGCACGTCCAGCACGCCTACCGCCTCCTCAAGCCCGGAGGCCGTCTGATTGCCATCATGAGCGAAGGCCCATTCTTCCGCGACTATCAGGCCGATCGCACGTTCCGCGCCTGGCTTGACGACGTGGACGGTCAGGCCGATCCCCTCCCCGCTGGCAGCTTTTACAGCAGTGACCGCCCGACTGGAGTACACACCCGCCTGGTCATCATCGACAAACCCGCCGAGGCCCGGATCATCCAGATCCCGGCACCGCGCCAGCTTGCCGCCTAACGGCAGCGCCGGGAGCCGTGAATCTACGCTCTACTCACGGCTCCTACTTCGAGTTAAGGACCACGGTACTACTTTGTAACTTGACAACTTATATAAGTTACTATATAATTCATCTCATAAGAAATAAGAAGTGCGCAGGTGTTACAGCCACCTACGCACGGATCGTCACCAGGGAGACACCCAGCGATGACAGCCGCGATTCTACCACCACCGGCCCCGACCGTCCAACCCGTGACCACCTTCGATCGCGCCGCATTTGATGCCGCCGTCGCACAGGCCGAGCGCGATTGTGCCGGCTTCCCCCGCTGGAGCCGCGCCCTCACGAAAGCCGCCGAGTACCTGCCGCAAGACTGGTGCACCTGGCAGCTCGACCCCCGCACGCTTGAACTCCGCATCACCAGCAGTGACCGCGAAACTCGCTACACCGTCAGCGCCGGGCAGTGCACTTGCCCCGCCGACAGCATTTGCTGGCATCGCGCCGCCCGCCGCCTGCTCATCCTCGCGGGCGAGATCGCCACGCAGCGCAGCCAGCCGCGCAAGCCCTACGCCGACGTATGCGCCGACGCCGACGAGCTGTATCAGTAGCGAGGGCGCAGTCATGGCGAAATTCACCACCGACACCGCCGCGACCTTCGGGAAGCGCGGCGGCAGCACCACCGTCAAACGCCACGGCCGCAGCCACATGTCCACGATCGGCAAGCGCGGTTTCGAGGCGATGGTCCAGAAGTATTGGAAGGGCGATCGGGCCGCGTGCTTGCGCCGCCTTAAAGAACTCGGGCTCATGGCACAGGACAGCGCGGAATGGAACGGCGCTTGGTCCAACAAGCCCCAGCGCCCCGGCGAGCCCTGGTAATCCGACCATTCGGGCCTGTCCCTCAGCAGGCCCACCCCGCCCGTATCAACCCGTAGCACACAGGAGTACACCACCATGTCACGCGATCTCAACAAGGTTCAGCTCACCGGACGCCTCGGCCAGGAGCCGGAGGTCAGCTACACCACCACCGGCAGCGCCCGCGTGACCTTCAGCCTGGCAACGAACCGCACCTGGAAAGACGGCGACGGCCAGATCCGCGAGGAGGTCCAGTGGACCCCGATCGTGGCCTGGGACAAGCTGGGCGAGATTTGCGCCGAGTACCTGCGCAAAGGTTCCCGGATCTACGTCGAGGGCCGCTTGCAGACCCGCTCCTGGGACGATGCCGAGAGCGGCCAGCGCCGGTACATGACCGAGGTGGTCGCCAGCGAAATGATCATGCTGGACACCAAAGGCGAAGCCGACCAGGCCGAGGAGCCGGAGCCAGCGCCGACCCCGCCGCCCACGTCGCGCCGCAGCCGCGCCCGTGTTGCCGCCGAGGATGTGCTGTAGATCGACCGTTGCCAGGGGCGCGCCCGCCGCGCCCCACCATCGCCCAGGAGGTGCAGGGATGCCGTACAAGAACCGACGCTCAGATAATCCCAAGCGCTCAGCCGGCGGCCGGGCGGTGGTCGAGAAATATGGACGCGCCCACATGGCGCGCATTGGCCGGCGCGGCGCGCAGGCGCTGCTCGACAATCACGGCACCGAGCACATGGCCGAGATCGGCCGCAACGGGTACTACAAAGTGATGCAGCGCTACGGCGTCGAGCGCCCGCAGCCGCCGATCCCGTGGAACCTCCGTCGCTTCGAGGAGGCACCCAGCCCGACCGGCACCCAGATCAGTTTGATGGACGAGTTCGAGCGGGCCGCCTAGGCCCGCCCACCTGAACCGGAGCAGATCTATGGAAACCACCACCACCTTTGACCTTGACGCCGCGATCGCCGACGCCGTCGCTGACTATCAGCAGATCGTGGCCACCCATACCGTCCAACGCCAAGCGGAGCAGGAGGCCCGCGAGCAGCAGGAGCAGCAGCGCCAGGCCGCGCAGATCGCCACCTGCGCCGCGCAGCTGCGGCAGGATCTCGGTGACGACCTGTACGAGGCACTGGCGATCGCCGTGCGGTGGGTCGGCAATCGCCCCCAGGCCACGGCCCTGATCGACGGCGCGCCGTGGACGATCAGCGCCACCACCGCGCCCGCCCCCAAATTTTGGGCGATCACGCGCCCGATCGGCCTGGGTGGCGATTGCACCCGCGAGCATCTGCGCGCCGTCCTGCTGCGTTGTATCGGCCAGGAGCGCGAGCTGCGGGCCGAACGCCAGGCCAACGAGGAGCGCCAGGATGCCGAGCGCCAGGCCCGCCGCGCCGAGCATGCGCGCTGCCAGGCGCAGCTCGACGCCGCGCTGGCCATAGCCCGCGCCGCGCTGTGGACCTGGCCGGCCGGCCAGATCCTCACGCTATATCGCTGGAGCTGGCATATCGGCGACAGCACGTTTGAAGCCGGCTGGTCGGTCAGCGATCGCTTGGATGCGCAGGGCTATGCCACGGTGTACACCGAGGCGACCCTCCAAACGCTCCGCCTGGACATGTTCGCCCACCAGCCCGTGGTCGAGCGCCGGACGTTCCACGCCACCGACGCGCTGCCGGGCGAACTGCGCGAGCAGGTCCGCATCGACGTGCCGGGCATCTGGTGGAGCTTCAGCGACGAGCAGTACATCGCCGATCCCGAGGCCGTCCTGACCCACGACGTGGGCCAGGTCCCGATCGCCTGGGTCCAGACCCAATTCACCGCCGAGTCACCCACCTAACCCACGTGTAACCGGGAGCCGTCACGCCGGCGGCTCCCGGCGAGGAGCATCGCTATGCGTCATACCGTAACCAACGACCCGCGCACGTTTCAGCAGCTCGCCCAGGATTTCCGCGCACACGGGATTGTCGTCGATCACTTCCATGCGGTGCTGGGCGCGGGCGACCAGGCGCAGCGCTTCCACCTGAACAAACAGCCCGACGGCTCATTCTCACCCAAGCGCGGCGCCGTCCCCTCGGCCTGCATCGCCGACTACACCAGCGTGATTGCTGACGAGTGGCACAAGCGTTAATGATGCGTCCCCCCAAAGGACAACCATGTATGGATACGACGGACTTCAAGGCGCAGCTCGACCAGGCGATCACGTCCGGCTTCCAGCGCGTGCTCGGACTCGCGATTGAGGACTCGGCGGCCGGGCCGCGCGCGGTCCTCCGGGTCGGCCAGGAAGCCTGGCAGCTCACGGCTGACGACCAGCAGCGCTGGCAACTCCATGCGCCGGCCACCGGCTTCCCGATCTGGTTGAGCGCCGGCGAGGTGCAGGCGAGCCTGCTCGTGCTGCGTGCCTACCGCATCAGCCAACTCGACTATGCCGAACGCACCACCGTGCAGATCCACCTCCGCACCCGCTTGACCCTGCCCGATGCGGCTGGCCAGCCGCTGGTGTTGTCGGCGCAGGCCGCGCTGGAGCTGTTCGACCTGTTGACCGTGAGCTACGATGAATTGCAGCTGCTGCTGCATGACGCCCAGGAGGGAGCATGACCCCCGAGGAGATCCGCACCTTTGACCAGGCGCGCGCCGTCTTCGCGCAGCACGGCCTGGCCGTCGAGAAAGCGACCGAGTCGAAGATCTGGCTCGTGGGCGGCAGCCAGCGGCTGGATAAAGGCGGTGTCATCCAGGAAGCGCGGGCGCTCGCAGCGCGGAAGGCCCAGCAAGAAGCACCGACGCGGCCAGCCCCCGATCGGCGCTGGAGCAGCTACGCCCAGGCTGGCAACAACGCGCTGGTACCGTTGCGCGAGATCCGCACCGACGGCGGCACCCAATCGCGCACGCGCCTCGATCCCGCCAAAGTGGCCGAGTACGCCGAGGCACTAGAAGCCGGCGCGACCTTCCCGCCCGTAACCCTCTTCTATAGTGGCGAGGCGTACTGGCTGGCTGATGGCTTCCATCGCGGCGCCGCCTACCGACACGGCGGCGCCGGCCCGGACTATGCGATCCCGGCCGATGTGCGCCAGGGCACGCGCCGGGATGCCGTGCTCTTTGCCTGCGGTGCCAACGCCACCCACGGCCTGCCCCGCAGCACCGAGGACAAGGAAAACGCGGTCTTGACGCTGCTCCGCGATCTGGATTGGAGCCAGTGGAGCAACCGCGAGATCGCGAGGCGCTGCCACGTCTCGCATGATTTTGTCGGGAAAGTTGCTGAGCGTCACGGCCTCACTGGACGCGCGTCCAGTGAGAAAACGTACACCACGCGCCACGGCACCACGGCCACCATGCAGACGGCCAGCATTGCGGCGGCCAACACCGCCCGCGCCCAGGACGAACTGACGGCAGATCCACAGCCTGGGGAGATCCACCCGCTGATCGCCGCCGTGATGGAGCCGGCTGCGGCGGCACCGCCGACCGCACCACCGCCAGGCCGTGGCATGCCACCGACGCCACCCGTGATCGAGCTGCCGGTGCAGCTGCTTACCACCGGCTGGCGCATCGCACCACCCTCCGGCAGTTCCGCCTTTTTTGTCGCGCACAACACCGAGCGCGGCGTCAGCACGCACGGCTTTGTCGCGCTGGAGCAGGCCATCAGCGCCGCCGAGCACGCCCAGGCGCTGATTGACGAGATCGAGGCCCAGGGCTGGACCATCCAGCAGGATCTGGCTGATCCGCGCCGCTTGCGAGCGACTCACCCCCACAACCCGACAATCACCGGCGCAGCAAGCTTGGCCGCACTGCTCCATGTCCTCCCGGCCATGCGCGACCACCCGGCCACCCCCGCGCCGGCCATTGGCACCCAGACGACGACGACCGAGGACACCGACATCGGCGATCAGCTGGCCGCGCTAGAGGCCCACGGCTGGCGCTGGCACGGTGCCACGTACACCGCCGAGGGCTGGGTGCATCTGATCGCCGACCGTCAGCACGCGGATCTGGCTCGCCAACGGCTGAATGTGACCGGGATCGCCAACCTGCTGCGCATGTTTGATCAGGCGGGCGCGAGCCCACGCAGCGAGCAGCCCGAACCGGTCAGCGACCGCCCGGCACCGCTCGTGCCCCAGGTGCTCGTGCTGGCCAACCAGCCCGACCCGTACACGCTGCCCGAGCGCGAGATCCTGACCGTGTTGTACCACACCGCTGAGATGGTCGCCGGTCGTCGCCCGGATGACACGACCTGCAAGCGCCGCCAGGAGCGCGTGTACTGCCTCCCCGACGAGGCCGCACAGGAGCACGTTGCGGCGGCGTTTACTCACTACCAGGCGACGCTGACTGCGATCGCGGAGCAGTTGCGCACGCTGGGCACCTATGAGTCACGCCTCGCCGCTGCCGGCGGCAGCGAGCGTGCCCCCAACCCGCTCACACCCACAGCGATCGCCGCGCCCGATCCCGACGGCTATCATGCCCCATCCTTTGACCACGCACTGAAGGTGCCACGCGCCGAGCGTTCGGTCCTGGTCAACCACACCGCCAAGATGCTGCGCATCGAGCGCAGCGCCGCGACCATCAGTAGTCAGGCGGGCTATTTCGTGTGCCCCGATGAGGCAGCCTGGGAGCAACTGGAGGAGCTGCGCGCCAACGCGACCGAGGCCCACGCAGTGCTCGTGGAGCTGCTGGCCGAGCTGGGCACGTATCAGCAGGCGCTCGCCGATGGTCGCTATAGCCACCAGGCCGCGCCCACACCAGAACGCCCGAAGCCGGCGATCAACTGGTCGGACGTGGACGCACAGACCGAGCTGATCCGCACACAGGTTGCGCAGCGCCGCCAGGCCGGGATCATCAGCGCCGCCCTGGATCTGCTGCGCCTGGTCGCCGGATCGGAGCAGATCGTGCTCCCGATCTACCCGATCGAGGAAGCCGATGCGCTGGGTACTGAGATTCGAGTATTATTGGAACAGCAGCTCGACGTGGCCGCGCCCACCGTTGCAGGCTTCTTGCGCGCCGTCGGGCGCGTTGTGGATGTGCCACCCAAGCAGTAAGAAAGTGACGCTATGACGATCCTTGAAACCATGCAGCACTATCGAGATCAGCTCGACACGCTGTTGACCGGCCAGCCCAACCCGCAGGGGCTGGCCGATCGACCGCTCACGGACCAACTCGCGCTCTTCGAGCAGCTCGCCCTGGGCAAGCGGGAGCGCGACCAGGCCGATCCCGCGTTTGTCGCCGAGGTCGAGGAGGCGATCAACCGCCTCCTTGTCCTCCTGTGTGTACCACCGGATATTGAGGAGAGAACCCGAGCGGTCCTGCCGCCCAATCTCTGGGAGCGCTCGGCGCTCGGGCTCCTCCTCGCCGATGTGCTCTGGTGGTTATACCAAGACGACATGATGACCATGAGTCACGCGGCCGAACTCCTCTACGGCGCGGCTGGCTTGAACGAGTTCCAGAAGATTCGCACGCTCGTGAATAAAGGCGTGCTCGTTCCCTACATCAACCCCCATGAGTCAAACCCACAAACTGCACGACGGTTTCGGAAGAGCCAGGTGCTTACGTGGAAAGCGCAGCAATCGCAGGGAAAGCCAAACGTGCAACCAGTTCCGAAAGATGAGCTGGATATTGTGGCGCTCCACGATCACGAAAGAAAAAGCTTTCAAGAGATCGGCGATTTGATAGGAGTCTCGCGCCAGGCGGCACATCAGATGTATCAGCAACGCAAAAGCTCACAACGTAAAAAATGACCTCCCTTCACACGCACAGAACAGAGCGAGCCAGCACGCACTTTCGTTAAGGCTGCCTCCGCATGACACGGCGCGGCCACGCTGCCGTCCCACCCATGCAGCGCCGCCCCCTGCTTCCTACCGACCACCCTACCCGGCCGAACCTGCCGCTGTCCAGGCGCAACGGCACCCAGCGGGCTCCCCCGTTGCGGCCCTCCGGGCACCCTGGACCGGGCAGAACCAGGCCGGGTGTGCGGGAGCCGGTTCAGCAGGTCGGGGCGCTGCTGAATTGGCGTTAGACGGCAGCGGCACACACCGGCCCGCTCCATGCTCCGGCAGCACCCAGGCGGTGCGGCTGCGCCGCCCGAGCATCAGGTGGGGCTGATCCGGCGATTCCGGCAGAGGCCCACCCTGGCCCGCGACCCAGGACCACTGGCCTAGTCCTCGTAGTTGACAACTTATATAAGTTATTGTATAATTCATTTCACAAGGTACTGATTATTGATGTTACAGCCGTCAATAATCTGTAGTAGTTTAGGGAGACACCCGACAATGAATGCAATCCTCATTCCCGCCCCTCACCCGGCTGCAACCGCCGACGACATGACCGCGCTGGCTTTGGAGATCATGGAAGCCGAAGGCCGACCGCTCCACGAAGCGCTGATCATCGCAGGCGCAGATCTGGACCTGATCACCGCCTACGGTGAACGCTGGGACAGCGCCGCGTTCTTTGCCGGCAACGACGAGGCCATGCCGTTTTAGCAACTCGGGCGCCCCCCCAGCGCCCGCCATCGAGGGAGCGATCACCTTATGCAGACCCACACCCAACCCGCGCCCGTCGTGCGCTTTAATCCCGGTCAGGTTGTCGCCACGCCCGGCGCGCTGGACGCCCTGCAAACCGCCCGGCAGAACGCCGTCCATTTCCTCGCCCGCCATCTGCGCGGGGATTGGGGAGAGCTTGACGAGCCCGACACGCAGGCCAACAATCACGCGCTGACGTGCCGAGGCCGCTTACTCAGCGCCTACACGTTGAGCACGGGCGAAAAGCTCTGGATTATCACCGAGGCGGATAGGTCGAGCACCTGCCTGTTGTTACCGTCAGAGTATTAGCATCATGGGCGGCACCCCCCAGCCGCCCCACCTTGAAAGAGGCACCATCATGAGCCAGAGATCAACCAAGAAAGTCGCCCCCCGCACCCAGCTTGCCACCGCGAAGATCGCCCTGCGCGCCGCCCAGGACCACTACGACCTGACCAAGGCGCAGGCCGAGCAGCGCAGCATCGAGGCCGCTGGCGGCATCAAGAATCTCGGTGCCAACGCCGAGGACCGCACCCGCGCTCTGACGCTGGCGCTGGCGCAGGACGCCGCGTACACCGAATCGCTCACGGTGTTGCGCCAAGCCCAGGCCGCTGTGGATCGCTGGCAGGCCGATGTGGACGACGCGATCGATCAGCGCCGGACGCTCGACCGCGAGAGCCGCGACCGCGCCAGCGCCGCGATCGCGCAGTTGGCGCTCCTGTCCAACGAGCGCATGCCGATCAGCCTGGCTGCCGACCTCACCCACGCCGCCTAGCTGCAAAACATCGGATCGGGCGCAGTCGCGCCCGATCCTCCTGATCGAGAGTGAGACACACATGCCAGCACGCGCTTACCCAACTCTCCCCGCCACCGTCCAGTTTGTCGGCCCGTGGTGCGACGAGGATCGCGCCCAGGTGATCACCACCTTAACCCCACTCATCCCGGCGCTGACCCTGCCCTGGCTGTTGACCTACGAGCGTGAAGCCCTCGTCCTCGGCAAACGTGCAGCCCTTGGGCACGCCTACAGCGCCGCCGTGGAGCGCGACGGCCAGGCCCAGCCCGTGCTCTCCCGCTCCTGGGATCTGCCGATGTTCTGCCGGCAGCTTGCCGCCCACGTCCGCGCCCAGGCCGAAGGGCAGGCCGCCCCAACTCCGAAGCCGATCCGCCGCAGCCCCCTTGAGGTCGGCCAGTGGCTCACCAAGAAGAAATTTGAGCAGCGCTATCAGCCGCAGCGCTGGTTAAACGTCGTGGTCATCGACGGCGGCGCGATCCGCGTCCGCGTCCGGCCGTATGACCTCCAAACCCTGATCCGCACCCATGCCGCTGCATACTTCCAGTTTGTCTGGAATGACCAGCCGCACACGCGCCAGCAGAAGATCGCCGTCAAAGGCCGGCGCAGCGCCGAGCGCTTCGAGACGATCCCGGTCACAGACCCGCCGTGGACGACCGTGAAACTGCGCATCTGCTACGCGCTCACGCCGGAGAAGGACACCGAGATCGTGTTGCACGACGGGTACGGCCTCCCCGAAATTGATAGGTGGTGGGAGCGCATGAGCAGCACGGATATTCCCCTGCCCCTCCCCGCCGAGGCCCAGCCCGCGCCGGAGTTAGCATACGCGGTCGCTGCATCGCGATATGGCGCGTCGCTGGTCTGACCCAGGCCAACACCGCGAGACCACCTGCCGCCCTACGCCGCCCCCCTGCGACCAGTTGACGAGTCGCCGCAGGCCGTGACTCCCATTGCCTACCCACCTAATCCCCGCTCGTCGGCGAGCGGATCGGCATTGAGGGCGGCGAGCAACTGACGAGTCTGTTCGGTGTCGGGATGCTGCGGGCCGAGGCGCTGCGCAAAGATTACCAGTGCCTGCTCAAGGTAGCACCGTGCCTGCGTCGCATCTCCCTGCGCGTGCAGCACCTCGCCTACCCCGCGCAAGCTCCTAGCGGTGTCAGGATGGTCGGTGCCGAGCGCCCGCTGCCGGATCGCCAAGGCTTGCGCGAAGTAGTCCTGCGCCACCCCGTACTGCCCTTGCGCCATAAACACCTCGCCCAGGTTGTGGAAGCTCCTAGCGGTGTCAGGATGGTCGGTGCCGAGTGCCCGCTGCCGGATCGCCAGGGCTTGCGCAAAGTAATCCTGCGCTGCCCCGTACTGCCCCTGTTCAAAGAGGACCGCACCCAGGTTTTGGAGGGTTTGGGCGGTGCGGGGATGGTCTGGCCCCAGCACGCGCTGCCGAATCGCCACCGCCTGCTCGAGGTAGCCTTGTGCCGCAGGGTAGTGCCCTTGGACCGTAAGTATCTGGCCCAGGTTGTGGAGGCTCCTAGCGGTGTCAGGATGATCCGCGCCCAGCACGCGCTGCCGGATCGCCAAGGCTTGCGCAAAGTGGTTCCGTCCCTCGGCGAAGTGTCCCTGTTCACAGAGGACGGTGCCCAGGCCATTGAGGCTTTGGGCGGTGGCGGGATGGTCGGTGCCCAGCACGCGCTGCCGGATCGCCAGGGCTTGCGCAAAGTAGTCCTGCGCCGCCCCG
>DASWTW010000527.1:0-16157 GCA_036401895.1 Herpetosiphonaceae bacterium | reverse complement strand
GGCCTGGCGCGCGGCTATCTGGGTCGCCCTGATCTCACCGCCGCGAGCTTTGTACCCGATCCCTTCTCCGCCGAGGCGGGCGCGCGGCTCTACCGCACGGGCGATCGCGGGCGCTGGCGGGTGGATGGGCAGCTCGACTTTTTGGGCCGCAGTGATGAGCAGGTCAAGCTGCGCGGCTACCGCATCGAGCTGGGCGAGATCCAGGCGGCGCTGCGGGCGCATCCGGCCGTGCGCCACGCGGCGGTGCTGCTGCGCCACGACACCCCCGGCGACCCGCGGCTGGTGGCCTACATCGTCGAGAACCAAGAACCGAGAACCGAAACCTCCCCCTCGCCTGCCGCAGCGGGAGAGGGGCAGGGGGTGAGGGCCAGTGAGGGCCTATCCTCTACGCTCCGCACCTTCCTGGCGCAACGCCTGCCCGCCTACATGCTGCCGAGCGCCTTTGTGCTGCTCGACGCGCTGCCGCTGACCGCGCACGGCAAAGTCGATCGCAAAGCCTTGCCCGCGCCGGATGGCCGACGGACGGGGTCGGGTGATGCCGTCGTGGCGCCGCGCACGCCGATCGAAGAAGTGCTGGTGGGCATCTGGGCCGATGTGCTGCATCTGGAGCGAGTGAGCGTCCAGGAAAACTTCTTCACGCTGGGCGGGCACTCGCTGCTGGCAACGCAGGTCATCTCGCGGGTGCGAGAGGCGTTCCAGGTTGAGCTGCCGCTGCGCAGCCTGTTTGAAAAGCCAACCGTCGTCGAACTGGCTGCCTGGATCGAAGGTGCGCGGCGCGCCGCACAAGGAATGCTGCCGCCGTCGATCCGGCCCGTTCCACGCGATAGCCTGCTGCCGTTGTCGTTCGCGCAGCAGCGGCTGTGGTTCCTCGATCAGCTCCAGCCCAACAGCCCGGTCTACAATATGTTTCTGGGCATGGTTCTGACTGGACCGCTGAGCGTGGCAGCGCTCGAACAGGCCCTCAACAGCCTCGTCGCGCGGCACGAGGCGCTACGGACGACCTTTGCAGTGGTGAAGGGCAGTCCAATCCAGGTGATCGCGCCGCCCCAGGAGCAGCCGCTGCCACTGATCGATCTTCAGGTGCTTCCCAGGCAGGAGCGTGAGATCGAAGTCGGGCGTCTGATCACCGAAGAGGCGCAGCGCCCCTTTGACCTTGGTCAGGGTCCACTCCTGCGCACGATTCTGCTGCGCATCGATGCCGAAGAGCATGTATTGCTGACGACGACCCATCATATCGTTTTCGATGGCTCGATCGATGTTTTCACCCGCGAGCTGATGACGCTCTACAGCGCCCACGCGCGTGCGATAGCCCCGGCGCTGCCCGCGCTGCCGATCCAGTACGCCGACTATGCGGTCTGGCAGCGCGACTGGCTTCAGGGCGAGGTGTTGGAGGCCCAGCTGGCCTACTGGAAGCAGCAGCTCGGCGGATCGCTGCCGGTGCTCGATCTGCCGACCGACCGCCCACGCCCGGCCGTGCCCACGTTCCAAGGTACAGTTCAGGACTTTGCGCTGCCTCAGCACCTCGCTGCGGCGATCACAGCTCTTAGCCAGCGCGAAGGCGTAACGCTGTTCATGACGATGCTCGCCGCCTGGCAGGTCTTGCTCGCGCGCTACAGCGGCCAGGACGATATTCTGGTCGGCTCGCCAATCACCACCCGCTCCTCGGTTGAGACCGAGTCGCTGATTGGCTGCTTCACCAACACGCTGGTCTTGCGTACCAATCTGGCGGGCAATCCCAGCTTTCGCGAGCTGCTGGGACGCGTGCGCGAGGTCGCCTTAGGCGCCTACGCCCATCAAGATCTGCCGTTTGAAAAGCTGGTGGATGCGCTCCAGCCCGAGCGCGATCTGAGCCGCAACCCGCTGTTTCAGAACATGTTTGTCTTGCAGCAGGGCGGCCCGACGCAAGAGCCGGCGCCGACCGATCTGACCATGCGCTTCCTGGGCACCGAGAGCGGCACGGCCAGGTTTGATCTGCTGCTTTCCGTCTGGACTGACGAGGGCGGCTGGGGCGGCTCGGTGGAGTACAACACCGATCTGTTCGACACGACGACGATCGTCCGGCTGCTCACGCACTATCAATCCCTGCTGGAAGGCATTGTCGCCAACCCCGAGCGCCGCGTCTTCAACGTGCCGCTGCTCACGCCTACCGAGCAGCAGCAGATGCTGGTTGAGTGGAACGCCACCAGCACACCATACCCGCAGCATCTGTGCATGCACCAGCTTTTTGAGGCCCAGGCGGCGCGAACGCCCAACGCGATCGCCGTCATCGCCGACAAACGATCGAGCGCCCGAGGTCAAACGCTGGATGCATCCGGCAATCACCGCAACAACGGCGATGGCCCGCTTCAGCACCTGACCTACCGGGAGCTGGACCGGCAGGCAAATCAGCTGGCGCATCACCTGCAAAAGCTGGGCGTCGGTCCCGGCGTGCTGGTCGGCGTCTACATGGAGCGCACGATCGATGTCGTTCCGGCGCTGCTGGGCATCTTGAAGGCCGGCGGCGCGTATGTTCCGCTTGAGCCAAGCTTCCCACAGGCCCGCATCGAGTGGATTCTTGCTTCGCTCAAGATCTCGTGCATCATCACGCAAGGATCGCAGCTCCAGACCATACACAGCCTTCAGCCGCAGCTTCCGAACCTGAGGCATGTGATCTGCATGGACGAGGCACACGCGGATGCGACGTTTGAAGCATTGGCCGCACGGACGCAGCTCTGGACCCGCGCGCAGCTCGATCGGCTGCCGGCTGAGCAGGTTTCATCGCGCGTGCATCCCGACGATCTGGCCTACATTATCTTCACCTCTGGCTCGACGGGAACACCCAAGGGTGTGATGGTTCGGCATCGGCCGGCCGTCAACCTGATCGACTGGGTGAACCGAACGTTCGAGATCGGCGAGGGGGATCAGGTTTTATTTATCACATCGCTGAGCTTCGATCTTTCCGTCTACGATGTGTTCGGCCTGCTCGCGGCCGGCGGCTCGATCCGCGTCGTCGCCGACCAGGATATTCGCGACCCGGAGCGGCTGCTACAGATCATGTGCGACGAGCCGATCACGTTCTGGGACTCCGCGCCCGCAGCGCTGCAACAGCTCGTCCCGTTCTTCGACACGGTCCGCGCTTCACATCGCACCAGCCGGCTGCGACTGGTCTTCTTGAGCGGCGACTGGATTCCGGTGCCGCTCCCCGATCAGATCAGAGTAACCTTCCCCGGTGCATCGGTGATCAGCCTGGGTGGAGCGACGGAGGCCACGGTCTGGTCGAACTACTACCCGATCGGCGAGGTCGATCCGCGCTGGACCAGCATTCCGTATGGCGTGCCGATCCAGAACGCGCAGTATCACATCCTGGACGCGCATCTCAACCCGTGCCCGGTCGGAGTGGCGGGAGATCTATATATCGGCGGTCTGTGTCTCGCCTCAGGCTATGCCCAGGAGCCCATTCTCACGGCGAGCAAGTTTGTTCCCCACCCTTTCAGCCCGACGCCTGGTGCGCGGCTGTACAAAACCGGTGATCTGGCGCGCTACTGGCCGGACGGGACGATGGAGTTCCTTGGTCGGGTCGATCATCAGGTGAAGATCCGTGGCTACCGCATCGAGCTGGGTGAGATCGAGACGGTGCTGGCGCAGCATCCCGATGTGCTGGAGACGGCCGTCCTGGCACGTGCCGACAGGTCAGGCGAGCGGCGGCTGGTAGCCTATGTTGTGCCGCGTCCAGAGCGCGTCATCGCGATCAACGATCTGCGCTCTTTCTTGAAGGAACGGCTCCCGGACTACATGGTGCCGGCGGTGTTCATGTTCCTCGACGGCCTGCCCGTGACATCCAACGGCAAGCTGGACCGCAAAGCCCTGCCCGCGCCTGACACCGTTCGCGTGGAGCTGGACGAAACGTTCGTCGCCCCGCGCACCTGGGTCGAAGAGCAGCTAGCCCGGATCTGGTCGCAGGTGCTGGGCGTCGAGCGGGTAGGCGTACACGACAACTTTTTTGTGCTGGGCGGCGACTCGATCTTGAGCATTCAGATCATTGCGCGCGCCAATCAGGCCGGGCTGCACCTTACGCCACGGCAGGTCTTCCAGCATCAGACGATCGCCGAGCTGGCACCGGCGATTGGCATGGCGCCGGCAGTGGTAGCCGAGCAGGAGCTGGTCACGGGCGCGGTGCCGCTGACGCCGATTCAGCACTGGTTTTTCGCGCGCGATCTGCTCGATCCGCACCATTTCAACCAGGCGATGCTGCTGGAAGTGCGCCGGCCCCTCGATCGTGAGCTGCTGGAGCAGACCATGCAGCATCTGCTCAGCCATCATGATGCTCTGCGGCTGCGCTTTACGCGCGAGGATCTCGGCTGGCAGCAGATCAGCGCGGGCGTTAGCGAGCAGCCGGTCGTCGCCGAGATCGACCTGGCGGCGCTGCCGGTGGCCGAGCAAGCCCATGCGCTTGAGTCGACCGCCGCCGAGCTGCACGCCGGCCTGGATCTCGCGGGATCGCTGCTCAAGGTAGCGCTTTTCAACATGGGCGCCGGCCAGCCGGGACGGTTGCTGATCGTGATCCATCACCTGGCGATCGACGGCGTTTCCTGGACGATCCTGCTGGAAGATCTGCAAACCGTCTACGCGCAGCTTGAGCGCGGCGAGCAGGTGGCGCTGCCGCCCAAGACGACAGCGTTCAAGCAGTGGGCCGAGCGACTGACCACATACGCGCAATCTGCGGCGCTGCGGGCGGAGCTGGACTACTGGCTATCGCGGCCCTGGGAGTCGGTCGGGCCGCTGCCGGTGGACTATCGCGGCGGTGCCAACACCGCAGCCTCGGTGCAGAGCGTGGCGGCAGCCCTCGACGAAGACGAGACTCGCGCGCTGTTGCAAGAGGTGCCGGCGGCCTATCAGACGCAGATCAACGACGTGCTAATGACGGCGCTGGCGCAGGCGTGCGCGCGTTGGACGGGCGCGGCGACGTTGCTGGTTGATCTGGAAGGGCACGGCCGCGAAGATCTCTTCGACGAGGTCGACGTGACGCGCACGGTGGGCTGGTTCACGTCGTTGTATCCGGTGCTGCTGGATCTGCGCCAGGCGGAAGGGCCGGGCGCGGCGCTCAAAGCGGTCAAAGAGCAGCTGCGCCAGATCCCGAATCGCGGCGTGGGCTATGGCGTGCTGCGCTACCTGAGCACCGATGAGTCGGCGGCCCAGCTGCGCGCGCTGCCCCAGGCCCAGATCAGCTTCAACTACTGGGGCCAGGGCGACCAGAGCATCCCCACCGATGGGCTCTTCAGCCCGGCCCGCGAGTCGACTGGATTACCGCATAGCCAGCTCGATCGACGCAGCCACTTGCTGGAGTTTGTCGGCATCGTCGCCGATGGCCAGCTACGCCTGGCCTGCATCTACAGCGCCGAGGTTCACGCCCAGGCGACGATCGCGCGGCTGGTGCAGGAGTATCTCTCTGCGCTGCGCATGCTGATCGAGCATTGCCGCGCTCCTGAGGCCGGCGGCTACACGCCCTCCGACTTCCCGCTGGCGCATCTCGATCAGCCGACTCTGGATCGGGTGGTGGGCAGCGATCGGCAGGTCGAAGATCTGTACACGCTCTCGCCGATGCAGCAGGGCCTGCTCTTCCATACCCTGTATCAGGCGGGATCGGGCTTGTATGTCGAGCAGCTGGCGATCACGCTGGAGGGTCGGCTTGACGTGCCGGCGTTTCAGCGCGCCTGGCAGCAGGTCGTCGAGCGCCACCCGATTTTCCGCACGGCCTTTGTGTGGGAAGATTTGGACGAGCCGCTACAGCTGGTGCGACAGCAGGTACGGCTGCCCTGGCAGGTGGAGGATTGGCAGGATCTGCCGAGTGCGGAGCAGGACGCGCGGCTGGATGCGTTTCTGGCGGCGGATCGACGGCGGGGCTTTGACCTGGCCGAGGCACCCTTGATGCGCCTGGCGCTCTTCCAGGTGGCCGACGCGCGCTATCGCTGTGTGTGGACGCAGCACCATCTCTTGCTGGACGGCTGGTCGGTGCCGCTGGTCTTCAACGAGGTTTTTGCGTACTACGATGCGTTTGCGAACGGTCGGGATCTGTACCTGGCGCATCCACGCCCATACCGTGACTACATTGCGTGGTTGCAGCGTCAGGATCTGGCGCAGGCGGAGGCGTTCTGGCGGCAGCTGCTCCACGGCTTCACCGCTCCGACGCCGCTGATCGTCGATCGGCCGCTGGCTTCCGACGCCGGCGAGGCGCGCTACGTTGATCAGCATGGCGTGGTGGACGAGCGAACCACGGCGGCGCTCCAGGCGCTGGCGCGGCAGCACGGGCTGACGTTGAACACGGTCGTACAGGGCGCGTGGGCGCTGCTGCTCAGTCGCTACAGCGGCGAGCCGGATGTGGTCTTCGGCGCCACGGTCGCGGGCCGTCCGGCGGATCTGCCCGGCGTCGAAACGATGGTTGGCCTGTTCATCAACACGCTGCCGGTGCGTGTGCATGTGCCGCAGACGGCGACGGTGCTGGCGTGGCTCCAGCAGGTGCAGCACCAGCAGACGGAGCTGCGCCAGTACGAGTACAGTCCGCTGGTGCAGGTCCAGAGCTGGAGCGAGGTTCCGCGTGGCCAGCCGCTCTTCGAGAGTTTGTTCGCCTTTGAGAACTATCCCGTGGGGAACGCTGCCGCCGAGCAGGACGATGCTCCCGAGCTGGCGATCGCGAATATGGAAGGCCAGGAGCGCACCAACTATCCGCTCACCATCGTCGTCGCGCCGGGGCCTGAGCTATCGCTGCGCATCACCTTCGATGATCGGCGCTTCGATGCCGCCACGATCACGCGCATGATCGGGCACTTGCAGACGATCCTTGAGAACATCGCCGCTCACTCCGAGCGCCGGATCTCCGAGCTGCCGCTCGTCACCGCCGAGGAGCAGCAGCAGCTGGTTGTCGCCTGGAACAACAGCGCCGCCGATTACCCGCGCGCCTCGTCGATCCAGGAGCTGTTCGAGGCGCAGGCTGCCCGCATTCCTTCCACCGTTGCGGTTGTCTGTGAAGGGCAGCAGCTCAGCTATGGCGAGCTGAATCGGCGCGCCAATCAGCTGGCGCATCATCTACGGCAGCTCGGCGTCGGGCCTGATGTGCTGGTCGGCATCTGCGTCGAGCGCTCGCTGGAGATGATCGTCGGTATCCTGGGGATTCTCAAAGCCGGCGGCGCGTATGTGCCGCTCGATCCGAACTATCCTCAGGATCGGCTCCAGTACATGCTGGAAGATACCCGGGCGCCTGTGTTGCTGACCCAGGAGCGGCTGCGCGGTCAGCTGCCGAGCGGCCAGGCGCGTGTCGTCTATCTTGATGCAGACTGGGAGGCGATCAGCCAGCGCAGCGCGGCGAATCCGCCCCGAACGGTGCTCGGCGAGCATCGGGCCTATATCATCTATACATCCGGCTCGACGGGACGGCCCAAAGGCGTGATGGTCAAACAGCGCGGCTTGATCAACCTGTGCTATGGCCTGCAAGCTTTCTTTGACGATCCTGACGTCAGCAACACGGCGTTGATCACGTCGATCAGCTTCGACATCTCCGTGAATCAGATCTTCCCGACGCTGATCTTTGGCCGCACGCTGCATATCATCCCCGATCCGATCAAGTTCAACAGCCGGGCGATGGTACAGTACATGGCCGAGAACAAGATCCATTTGTTCGACTCGGTGCCGTCATACCTGATGGCGGTGCTTGCGGAGATTCAGCCCGAACAGGTGGCCAACCAGCTCAAATATATCCTGATCGGCGGCGAGAAGCTGGAGCGGCGGCTGCTCAAGGCAGTCTTTGATCAGCTCGGCGAGCAGGTCAACATCGTCAATATCTACGGCCTGACCGAGATCACCGACATCAACCTGTTCTCCGTGATCACCAGCCGCGACCTGGACAAGACGATCACGATCGGCAGGCCGCTCAACAACAACCAGATCTATCTCACCGACGCCCACGGCAACCTCCAGCCGCTTGGCGTGATCGGCGAGGTCTGTGTGGCCGGCGAGAGCTTGTCGCGCGGCTATCTCAACCGGCCCGATCTCACGGCTGAGAAATTCGTCGTGTGTCCCTGGGGCGACGGCGCGCTGATGTGCCGGACCGGCGACGTAGGCCGCCGCCTACCGGATGGCACGATCGAGCTGTTTGGCCGCATCGACCATCAGGTCAAAGTGCGCGGCTTCCGCATCGAGCTGGGCGAGGTCGAGGCCACGCTGCGAGCGCATCCCACGGTTCACGAGGCGGTTGCTGTGGTGCGCGAGGACACGCCCGGCGACCAGCGGCTGGTAGCGTACATCGTTGAAGAACCAAGAACTAAGAACCTAGAACAACCGGAGAACCTAGAACCTAGAACCCAGAACCTAGGGGTTGAGCCGAAGACTCCCCCTTCGCCTGTCGCAACGGGAGAAGGGGGCAGGGGGGATGACGGCCTGTCCTCTCCTCTGCGCTCCTTCCTCAAAGAGCGGCTGCCCGACTACATGGTGCCGAGTGTTCTGGTACCGCTTGAAACATTGCCGTTGACGCCCAGCGGCAAGGTCGATCGCAAGGCTCTGCCGGCGCCGAATCAGGGTCTATCTGGCGCACAGACGAGCCGCGTCGATCCACGTGACACGCTGGAGCTTAAGCTCGTACAGATCTGGGAAGATCTGCTGGACATCCGGCCGATCGGAGTCACCGACAGCTTCTTCGAGCTGGGCGGTCACTCACTGCTGGTATTACGCCTGATGACTCAGGTCAAGCAGCAGCTTGGGCAGGATCTGCCGATGGCGACGCTCTTTCACGGGCCGACGATCGAGGAACTGGCCTGCCGCATGCGTGAGCACACCGGCTCAGACGCCTGGTCGCCGCTGGTGCCGCTGCAACCGAGCGGCTCTCGGTCGCCGTTCTTCTGTGTGCATCCGGCTGGCGGTCCCGCGCTGTGCTACGCCCGGCTGGCCCAGCATCTGGGCTCCGATCAGCCGGTTTACGGGTTGCAAGCCCGTGGCCTTGAAGAAGGCCAGGAGCCCGTGCAGTGGATCGAGGACATGGCCGCAGACTACATCGACGCGATCCGCCAGATTCAGCCTGACGGCCCGTATCTGCTCGGCGGCTGGTCGATGGGCGGCCTTGTGGCCTTCGAGATGGCCCAGCAGCTACGACGGCAGGATCAGGATGTCGATCTGCTGGCGCTTATCGATGTGGGAGCGCCTGAGGGCAGCGCTGAGATCGGAGATCTTGACGATGATGTCTCGATCTTGCTGGCCTTGATTGAAGAGCAGAACCTGTCGATGGCGAAAGAAGATTTCCAGCGGCTTGGACCCGACGAGCAAGTGGATCTTGCCGTGGAGCTGTTGAAGAAGTCCGGCTTCCTGCCACCGGACGCCGACGAGGAGCAGCTGCGCCGGATGGTGCAAGTTTTCAAAACCAATCTGCGCGCCATGTTTACCTACCGGCCGCAGCTGTATCCCGAGTCGATTACGCTCTTCAAGACAGCAGCGCCCGCGGCTGAAGACACATCCGAGACGGAGGCTTCCCCCGACCTCCTTGAGACGACATTGGGCTGGAGCGGTATCTCCACTCAACCAGTCAAGGTTTATACGGTCCCAGGAACTCACGAGACAATGGTCAACGAGCCGCACGTCCGCGTCCTGGCAGAGCGGCTGAAAAGCTGTATTGATACCCTGGATACCAGCGTGCGGTCCGTGGTAGAGGAGTAAGTTCGTGGGAGTGATGCGGAGCGAGCGCCGCTCGCTCCCTGTCATGCCCTTCACTATCAGTCGGTTAGTCAAAAGAGGTGGTCTCAGATGAAGAATCTCAAACTGGTGTTGGTCATCGTCGTTGTGGCCCTGGTTGCCGGGCTAGGGGTTGGGTCGGCGTTCTATATGATGGGAAATCGATCGAACGCGGCCAGCGCCGAGGGAGACGTGCATATCCACGCCGATGGCACCGAGCATATCCATGGGCCGGACGACCACGGCGAGGGGGATGTGCAGACGCCGCTGATGGCCAGCGTCGAGCGGGTCGAGGGGAAAACGATCTTTATTCGTGAGGCGGCGACCGGCCTGCTGCAAAAGTTCGATCTGACGCCCGATGCCCGAATCCACCGGCAGGAGCTGGCGCAGCTCTCGGATGTCCAGCCGGGTACCATCGTCACGGCGCTGGGCCCGGACAGTGGCGGCGTGATCCAGGCGGATATTGTGCTGGTAGGCAAAGAGGCCGTCATGGGCTCACGTCTGCCCCTGGAGGAAGGTGTGAACGGCGGTGCTGTCGCGGCGGCGCCCGGCGCTCCTGGGTCGGTCGAGACTGCGCCCGGCGCTCCCGGCGCGGTTGAGGTTGCTCCTGGCGCGGTTGAGGCGGCGCCCAGCGGTAGCCCGGCTGTCGACTCTGCGTTCCGGCCTGCCGAGGCTGAGGGCACGATCCTGTTACCCGAGCCGATCGAGGGAACCGTCGAGCAGGTCGATGGCAACACGATCACGATGAAGAGCGCGGATGGCAAGACCATAAAGGTACAGGTCGGCTCCAACGCGCAGTTCCAGAAGTATGTGGACGCCCAGGCTAGCGAGATCGCGGCCGGGAAATCGATCATGGTGCTCCCGCCGAGCAATGGCGACGTTATGCGCGTGCGCATCCTGCTGTCTGCAGCCAAGCCCTAAGCTTCGCGCGCGCCTGAGAGCATCCAAGCTGTCGGAATTAACACAAGCCAACACCAGCGCTTGATCATAAGGAGGAACAGCGCATGACAGCCGCAAAGAAGCCGGGAATGTTTGCGCGGAAAGCGGTCAGCGTATCCGAAGAAGGGTTGATCAAGACCGAAAGTCTACCAACTGGAGAAGTGATCCCGCTGGTCGTGCGGCCAGCGGTGGATCGGCTTAGCCTGGTGGATTGGGCGACCAATAACCGGGAGCTTCTCGAAACAATGCTTTTGAAGCATCGAGCGCTCCTGTTCCGCGACTTCAACTTCAGCTCGGTCGCCGAGTTTGAGCAGTTCGTCAAGGCCAGCTCAGGCGAGCTGCTGGAGTATCGCGAGCGCTCATCGCCGCGCAGTCCGGTGAGCGGAAACGTGTACACGTCAACCGACTACCCGGCGGATCAAACCATTTTTCTGCACAACGAGGGTACATACTGGCTCACCTGGCCGCTGAAGATCTTCTTTTGCTGTGTTACCGCCGCTGAGCAGGGTGGGGAAACCCCGATCGCCGACTGCCGGAACATCTTCAATCGTATCGATCCGAAGATCCGCGAGCGCTTTATCGAAAAGCAGGTGATGTACGTCCGCAACTATGGCGACGGCTTTGGCCTGTCGTGGCAGAACGCGTTTCAAACGACGGATCAGGCCGACGTTGATGCGTACTGCCGTAAAAACGTGATCGAGACCGAGTGGAAGCCGGGCAACCGGCTGCGAACACGCCAGATCCGCCCGGCCGTCAGGCAACACCCAACGACCGGCGAGATGATCTGGTTCAATCACGCGACGTTCTTCCATGTATCGACGCTGGCGCCGGAGATTGCCAAAGCATTGATGGCCGAGTTCGGCGAGCAGGATCTTCCGAATAACACCTACTATGGCGACGGCTCCCCGATCGAGCCCTCCGTGTTAGATGAGCTTCGTGAGATTTATCGGCAGGAAACGATCGCTTTCCCGTGGCAGGAGGGTGACGTGCTCATGCTGGACAATATGTCAGTCGCCCACGGACGAGCACCGTTTGTTGGTCAGCGCAAGGTCGTGGTGGGTATGTCCGAGCCATACAGCGCAACGCTGGGAGCGAATGGTCGGGCAGACGCGTGACGCTCGATATGCGATCCACGGCCTGGTTGAGCATCATTCCACCGGCTGCGGTAGCAGGAGGTTTCTATGATTTCAGGGTTTCAGCTTTCTCCGCAGCAAGCTCATCTATGGATGCTACAGCAAGCCGACCAAAACCAGCGGTACCGCGCCTGGGTCGCCGTCCTGATCGAGGGCAATCTCGATCAGGACCTTCTCAAGGCGGCCCTGGCGAACGTTGTGGCGCGGCATGAGATTCTGCGCACAACCTTTCGCTACTTACCTGGCATGACCGTGCCGCTCCAGGTCATCGGCGAGCCGGCTCCGCCGGCGCTCGATCAGCATGACCTGAGCGATCTCGGCCCGCACGAGCAAGCGGAAACCATCGCCAGGGTGACCCAGGAGTCGGGCCGGCTCCCCTTCGACGTCGAGCATGGCCCACTCCTGCGGGCATCCCTGCTCAAGAAATCGCCTGAGGAGCATCTGCTGCTGCTCAATCTGTCGGCGCTCTGCGCGGACGCGGTGACGCTGGAGAAGCTGGTAGCCGAGATCGGTCGCTCCTACGCCGCGTGCGCGCAAGGCGAGGAGTTGGTCGACGAGGCGATCCAATACGCCGACATTGCCGGATGGCTCAACGAAGTGCTTGAGTCAGAGGATGGTCAGGCCGGCAGAGATTACTGGCGCGCGCTGGATCACTCGGCGCTGTCGTCGATCAAGCTGCCCGGCGAGGGCCATGCGGCTGAAGCCGGGGAATTCGCGCCCCGGCTGCTGCGCGTGCCGATCGATCCCGAGGTGGCGGCGCAGCTCGCTGCTCTGGCCCAGCAGCACGATACGCCGGTCTCGACCTGCCTGCTGGCCGGCTGGCAAACGCTGCTGTGGCGATTGATCGGACAGCAGGACATCATCGTCGGTACGCGCTACGATGGCCGCAGCCAGGAAGAGCTGCAAGATGTGCCCGGCTTGCTAGCTAAATATCTACCGCTTCACGGTCGGCTGGAAGAAGATCTGCGATTCGCCGAGCTTGTGCAGCGGGTGAAAACCTCCGTACACGAGGCCGGCGAGTGGCAAGATTATTTTTCCTGGGAGCAGGCGAGAGAGCTGTCCGGAAAAGATCCGGCGCTGTCATTCTTTCCTATATGCTTCGACTTCGAGTCACAGTCCGCGCCGTACTCGTACGCCGGCCTGGCTTTTTCCATCGATCAGCGCTACGCCTGCTTTGATCGATTCAAGCTCAAGCTCGTTTGTGTTGAGCAAGACCGTGGGCTGAGCGCGGAGCTGCACTACGACGCCAGCGTGTTCTCAGTCGAGGAGATCCAGCGCTTAGCAGGGCAGTTCCAGACGCTGCTGGCCTCTGTGGTTCAGCGCGAGGACGCCACGCTCGGGACGCTGGATCTGCTGAGCGCTGATGAGCGCCGCCGGCTGCTGGTGGAGCTCAATAGCACACGGGCCGACTATCCGAAAGACCGGTGTATCGACGAGCTATTCGAGGAGCAGGCCGCGCACACACCCGACGCGATTGCTGTTGTATTTGAGGATCGTCGCCTGACCTACGCAGAGCTGAACACACGTGCGAATCAGCTGGCCCATCATCTGCGCGAGCTGGGTGTGCGGCCGGAGACTCTGGTGGCGCTGTGCGTCGAGCGCTCGCCCGAGATGGTGATCGGCATTCTGGGCATTCTCAAGGCGGGCGGCGCCTATGTGCCGATCGATCCGGCCTACCCGGCCGAGCGCCAGTCGTACATTCTGGCCGACACCCGGGCGCCGGTGCTGCTGACGCAGCAGCATCTGATCGAGCGACTGCCCGAGCATACAGCCCAGGTGATCGCTATCGACGCCGAATCGACGCCGATCGCGCAAACGCCCGGGGAGAACCCGGCCAGGCAGGTACAGGCTGCGAATCCCGCCTATGTGATCTATACCTCGGGCTCGACCGGTACGCCCAAAGGCGTGCTGGTTGCGCATCAAAACCTGGTACATTCGACGAGCGCGCGCATCGCCTACTACCACGAGCCGGTCACGAAGTTCCTCTTGCTTTCGTCGTTCGCCTTCGACAGCTCGATCGCCGGTATCTTCTGGACGCTCTGTCAGGGCGGCGCGCTGTGTCTCCCGCAGCCGGGCCTTGAGCGCGATGTTGCGCAGATCGCCGTGCAGATTGCCGGCCTACAGATCTCGCATCTGCTGAGCCTTCCATCGCTCTTCGGCCAGCTTCTGGCGCAGGCGCAGCCACAGCAGCTCCAGTCGTTGCGGACGGTGATCGTGGCGGGAGAAGCATGTCCGCCGGAGCTGATCGCGCGTCATAACGAGGCGCTGCCGCGAGGCACGATCTTCAACGAATATGGACCAACCGAGGGCACTGTCTGGAGCAGCGTCTACCGGGCCGAGGGATCGCATACGCCGGTGCCGATCGGTCGTCCGATCGCCAATATGCAGATCTATCTGCTCGATCGCCATATGCAGCCGGTGCCGATCGGCGTTGTTGGCGAGCTGCACATCGGCGGCGATGGGCTGGCGCGCGGCTATCTCAACCGTCCCGATCTCACGGCCGAGCGCTTCGTCCCCGATCCGTTTGGCGAAGTCCCAGGCGGCCGGCTGTACCGGACTGGCGATCTGGCGCGCTATCTGTCGAGCGGCGACCTTGAATTCATCGGGCGGATCGACCAGCAGGTGAAAGTGCGTGGCTATCGCATCGAGCTGGGCGAGATCGAGGCCGTGCTGGCGCGGCACGCCACGGTACGCGAGGCGGTCGTCGTGGTGCGCGAGGACGTGCCGGGCGATCAGCGGCTGGTGGCGTATGTGACGGAAGAACAAAGGAACAAGGGAACAAAGGAACAAGAGAACCTAGAACCTAGAACCCAGAACCTAGAACCTAGGGAGAACCGATCTTTCCCCGCGCCTGCCGCAACCGAGGCTGAAGCTAGCCGAGGTTTGGGGCAGGGGCTGGGGGTGAGGGCCTCAAGTGAGAGCCTGCGCTCATTCCTCCAAGATCGACTGCCCGAGTATATGATTCCGAGCGCGTTTGTCGTGTTGCCGGCCCTGCCGCTGACACCCAACGGCAAAGTCGATCGGCGGGCGCTGCCGGCGCCGGATACCAGCCGCACACTGCTTGACACGACCTTCGTCGCGCCGCGTACTCCGCTGGAGGAGAATCTGGCGGCGATCTGGGCTGAGGTGCTGCATCTTGAGCGAGTCGGCGTTTACGATAACTTTTCCGTCCTGGGCGGGCATTCGCTGCTGGCAACTCAGCTGATCTCACGAGTGCGCGAGACTTTCGAGGTCGAGCTGCCCTTGCGCAGCCTGTTTGAGGCGGAGCAGTCGACGATCGCCGGGATGGTCGAGCGTATCGAGACGATGCGTTGGGCTGCTCAGGGAACACGGGAGCGGTCCAGCGCCAGCGAGGAAGATCGGGAGACAGGGGAAGTATGACCACCACTGAGCTATTGGCCCACTTGCGGAGCCTGGAGATAGAGCTCTGGATCGAGGATGACCGCCTGCGCTTCAGCGCGCCCAAGGGGGCGCTCACCCCGGAGCTACGGGCGGAATTGGCGGCGCATAAAGCAGAGATCATGACAATGCTGCGCCAGATCCATGTGCCGCCCATCCTGCCCGTCCCGCGCGCCGAGCCGCTGCCGCTGTCGTTTGCGCAGCAGCGGCTGTGGTTTCTCCACCAGGTGGAGCCAGATAGTCCGGCCTATAATGATTTTCGCATTCAGCGACTGGAAGGGCCGCTCGACGTAGCTGCGCTCAGCCAGAGCCTCGACGAGGTCGTGCGGCGGCACGAGGTGCTGCGGACGATCTTTACGGTCCAGGCTGAGCAGCCGGTGCAGGTCATCAATCCGGCGCAAGCGGTTGCGCTGCCGCTGATCGATCTTCAGGGCTTGCCTGCGGATGAGCGGGAAGCCGAGGCGATGCGGCTCGCCACGCTGGAGATTCATCATATCTTCGATCTGGCGCGCGGTCCGCTGCTGCGCGTCCTGCTGCTGCGGCTCCGGGCGGATGTACATGTGATGGTGCTGACGATCCACCACATTGTCACCGACGGCTGGTCGTTCGGCGTGCTCTTCCGCGAGCTAAGCGCGCTCTATGCAGCTTTTTCTCAAGGGCTGCCCTCACCGCTCGCGCAGATGCCGCTTCAGTATGGCGACTACGCGGTCTGGCAGCGCGGCTGGCTTCAGGACGCCGTGCTGGAAAGTCTGCTTGTCTACTGGCGCAAACATCTAGCGGATCTGCCGACGCTTCAGCTGCCGGCTGACCATCCACGGCCAGCCAATCCCACCAACCAGGGCGCAATCCACGAGTTTGCGCTGCCTGCGGCGCTGCACGCCCGGCTTGCGGCGCTGAGCCAGCAGGAAGGCGCCACGCTCTTCATGACGCTGCTGACCGCCTTCCAGATGCTGCTCGTCCGTTACTGCAATCAGACCGATATTGTGGTGGGTACCGCCG
>DASWTW010000526.1:0-10226 GCA_036401895.1 Herpetosiphonaceae bacterium | reverse complement strand
TGATGATCGGCCCAGTGACCGGCCGGCAGCGCCAGCAGGATCACCGGCAGCACCTGCACCAGCCCCACCAGGCCCAGCGCCAGCGGCGACGACGTGCGCTCGTACAGCTCCCAGCCCAGCGCGACGACCGCCATTTGTTCGCCCAACGAGGCGATGAATTCACCCGATAAGAGTCTGAGAAAATCAGGGACCCGCAGCGCGGCGTACGGGTCGCGTCCAATAGCAGAGGGTTCAGTGGTCATGCGTGGCTTTCTAGTAAGCTAAACGTCTTTGGGTATTATAGCGCCAAACCTTGGCCCGAACGGCGATTGAGCCGGCTGCATCCTTCGATCCATGCGCTCGCCGCTCCACAAACCGGCGCCCGCGCTCTATCATTGACACGAGCCGCAGAGCGCTGTACACTCTAGCGCACTGAGCTATGTACACATCCCCACCGCAACCTTCCGCACATAGCCGGCAGCTCCAGCTGGCAGCATGACGCTGTTTCTCCGTGCGCAGCGCATGTTCCTCGCCGCCAGTCCGCGTTTTTCACCACGGCCCGAGCCAAAGAATCGGTATTGCTTGACCGGCGATTCATTCCGCAATCGTTAGGGGAGAGCACCAAGGAGGATCAAGCCATGCGCAACCGAACATTGCTCGTCATCCTTACCGCCTGCGTGCTGCTGCTCGCAGCGCTGCCAGCCGCCGCCGCGCCGCGCAAAGGAGCCGGCAGCAACAGCACCGCCGGCGTCACCTGCAACCTGCCCGAGTCGAACGCCGAGGGCCTCGTCATCCTCAACAACTATTATCCCGGCTACTGGTGGGATCACACCGACCTGACCGTCGCCGTTCAGGCGCATCCCAAAGCCACCGACGAGCAGCTCGCGGCAATCCACGGCGCGATCCAGACCTGGAGCGACGTGCTGCTTGACTGCTTCGACGGGCTGATCACGCTGACCGATGTCACCGACACGTCGCGGAATCCGCAGCAGGGCGCCGATATTGTGGTGCACTATGTCCCGACAGCCGGCGGCGTGGTCTTTGGCGGCTACGCGCTCTGCGGCGACCACGGCTGCCCCAACATCATCGTGCGCTCCGACCTGCCGCCGAGCCAGGACCGTGAGCCGTACACCCCCGAGTATCTCGGCTGGGTCACGCTGCACGAGCTTGGCCACGCGCTCGGTCTGGGCCATGCGACCAACCTGCTGGAAAGCACGGATCTGATGGGCTACGGCTGGCCGAGTCTGGGCGATCCGGTGCTCTCCGACTGCGACATCGACGCGCTGGCCTTTGTCTTCGCCTGGGCGCTTGAGGGCAGCGAGCCGTACCAGCCGGCTGAAGGCCCCTACGACTGCTCCCTGGATTAGTCTGTAACGTCACTCCCCGGCGATCACCAAGCGGCGGCTCGGCGCTTCGAGCCGCCGCTGCATGTCAGGATCGATGCTCAGCGCGCGCCGATGGCAGAAAAGCGCGCACTTCCTGCGTTCGTCCCGCAGCCGCCGACGCGATCGCCGCAAACATCAGCGCCAGGCTTCCCAGGTTGTCGCGCCCGCTGGACGACGGCTCGGCGCCGCTGCGAATGGCCTCGGCAAACGCGGCCAGCGACCCCGCGCGATCAAAGTAGGGCATCTCCGGCAGCTGCACCCGTCGCGCGCGCTTCCCGCGCGGCTGGATCGTCACCGCGTCGGCCTCCAGCGTGGTATCGTCGCGGCCGGTCCAGCTCAGCACACCTTCGGCGCACTCGATCTGCCAGGCTCCGGCCCAGTTCGTCGGCGCGGCCGTGCTGACCCAGCTTCCCCGATAATCGACTACCGCGCCGCCGTCGAATGTAATCGTGGCGACGGCCGCCGCCGGGTCGGTGAAGTTGCTCCAGGGCGGATTCCAGGCGTGGCAGCTGATGGTCTGCGGCTCCTGATGGAGCACAAAGCGCATCAGGTCGAAGTGATGGATCGACATGTCCATCAGCAGCGGATGCTGAAGCGTGTAGTGCTGGTGATTGCCGCGCGGCTGCGTGTTGGCATACTTGCGAAACTGGATGCTTACGGCGCTCACCGGGCCAAGCGCTCCTTCGCGAATCAGCCGCGCCGCCGTCTGTGCCGCCGGATAAAAGCGATAGTTCTGGCTGATCATCAGCACGCGCTTCTGCGCTGCCGCCAGATCAACCGCCTGCTGCGCCTCTAGCAGCGACGGCGCGAAGGGCTTTTCGACCAGCACATGCTTGCCGGCCTCCAGCGCGGCCAGCACCACCGGCACATGACCGCCGATCGCCGTCGTCACCAGCACCGCCTCCGCCTCGACGGCCTCCAGCGCCGCGCTCAGCGAGGAAAAACACGCGCCCGCGCTGATGCCGACATCCGTTTGAAGCTGCTGCAACATGCCCGGCTCGACGTCGACACATCCAACCGTCTCGACCAGCCCGCTGGTCCGCGCCAACAGCCTGGCCCAATCGCGGCCCCATTTGCCCATCCCTACCTGAACCATGCGAAGTGGCATCGCCCTGCTCCTGTGTCGAATCGATGATGCTCACGATCGAATCATCGATCGCCCGTGTAGCAAGGTTTGGACACCCAGGCAAAAATGGTATCATGCAAGTGAGCATCATAGTGAAGTATGGGCTGTGGAGAACAATATGGCTGAAACGATCAATTGTCCGGCGTGTGGCACCAGACAATCACTGGATGCCCGCTTCTGTAGCAACTGTGGCGCAGCGCTGATACCGGCTACCGGCCCGACGTCGCGTCTGGCAGGGAAGGCGTGTCCAAACTGCCAAACACCGCTGCCTGAGCGTGCGGAGTTTTGTACCGAGTGCGGCCAGCGCGTGGGCGACCAGTCCGCGCTCTACACCCAGCCGCAGCCACGAGCGTACGCTCAGTCTCGTCCAGGAAATCGATCGATGATGTGTCCGACATGTCGCGACGTCGCGCTCCAGATGGCGGATCGCCAGGGCATCGAGATCGAGTATTGCCCGGCCTGTCGCGGCGTGTGGCTCGACCGTGGCGAGCTCGACAAAATTATCGAGCGCACCGCTCAAACCCAGAATCGATCGACGCGCCACCCATCCCAGCATCAAGATCGGGATTACCCGGCATCCTCCCAGCATCGCTACGACGACGACTACCGCCGGAAAAAGAAACGCGGCGGCTTCCTCGACGAGCTGTTCGATTTTGATTAGCCGCAAACGCACGCGGCGGCAAGTCGAGCTTGCCGCCGCGTCGTGTTAGCTCCAAAAACCCTTAGCACCACCAGCCGATGCGCTCCAGCGAAATGCCGACCGCTTTCGCCCGATCCATCACAATCGAGGTTGGATTCGCCGTGCCACTGGCGTCGCCGTACCAGCCGACGAAGCGCATACACGAGGCATAGCGCGCCGTCAGCGTGACGACGGTGTTGGCGGTGTAGGCGTTGCCGCCGCAGTTGGGCGCCGGGCTGGCGAGAATGCCACCGTAAGCATGCTGGTACAGCGTCAGTGTGTAGCAGGCGGATTGCGCCGTCGCAGTCGAGGCGGGCGTTGCGATCGAAAGGATGCCGAGCAGAGCCAGGCCGAGCAAGAACAGCGGGGTGGACCGACGCATAAGCATGATGGATCTCCTGATACGACGTTGATAACGCTCGACTCAGCATACGCAGCCCGGATCGCAGCGTCAATCGGCAGAATTACGTAACTTCTTGCCGATCTTACGCGTCGTCTCAGCTGCTACTCACGCTCGGCTAATGCTCGTGTGCAGCGTCGGCATCCCGACAAACGCCGCATAGCGCCGGGCCGCAGCTTCAAACGCCGCGATCTCGGCCTCGTTCAGATCGCGACCACAGGTCGCCTCGACCGTCACCGCGTCTTTCTTGAACGTTCGCTTCCACAGGCCGACTACGCGCCCGTCGATCACGATGATCGAGCCCAGATGGCGTTCCGGCGCGGCCACAAAGGTATTCAGCGGCTCCAGCGACGGGCTGCGATCTTTGTAGCTCACCAGGTACTCGTCGAACGGCGGCAGCAGATACAGCGCGGGCGAATGCGGCGCGGCGCCCGGCGTCTCCTCGGTCCACCAGTAGGTCTTGCCGTCGATCGTTTCGCTGACGAGCTGCGGCTGCATGGCCTCGATCGCAGGCCGCGCCTCGGCCATCGTCAGCCCGGTCCACCACATGAAATCGTGGATCGTGGCCGGGCCGTGGCTGCGGAAGTAGCGCACCACCAGCTCGGCGATCGCCTCCTCGCGGCCGGGCGTGCGCTGATTCGGCGCCCACTCGTCGAGCAGCGTAAACGTCGGCTGCTTGCCGGAGCGCGGGCCAAAGCAGATCAGCGCCGCTTGTGCCAGCTGCCCGATGATATGCAGGCCGCGCATGTCGCCCGTCGCGATGCCTGCCGCGTCCAGCTCCGCGTACAGATCGTTGCGGCGCAGCGTTTTGCCGCCGGCGAGCGCCCGCGTGACCACATCCCGGCTGCGCGCCATCACCGCCTGATCCAGCCCCAGCTGCCGGTAGATGCTCTGGGCTCGGCTCACGACGCGTGGTGTCAGCAGATCCAGCATCCAGCGCGCATCTTCGGCCGGGACAAAATGCACAGTGCCGCGCATCGGCCAGGTGCGCAGAATCGTGCGCTCGGCAATCGCCTGCTCGATCGTCTGCTCGGTCGCGTCTTGCATCCGGCTGCCGATCGCCCACAGCGATCCCAGAAAATCCTGAGCCTGCACCGCTCCCAGCCAGCGCACAACCTCGGCCGCATCCGTGAACGTGGGCGGCATGACTCGCTGGCTTATCAGCCGCTGAACGCCGATGTCTGACATGGTCATAGTTGTATCACCTTCATAAGCTTGCCGACTCACTGCCTGCATATGATAACTCCTCTCGCTTAACCGGCTTTCCCTCGCCAGCCATTTCGCCGGCGAGGGAATCGATCAATTGCTCTAGCCTTCGATCTTCACGCGCGCAGCGCCGCAAAGAACGCGCGCAGGTCGCCGGCCAGCAGGTCGGGCGCGTCCTGAGCCGACCAGTGGCTGCCACGATCGAACTCCGACCAATGCACGATCCCCTTGTGATCGCGCTCGGCGAAGCGGCGGATCGACTGAAAATCGTTGGCGAAGACGGAGACGCCCAGCGGAGCGGTCGTCGGATCGCCGCTTTGGTCCTCGGCGTGCGCATCCTCATAGTAGATCCGCGCCGACGATCCGGCCGTGCCCGTCAGCCAGTAGATCATGGCGTTCGTGATCAGAAAATCGCGGCTGACGGCCTCGCCCAGCAGCTGGCTGCTCCACGCAAGCTGCCCGACCGGCGAGTCGCTCAGGGCGTAGGCCAGCGTCTGGGGCTGCGTCGACTGAAGCTTGGAAAAGCCGCTCATCGTGTCGTTGAAGTGCTGAAGAAAATTCAGGCGGCGGAAATCCTCCTCGCCGAGACCCTCAAACTCGGCCGGATCGCCGGATGGAAACGAGAAAATCTGCGTCACATGCACGCCCACCACATGCTCGGGATCGCAGCGACCGACCTCGGGCGAGATCAGCGAGCCGGCGTCGTTGCCGTGCGCGCCGTAGCGGGTGTAGCCAAGGCCCTGCATCAGCGCGGCCCAGGCGCGGGCGATGCGGCGGCTATCCCAGCCGGTCTCGTGCGTCGGGCCGGAGAACGCAAAGCCGGGAATCGACGGAATCACCAGGTGAAACGCCTGGGCCGGATCGCCGCCATGCGCGCGCGGATCGGTCAGCGGGCCGATCAGATCCAGATATTCGACCACGGTCGCCGGCCAGCCGTGCGTTACAATGAGCGGCAGCGCGTCGGGCTCCGGCGAGCGCACATGCAGAAAATGAATATTCTGGCCGTCGATCGTCGTGGTGAACTGCGGATACTGGTTGATCTTCGCCTCCCACGCGCGCCAATCGTAGCCGGTGCGCCAGTATTCGGCCAGCTCTTTCACGAAATCGAGCGGCACACCATACGTCCAGCCGACGCCGGGCAGCTCATCCGGCCAGCGCATCCTGGTCAGCCGATCGCTAAGGTCGTCGAGCGCCGCCTGCGGAATGTCGATTGTAAAAGGTTTCACGTCCATGTGAGAAGCCTCGCTTTCGTGCGTGAGCGATGAATGATCACATTTCATCGGCCTAAACAGCTTGCTATATTTCAACTATACAGGAGGATCAGGACAGAATTCGCCCTGATTAAACGCGGAGTTACGAGATGTATTCACCTACTACTCGTCTTTTAACAGTGCTTGAGCTTTTACAATCGTATAAGCAGATGAGCGGCCCCGAGATGGCACGGCGGCTTGAGATCGACGTACGCACTGTGCGGCGCTACATTGTAATGCTTCAGGATATGGGCATTCCCGTTGAGGCAGAGCGCGGCCCGTACGGCGCGTATCAGCTCCGGCGCGGTCATCGCCTGCCGCCGCTGATGTTCACTGATGCCGAGGCGATCGCGCTGACGCTGGGGCTGCTGGCGATCCGCGAGTTTCACTTTCCGGTCGATGTGGCGGCGGTCGAGGGCGCGCTAGCCAAGACCGAGCGCGTCATGCCGGATCGGCTGTTGCAGCAGGCGCGCGGCTTGCAAGAAGCGATCACCTTTCATGTCACGCAGCCGTCGGTCGTGCTCGAAAACGAGCTAGTGGTCTCGCTCAGCTCGGCGGTTCGGCAGCGCCAGCGCGTGCGGCTGCGCTACCAGTCGTGGCGCGGCGAGGCCACCGAGCGCACGTTTGATCCCTACGGCATCGTCTACCACGACGGCTACTGGTACACGGCCGGCTTCTGCCATCTGCGCCAGGACACGCGTACCTTGCGCCTGGATCGTATCGTCGCGCTGGAGCCTGGCGAGCAGGTGTTTGAGCGGCCCGAGCACTTCGATGCGCTGGCGCATGTGCTCAGCTCGTTAGGCTCGGGCGGGGGCGTGGGTCAGATCGAAGTGATCCTCAAAACATCGTTGCAGGAGGCGCAGCGCGTTACGGCTCCGCTGCTAGGAAGGCTGGAGCCCTCGCCGGACGGGATCGTCTTTCGCCGTGCCGCGTATCAGCTGGATTGGGTCGCGCATTTCCTGATCTCGCTGCCTTTTCCGGTCGTCGTCGTCCAGCCCGCAGAGCTGCGGGAGCTGCTGCGGCAGATCGCGGCACGAGCGGTTGAGATCGCGGATGCTGCCGTGTGAAGCGGCGAACTCCGGTTATACTAGGCGCGGCGATCGCTGTAACACGCTGGGCAAGGAACAGCAGCGGGCAGCCGGATCGCCGTCGATAGCGAAGGAGCACTCTTATGCCAGGCGACAGCGCGAATATTGAAATCACACTGGAGGCCGGCGACCTGCGGCTTAAAGTCTCACCCTACGGCGCATCGCTGCGGGGCCTGTGGCGGGAAGCAGCCGATGGGCAGCAGGCCGAGATCATCACCGGCTACACCGGCGCGCAGGGGAAGATCGGCGGCCAGGGCGACGTGCTGATCCCGTTTCCCGGCCGTGTCCACGACGGGCGCTACAGCTTCGCCGGGCAGACGCATCAGATGGCCGCCAACGATAAAGACGGCCCTAACGCGATCCACGGATTCCTGCGGCTGGCGCCCTGGGAGATCGCGGAGCAGACCGAGAGCCAGGTTACGTTCGCGGCGACGATCAAGCCGGATGACTATCAGGGCTACCCGTTTGCGCTCCATGTCGCCGTCACCTATCTGTTGGACGAGCGCGGCCTGACCTGCCGCGTCACGATCGAGAACACCGGCGAGCACGCGGCTCCTGTGGGCGCCGGCTTTCATCCCTACTTTACGGTCGGCTCGGACGTGATCGACGACAATCTGCTGCACGTACCGATGGCCCAGATCCTGGAACTGGAGCGGCTGATCCCGACCGGTCGGGTGCTGCCCGTGGAGAGCACGGCCTATGATTTTCGCCAGCCGCGCCCCATCGGCGATACCCAGCTCAACACCTGCTATCTCAGCCCACTGCGCGATCCCGACGGCCTGCTGCGTCTGCGCCTGGCCAGCGCCGATGCCAGCCGCGCCGTGACGGTCTGGCTCGACGGCACCTTTAACTATGTCGTGCTCTTCTCGGGTGACGGCTTGCCTGAGCCGCACCGCCGCCGCGCGCTGGCGATCGAACCGATGACCTGCGGCGCTGATGCTTTTAATCATCCTGAGTGGGGATTGATCGTGCTGAATCCTGGGCAAAGCTTCACCGGCACCTGGGGCGTCACGGCCGAGTAGCGCAGCTTGACTGCCAACCATGACCGAACACCAGCCGGCCGGGAGTACGGATGCGCGCCGGCAGGGACGAGGTTGCTCCTATAGCGTTGAGCAGAATAATGGGACTCGTAGGGGCGTGCCGCGCAGGCTCAGGGCGTATCACCATACGTCCCTACGAATCAATACGCGCTTTGCTCTAGCTAATGCCCTCGAACGGTCCGCGAAAGGTCGGCTCGGGACGGGTGACATGCACCTCCCACAGCGCTTTGATGGTCGCCAGCGCCTCGCGGAATGTGTACTGAAGCAGCAAATCTTCGCGATAGGTGCCCCAGTCTGGTGTGCCGAGACCAATCGCCGTGATGCCGAGCACCTGGCAGGTGTACACGGCGCGCGGCAGATGAAAGCGCTGCGTCACCAGCACGGCCTCAGCAACACCAAAGATGTCTTTCGCCCGAACACAGCTTTCGTAGGTAGAAAAGCCTGCGTAGTCGAGGGTAATATCTTCGGAGCGGACGCCAAGCTCAACCGCGTAGCGCTTCATCGCCGTCACCTCATCGTACTCGACGCGGCCATTATCGCCCGTCATCAGCAGCTTCTTGACGCGTCCGGCCTGATACAGGTCGCTGGCGGCCTGCACACGCTCGGCCAGCATTCGGCTCAGGCGTCCGTCTGGCCGCACACCGGCGCCAAAAACGATCGCGACGCGCTGCTGGGGAACCTCTTCGATCAGCGAGTAGCGCTGCTGAGCCGTCGTCGCCGCCACATACCAGCTGCTTATAAGCGGCAGCAGAATCGCGCAGAGCAGCAGTGTAATCGTCCGCCGTAGCGGTAGCTGCCGGCGCAGTAAACGAAAAGAACGATACAGCATACCAAGCAATACGCGCATACACGCTCCCAAGTTCCACGCACCGAAGCCGCCCGGAAAAACACGAGCAGACGTAAGAAAATTCCTCACGCCTGCTCGATCTATACACTAACTCACCTGGTGCAGAGTCGAGATCGACCACATCGCAGAGATCTGCACAAAAGGCCAGATTGCGCCATGAGCGGGATACGCGTATACTCTGCTGTGTTGATTTCCGCGACTGGCGGAAATGATCTCGATTGGGAGACGTTCATGGCGGTTTGCTAGTATCTCCGATGGCAGTGCGCCGGCACTGCTCCATCCAGTTGGTTTGTTCAGACGCCTGGACGAATCAGCGTATCCCTGGCATCGTGTAAGAACCACCCGCGCTTGATTCGGGGGCGGTTCGTTCGTGGTTTGCGCTTGCAGACCAGGTATGTCATGTTGCGCAGATTCCTCCTTCCGAAACCAGCTTTATCGTATGTGCGTTGCGCGTGCCGATGACCCTCGGCGGGCGCTGCGATGACGAATCACACGGAGATACGACGATGAACACCGATGAGATCAAGCTGCTGTATGAGTACAATGACTGGGCCGATGCGCGCATCCTGGCGGCCTGTGCCAGGGTGAGTCCGCAGCAGTACGCCGCTCCGACTGCTTCCGGGAACGGGTACGAAGGGCTGCGCGCCACGATGGTTCACATGCTGGATAATCTCTGGCAGTGGCGGATCACCTTGCAGGGCTATTACCAGGAGCCGCTGGCCGACGAGGCGGCCTATGATGCGACCGAGCTGCACGAAGACGCTTTTCCGACCTTCGACGCGCTGCGCGAGCGCTGGATGACTGAACAGCGGGAGATGCGGGCGTATCTCGACACCTTGACTGAGGAAACGCTGAACGGCAGAATCCGCTATGTCATCCCCGGCGCGGTGCGCGACCATGTCGTGTGGCACATCCTGATAGATGCCATGTTCCATGCCATGCAGCACCGCAGCGAGGCCGCCGCCCTGCTGACCGGCTATGGTCAGTCGCCGGGCGACTACGACTTGACCAGGTTCCTGAATGAGCGCGCGTCAGGAAGATCTTGACCACTACCGCACCGTATCCAGCCCGTTCAACCTGCCTGTTTCAACCCTGGGTCAGGAAGCGTATGCTGCCTCAAGCAGCGCAGCAGGATCTCATCACCTCTGAGAAGATAGTTCACGGAGTTGAGCAACTGATGCAGGATGCTGGGAAGGAGGAGGGCGATGCCTAGACCCTGTAAGATC
>DASWTW010000525.1:0-5139 GCA_036401895.1 Herpetosiphonaceae bacterium | reverse complement strand
GAATCTGGCGCAGGTTTAGCTTTGGCGGGCGGCTCAAGCAGTCGCCCGTTCGTGTTTGATCAGCTTCGTCACGGTAGCGTATGTACAAATCTGCGCTCAGGATACCGGATTAATTTGGTTCACGATCGCCTGTAGTGTGGCTGTCATGCAGATGTAATCTGCGTAGATGCATAGGAAAAAAGTACTCATGCTACGCTTGTCCTATGTTCAAACACCCCCACATTCCAGTCATTTTTGCCCGATTTGCGTTGACGTGGACCGAGAATCTGCTACTCTGTGTCGCAATCATTCTTGGCGTGGCAGCCGTACTCGCGGCGCTGGTCTCGTCGCTGAGCGCGATCGTGCTGCTGCTGGCGGCGGTGGCGATCGTCGCGCTGGTTCGTGAGCGGGTGACCTATCGCCAGACGCTGCGGGCGCTGGCCGAGCAGCTGGACGACCTGGATACGCTCACGAAGCTGGAGGTCAATAGCTCCAGGAGCGCGGGCATGATCGATCAGGCGCTCAACCGGGCGATCCAGCGAACCCGCGAGCAGTCGCGGCACGCCTCGTCTTCCGGCCACCCGACGCTCCACGTGATCCCGCCGGCAGCCGTCACCGATGCCCCGATGACCGTGGCGGTGCTGAGCATCGATCTGCGCCGCGCCGAGTCCGAGCTGTACACATCGGCCTATGCCGAGTATGTCGGCGCCGTCGCCGATGCGGCCGCTCAGGCTACACGCCAGACATGGGCGTCGCTGCAAGCTCAGGGCGACGGTACGCTGCTGCTGATCTTTGGCATCCAGCCAGAGCAGCCGGTGACGCTCAGCCTGAGCTATGCGCTGGATGCCGCGCTGTCGCTGTCGAGCCGCTTCGCCGATCTGCGCTTTGGCCTGAGCTGTGGCTCCGCGCGGCTCTGCCCGATCCCCGGCGTTGGCTCGATGATCGTCGGCGCGCCGCTGGAAGATGCCGTGCGGCTCTCACGGATGGCCGCCTCCTGGCACGAATATAATCTCCTCTGCACCGAGCCCACCGCCCTGCTGGCGCGCACCGTCTCCAGCCAGCGAACACCGCTCCAGCTCACACACACTGCCATGCCGACGCTGCCGGTCTATACCCTGGAGCTCGACTCCGCAGTCGCGATGAGTGCGTAAGAACAAAGGAACAAAGGGCAATTTGACCTGTAATCAGTTTTGAGGGCAGAATGTACTCGTAGGGGCGTGATTTATCACGCCCTGCGCAATTTAAATCCTCAAAGTTCGCGCAATTGTCGCGATTTATGCCAGCGTAATCAGCTCAGCCGATGCCGCGCCGCCCTCAATCGTCAGGAGTGCCAGCGAGGGCTTGCGCCCGAATCTGGGTGGTCCCGCCGAGCCAGGATTGAGAAACAAAACGTCGTTCTCGCGCTGAAGCAGCGGAATGTGGCTATGCCCGCAGATGAACACATCCGGTCGCGGCGTTGGCAGTCGTCCCTGTAGCTCCTTGGGCGTGCCGCCGATATGCGTCATGTAGATCGAGCAGCCGTCTAGCTCCACTCGGTGGACGCGTGGATGGTGGCGCTCCAGCGAGCCGCCCCAATCGACGTTGCCAGTCACCGCCAGCACCGGCGCGATCTCCGACAGCCGCTGGATAATCTCGGCCTTGCCGATGTCGCCCGCGTGCAAGATCTGCTCGACGCCGGCGAAGTGCTCCGGGATCGCCCGATGAAACGTGCCGTGTGTGTCCGAAATAACCCCAATCCGCATCGCTCACCTCAAAAGTACAATCGCGATCAGGATATGCAGGAAGCGCGCCGCAGTCTACCTGCATTCGTCTCGATCCTTGACATCTAAGCTAGACTGGTACTGCCCCCTGCCGCTTGAAGTTGTGCAAGGAGACCGTATGTTTGCTCGGACACCCCGCCGCCTGCTCGCACTTGCCGCGCTTATGCTGACCCTGGGCGTATTCTCCCCGCCCGCCGCGCTGACCACCCAGGCTGCCACAGCGCAGCAATTCGAGTGGACCTATTACTACTATTCAGATGCCACCTACACGACGATGGTTGGTTACTGGCATGACGCATGTAACAACGCCTATGATTATAGCTGGGGCGTTCAGACGCAATACTACCGATATGGCTACGGGCCGTGTGGTATCGATCCAGAAATAGACTGAACCTCATGCAGCCGCCGCCCGTCGATCTTAAAGCCATTGTTGTACTCTTTGTAGCCGAAGCTGGAAAAGCGGTTGGAACCTTTGAACCGAGGATAGCCCGGTGCTTCACCTGCTTTCACTCTTCGGAAGAATGCCTGAAACGCTTTGTCCAGATCCGCTACTACGACTTGGAGCACATGGCTATGGATTTCAGCGGCCCAAGGGTTCGTCGCCTTCTGCTCCTTGACGCGTCTCAACTGATCGTTTTTACTAATGCTCTCTCTACGCTCTTCCCAGGCCGTTTTGCGCTCTTCCAGGCACTGGTTATACCAGCGGCGGCACGTCTCGCGCACACTGTCTAGGCGCATGGCCTGCGTTTTGGAAGGGTAAAGACGATATACAAAGGTTTTGATCATATCTTCCTCGCTGGCTCACGGGGCGGCACGTTGCCGCCCCCTACGACTATCGCCCAGCGTTAGCGGGACAGAGCATCGGCGTTGCCAGTGCGGAAAACCGCGTGATCCCAGGCGGCTGCGTAGATCGCCAGCTCGTCTTGCAGATCGAGGGCATGGCTGCGCGCCTCAAGGAGCTGCATGCACGGTTCGTCGTGCATCAGATCGAGGGCCAGATCGGTGATCTCGTCGTGAGGAATTTCCAGGCGAACGGTGGAGGGGGTCACGTGTGGTAGAATCGTTGGCACGGCCATAACAGTTAGCTCCTGTTCATGGTCTAGGTTCGTCTCGGTGTCCTTATCACCGAGGCGAACTGCTTTAACTTGTAAGGGAATTATACCACGTAGTAGCGAAATTTGTCAAGCGTTTTGTGCCGTAGATCGTGATATGGTGCGCGTTTATAGGCGTGATACAGCGATCACCCAGGGGTAGTACTGGAGTGAACACTTTACACTTGCACACCCTTTGCCCATGCCGGAATCGCCCAAACGGTCCACCTAGATACTGCTGCGGCGGTAGCCGCCTCCACTTTATTAGGAGTGGAGGCATGGTCTGCCCCTTCCCCCATGCCGTATATCGCGAGTGCGGCGGCGTCCCACCCGCCGGACCTGACGCCCACAAGCCGCGCCGGTTCTGCCCGGTCAAGGGTCATAACCGCGTGAGCGGCGCGCAGCGCCCTTGACTGGTGCAGGTTCGGCGTGGCAGGCTGTCAGGGGTCCGCGCGGGCGTTGGGACGCTCCACGCGAGATACAGCGGGAGCAGACGTGCGGAGCGACCACAAGCACCGCTCTGCCGAAGGCTGGCCCATGTGCGAGGCACGAGCGCGGGGCAATGTTCCCCTGCTTCCCCAGGAGCGGGGGTCGAGGACGACGGCGCGGCGGGGAAGCAGGGGCTGGGGATGATGGGGCCGCCAGGGTGGGGGCGGACGTGGCGAACAGGTAGGCCAATCGAAGACGCGCTACGCATCCAGCATCCGGTGTCCAGTGACGATACCTGTGCTACGTGGCCTGCTGTGCCTCGCGCTTGGCCTGTTGTTGCTTTTTCGTGGTGATCGATAGGGCATACACCGTGATCCCGGCGTGTCGTGGCTCATACGCTGGGTAGCCCTCAATGATCAACACATCGTCCTCGGCCTTGATCGCCTCGCTAACTTTGCTCCATTGCTTCTTGGCGACGAGTACCAGGTACTTGGTCTGCGCTGGCGGTGTTGGTAAACCCTTGGGGAGTGCGGGCGACTTATCGTTGACGAGGCCAAAGATCACGACCTCGCCCCGATCGACGACCTGCGTCGGGCGGCCTATCACTGTGAGTTTCACCGTCGATGCCTTTCCAAAGTGTTTCGTGAGGGCTTGCAGGGCTTCTGGCAGATCCAGCGGTTGTACGGCTGCCTTCTCGCCTGAGATCGGATTGGCAAAGACCTTGCCGCGCTCCGGTTTGGTCATGCGATTACGGGCCAGGAAGAAAAAGACGCCGCCCGGTGTGCGTCGGCGGTTCTCACGCTCAAGGAAGAGCCCGCCCTCGGCTTCGACGGCCTGCGTCTCGCGCAGCAGCTCCTCCGCGAAATCCGCGCCCATGACCTTGATGATGCGCCGGATTTGTTCGAGTGGCTGCGGCTCGGTCTCGCCGAGCGCCTCGGCAATCTCCGTGACGCGCTGGCGGATGGTAGGTTGTGGCTGTTCGCTCATCCTTGTATTGTCGTGGTTGAGGTGCGTGGCGTCAAGCGCCATGTGCTGCCGCAAATGCATGGCTAGGAGGAACCATGTGAGCGCCGCCCTGCGACGACGCCCACGTGTATCTTTACCTCTACAGCCTGCCTCCGGCGCACGATCAGCCGGAGTGCGTTCTAGGCACTGCTCTGTTCCTTCCCGACTTCCTCCATGAGCTGCGCAACGCCCTGGATCAATTTCTCAATGGCAGCGCGGCTCGGTACATCTGGATGCACATGGACGCATTGATTGCGGATCGCGCCAAGTTTGCCGATCAATCTGCGCTGCGGGCGGCTCAGCAGCCCGGCGTAGCGTAGGGTGTTCTGCACCTTGGCGATGGTCGCGGAGGGTGGCAGAGCAAGGCCGTGCGTACGGGCAACATGTTTCAGGTGCATCTCAAGTGCCACGCCTGCGATCACGCCAGCGGCGCGGAAATGATTAAGCTTAAGTAGTTGTTGCGCAGTAGCGAGTTCGTGCTGGGCTGCTGCTGCAAGCGGATTTGCGGGATCATGATGTTGAGCATGCGGTCTGAGTCGCTGCGGGATGCTGCGCAGCGCAAGGCGTGCCCACGCTGTTACGTCGTCGGAAGTGATGGTGAGTCGTCCGGTGGAATACTCCATTGATGCCCTCGCTGCGGCCTGGGAGGCTGGGCCGCGATGGGGCGGTGGGGCGCACGGAGCAGCGATCAGGGGGTGAGCAGGCTTGTACGAATCGAACATCCCACCTCCGAGTGTCACTTACCGGGCTATACTGCACAAACATCGTCATCAAAGTGATCCAAACATTGTCGGCAATCATGCTCAACCCAACGCAGGCGTCACGCATTGTCGGCAATCATGCTCAACGGGCAGTATTGTCGGCAATCGTGCCCA
>DASWTW010000524.1:0-55923 GCA_036401895.1 Herpetosiphonaceae bacterium | reverse complement strand
CCACTCTTGAGCCGTGTTCTGATCCACGATGCGAGTTTCGGTGCCGCTGGCGTGGCGGATCTCGTAGCGCGCATTGGTCGTCGCGTACGGCGGTGAGGCGATCGCGCAGCCCTGGGGAATATGTACCAGCACTTTGTACTGTCCGGTCTGCGGCAGATTCGGCTTCCAGATGCCCCAGTTTTCGCTGGGAACGCCCTCGCTACCGTTGGTGGCGTAGGTCCAGTAGGTATGGCCGCCGTAGCCGCAGGATCGATCTTTCCAGGAGCCGCCTGACGTAAACGAGCTTTCCATCTCGTCGATCGTGGCATCACCGTTGTCGCCGCCGCCGTTCAGCCGCTGATGCACACGCTGGCGGATCGAGGGCAGCAGGTTGATGACTTGATCGCCCGGACAGGTCGTGTGACCCGGCGTTACCTGGCGATGCCCGGCGATGTTAAGCACTACCGAGCCACTGTTGAAGGGCGCGCAGTAATCCGAGCGCGAGCAGCCGTAGTACCAGCTGCTGCCCATCGGATCGATGTTGCGCTGGCTGGCCTTCCACGAGAGAATATCGACCAGGCTGTTCTGCGCGGCGGTTGTTGGCGCGACGCTGCTGTAGGTGCCGATCAACGACACGCCCATCGAGCCGTAGTTGGCGGTATCGTGGAAGCCGACGGCATCACGAGTGGTATCGGTCGAGCCGGCCCGGCCAGCGTAGATCACGCCGTTGGGATCGATCAACCAGTTGTAGCCGATGTCGCCCCAGCCGCGGCTGTAGGTATGAAACGACCAGATCGCTCGGACGCGCGCGGCCCAGTTCGGCTCGCTCGACCCGAGGTTGTTGGAGTCGGCGGTGTGATGCACCACCAAGTGGTTAGCGGTGTAGTAGGCGGGCGGTGCGTTGGGAGCGGCCTCGCCCTGTGGATTGCCCCAGCCCGTGCGCGAAATGTACGCCGGACGTGCTACGCCCATCGGCGAGACCACGCCGTCGCTCTGTGGCTGCGGCACCGCCATGTTGACCAGCCGCGAGTCCACGGTATGCACCTGAACGTTGCTAAAGCCTGGCATCGATCCATTGGTGCCGGGTGTGCTCGTGACCCGCAGCTGGTAGAACTGGGCCACACCGGTATAGACAACGCCGCTCCAGTGCAGTCCTTCGGGATCTTCAGGATCGACCAGGTCGTGGTCCTCGTGGGCCTCGCCCCAGTCGGTCCAGGTGGTACCGTCGCTGCTGGCGCGAATCTCGATCTCCAGCGTGGACGAAGTCGGCTCGGTCGATTGCCAGCGCAGCATAATGTAGTTGAACTGAGCGTCAGCCGCCAGCCGATCTGTCTCGACGATCTGACTATCAGCAGCTGCTCCCTGATCTGCAACGCGCTTAAAGGCATCCGGCGCGATATTGGACACATGCGGTTTAAGGTCGCTCGTCGTTGTCTGGGCATGAGCAACGTTGAGCAGAATCAGCGCGCAGCCTAAAAAAGCGAGCGCGCTGATCGACCGGAGAGCATGACGAATCATAGCGTACTCCACTCGTTAAGCAGCCGATCTGCAAAAGCCAGTTCGGGGGATGTTAGCGAAGATGTAAGGTTAGGTTAGGTTATTAGCGAGTTGGCGCACAGGCTGCTCGGCCCGCGAGCCAGGGCTGGAACTGAAGATTAACACCGATGGCTACACCACGGCCCTCTGGGTTGCGTCCTGCATCGCGCGGCCCTGATGGATCGCTCCACCAGTTGTTGCTCACGTTGAAGGCCAACGTTCCGGTTGCGCCGTAGGTTGTCTGACGCTCGAAGGCGTTGTTATCGATGACGAGATTGAATCCGGCAGTGTCGGCGCGGCGTGCTGCGAGTTGCAGGCCGACCGTGCCGCCGTCAAAGCTGTTACAGCGGATCGTGCCGCTGAGTGGCTGGGCGGTGTTGATGATCATGCCCACGCCCGCGCCGCCGACCAACAGATTGCCTTCGACTGCGAACGGAGCTGCCGGCTGCTCGGCGGAGATCAGAACCTGCGCACCACCAGCGGGCGTGCCGTTGCCGCCGACGATGTTATTGGTAATGTTGACCGCACCACGCTCAGGCAGACGCACATTGACCGCCGGGCCTGTGATGGCGTTGCCGCTGATCTGCGTGTTGCGCAGGTCCAACGAGCTGCCGATCGAGACGATGCCGCCGCCGTTATCGCTCAGCGAGCTATTGCGCACGACGAGCGTACCGCCGGTGCTGCTCACCGCCGTGCCGGACTGCCCCGCCTGGCGGATCTGCACTTGATCCAGGATGATCGTGCTGCCCTGCGTCCCCGCGATGCCTTCCCAGCGACCCTCGGTCGCGACAAAGCGGCTGCCTTGTGCGCGCAGTGTGCCGCCGATCGTGAACTGTACGCCGGGCGCAACCCGAACTTCCACACCCGGATCGATCGTCAGCGATGAGCCGGCGACGAGCGCGTAATCTTTGTCGAGAGTCTTCGGGCTATCAGCTACGGTCCAGCGCAGATTGCCGCTCAAAACCTCTGACGGACGCGAAGTTGGCGTTGGTGGCGGCAGTGTCGGCTCAGGTGTCGGCGGAATATCACTAGTCGGCGTGGGCTCAGGTGTCGGCGATGCTGCCGGGTCCTGCGTTCCCGTGCTGCTTGTAGGCTGGAGTGGCACCTGGACTGTCGGCTCGGGATCATTTTGGGCTGGCGGCTGCTGTGGCTGCTGCGGCTGCGGCGTCGGGTAGCCGGTTGTCGGCGGCACAGGCGCAGTCGTCGGCGCGATCAGGGCTGGAGTCGGCACACTGATCGGGTTGCCGCCGGCCGGTGGATTCGTAGTATCAGGAACGCTGGGAACGCCACCCGGCGCCTGGCCGATCGGTTCCGGCCCGGTGCCGGGATTGGGATAGCCGGAGTTCGGCCCAAGCGGAATCACCGTGCTGCCGAACGTGGCGGTTGCTGTAGTATCTATGCCTGGCGGCGGGCTGACTCCCGGCGTGACAGAATTAGGATTTGTCGAGCTTGGGTTGCTTGCAGCTGGATAGCCGGTTGCAGTAATGTTAGGCTGAGCAGTGCTGCCCGGAGGAACCACGCCGACCTGTGATGGTTGATTACGTGGAGGCGTGGGTGCAAGCGCTTTAAGCAACAACGATCCGGCCAGAATGATCAGCGCGATCAGCGGTATCAGGAACTCCCAGCGCATACCATATTTGCGCGTTCCTCGGACCTGCTGACCGAGCGAGTACATTCGGTTAAGCTGCGGCATCATCGAACCAAACGGATTAATTCGATGCAGAAACGTTATTATCTGGCCGACGATCGAGCGAGTCGGATCAAATCCATTCATAGTCGCAGATCCTACCATGCATCGATAACGTCCGCAACGGTACACACATGACAAAAGTATGAAAAACGCTAGTCCTATCGACGTTGACGAACAATTACTTGAATCGAGTTTTGGTTTGATTGATTGTAATCGCTTTCGTTAGACACTCAGTAATGGCCTATGCTAGAATGGCGCCCTCTACGTGAGGTTCGACCACCAGCTACAAGGAGGTAGCATGAAGATCGAGCGTAACATAGGCTTTGAGCTGGTTCGCGCGACCGAAGCCGCAGCGCTGCGGGCTGGCCGCTGGATGGGCCGTGGCGATAAGAACGAGTCGGATCAGGCGGCGGTGGATGCCATGCGCTACGCCTTGAACAACGTCGATATGGATGGTATTGTCGTGATCGGCGAGGGCGAGAAAGACGAGGCGCCGATGCTGTACATCGGCGAGGTCCTGGGAAATGGTCATCCACCCGCGGTGGATATTGCGGTCGATCCCGTCGAAGGGACCACACTGCTGGCTGAAGGCATGCCTGGCGCGATCGCGGTGGTTGCGATCGCTGAGCGTGGCTCACTGTTTGCTACGCCGGGCATCATGTACATGGAAAAGATCGCGGTGGGCGAAGATGCCGCAGGCGCGATCGACATCACGGCATCGGTCGAGCAGAACATTCGCAATGTGGCGCAGGCGCTCAAAAAAGATGTCGACGATGTGACCGTCGTTATTCTTGACCGGCCGCGACACAAGCAGATGATCCAGGAGATCCGCGAGACCGGGGCGCGGATCAAAATGATCCTGCATGGCGATGTAGCCGCCGGTGTGATGACAACCATGGATAACGCTCCGGCCGATATTCTGATGGGCATCGGCGGCGCGCCCGAGGCGGTTGTGACGGCCTGCGCGCTCAAGTGCATCGGCGGCGAGATCCAGTGCCGGCTGTGGCCGCGAAACGATCAGGAGCGCGAAATTGTCGAACGGGAACGGATCGATATTGCGCGTGTTTACACCACCAGCGATCTGTGCCAGGGCGAAGATGTGCATTTTGCTGCAACCGGCATCACAACCGGTGAGCTACTGAGAGGAGTACAATACTTTGGCTGGGGCGCGACAACGCATTCAATGGTTATGCGTTCTCGCAGCGGTACGTCGCGATTTATCGAGGCAAGCCATCGTTGGGATAAGCTGATGCGGATCTCGCAACTGCCGTTCGATCAGCGGAACGGGTAAGCGGCAGAATCGCAAATAATGCAGACAGGGACTTGCATTCTGCATGAAACCTGCTATACTATGTCCGAGGCTGGTGTGAACAGCCTCGGTACCCTCTCAGGCTGCGTTAACGCTGTGCCGAATGTTGACGAGTGCTGCGTGGCTCCCCCGGTGAGTTTCTACCTGTGTTGTTATAGATCTTGGTGTATTGCCCTAAGCCTCAGCCCAACGGTCTAACCTGGTTTAGCTGCCTGATATGGCATCGATCGTCGCATAAGCAGCACCTAAAGTATCGAGTCTCATGCTGATTCGTCCCCCCTCACGCTTTGTGATCTGGACACGAACTGTACCCTGGTTTCAGATGTGACCTATAGATCGGGCCTAGGTGCTACCGCAGGTGTCCTGCGTGTGTTTTGTTTTATCCCTTAAACTGGTGCTTCTGGAGGACCTTCTGTGAATATCGCTGAACTTGAAATGAAACCGTTGAGCGACTTGCACGAGCTGGCGCGGGAGCTGGAAATTCCTAGCTTTGCACGGCTACGCAAGCAAGATCTCATTATGAAGCTGATGCACGCTCAGACTGAGCAGGTCGGCAACAGCTTTAGCTCAGGGATTCTGGATATTGTGTCGGATGGCTTCGGCTTTTTGCGCAGCGACCGCATGCTGCCGGGGCCGGATGATGTGTATGTGTCACAGTCGCAGATTCGCCGCTTTGGCCTGCGCACCGGCGACCGCGTGACGGGTCAGGTCCGTCCGCCGAAAGAAAACGAGCGCTACTATAGCCTGCTGCGAGTCGAGCTGATCAATGGGATCGATCCCGAGATTGCGCGCAATCGCCCGCACTTCGATCAGCTGACGCCGATTTTCCCGAACCAGCAGCTCAAGCTGGCGACCGAGCCGCAGATCCTGGCTACGCGCCTGGTGGATCTGGTCGCGCCGATCGGGCGTGGGCAGCGCGGTTTGATCGTGTCGCCGCCGAAAGCTGGCAAGACGATGCTGCTCAAGGCGATCGCTAACGGCATTACGACTAATCATGCGGATGTGCATCTGATGGTGCTGCTGGTTGGTGAGCGGCCCGAGGAAGTGACCGATATGCGGCGCTCCGTCAAGGGCGAGGTGATCTCATCGACCTTTGACGAGTCGGTTGAAGATCAGACCAAAGTGACCGAGATGACCCTTGAGCGAGCCAAGCGCCTGGTCGAGAGCGGCCAGGATGTGGTGATCTTGATGGACTCGATCACCCGTGTGGCGCGAGCCTACAACCTCGACATGCCGCCGTCTGGCCGTACACTGTCGGGCGGTATCGATCCTGTGGCGCTGTATCCGCCCAAGCGCTTTTTTGGCGCGGCGCGTAACATCGAGCATGGCGGCTCGCTGACGATCATCGCGACCTGTCTTGTCGATACCGGCAGCCGCATGGACGACGTGATCTACGAAGAGTTCAAGGGAACCGGCAACTCCGAGCTGGTGCTTGAGCGCCGCCTGGCTGAGAAGCGCATCTATCCCGCGATCGATATTACGCGCTCCAGCACGCGCCGCGAGGAGCTGCTGCTCGGGCCGGATATGATGCGCCAGGTCTGGACGATGCGCCGCATGGTGAGTATGCTCAACGACAACGAAGGCACCGAGCTGGTGCTGACCCGACTCGCCAAGACGCGCACGAACGACGAGTTCTTGACGACGCTCGGCCGCAACATGTAACTGTATTCGCTTGAGCACGACGAGAGACGAAGCATGGCTTTGTCTCTCGTTTTAATTTCCGCAATTTCGGCTGCCGGGTGTTAAAGCTTCTCGCATGAATTTCCGCAATTTTGGCGGCCAGATCAGGCGACTTAAAGACGACGAGGGACGAGCACACGCTTCGTCCCTCGTGTTAATTTCCATAATTTTTTAGTTACTCGACCTCAACCTCATCTCCAACCAGCGCCTCGATCGCCTGCGAGAGCGCGCGCAGCTGCTTGAGCAAAAGCCGGAGCTTGAAGGACGCGCCCTCATCTTTTTGTACCCACTTTTGCAGATCGCCCTCATGGTAGGCGCGCGCCAGCCGATCGGTCTCGTCGACCATTTGATCGAGCGAGCGGATACGAAAGACACGGGCTTTGTTCTTGGAGGGATTCTGATCTTCTGCGGCAAAGGCCGCAAATGCGCCGCTCTGCTCCTCGTCGCTAGCCTCGGGCTCGTCGTCCCAAAAATTGTCGTCGCCGCTCTCGGTGGCTGCCGCGCCGCCTTTGGGCAGTGGACCACCGGCGCTGACACCTGGCGTGGCCGCCTCGGTGCGTAGATCCAGGTTATTCGACAGCGCCTGCATGGCCGCATCGACCGTGAGATTCGGGTTGGCCGCGAAGTAGTTGGCCAGGCTGCTGACCTCGCCCGCCGACAAACCTTCGTCGACGATCATCTGGGCCAGCTCGATCTGGGTTTTGGTGTTGGCGATGCGGCGCAGGTGCTGGGCCTGAGTCACGGTGAGCTCGCCGTCACGCAGAAACTGCTGAATCTCGGTCGGCAGATCGAGGAGTCCAAGGTAGCGTCGAATCGTGCGTGGCGCGAGACCAACCGCCAGGCCGATCTGCTCGTCGAGCGCGCCCTCGTTGATGACGCCGTCCTCGCTGAACCGGTCGCGCAGGCGCTTGAACGAGCGAGCCTTTTCAAGATCGTTGAGGTCCTGGCGCTGGACATTCTCGATCAGCTGCTGAACGAGCAGGTCTGAGTCGTTGGGATCGAGAACGATGCAGGGAACGCGCTCTAGGCCAAGCTGCATCGCGGCGCGCTGGCGGCGTCCACCATAGACCACGCGATAGCGCTCGTGGCCCAGCGCGACGACGCCGAGCGGCTGAAGCAGGCCATGATCCCGGATCGTCTCAGCGAGGCTGGCAATATCGCCGGCGTCCTCGCGAATGCCTTCGGGATCAAGCTCTAGCTGCTGCGGATCAAGATATAACAGTTGCATGAGATACCCTTTGCAAAGAAATATAGCATGATAGCCAGAGTATAGCATACCTCGCACGGACGTTCGCAAAGCGAAGGAACAATGGATCAAAAAAACAAGAGGACAAAAAGTGCGCACGGAAACCCCTTTGTTCGCTTGTTCGCTTATTCGCTTGTTTCCTACAGAGCCAGCACTGGCACACAGGTTGCAACGATTGTGGAGTAGATGTAGATGCTGCTATATGTGCAGCGCGCCAGTAACAAAGCGAGGATGTATGCATACCGACAAGAACAGTGACGAGCAGCTCGACCGGATCAAGCAGGACAGCGAGGCGGAGGGCTTTACGACTAACATTGGCTTCCAGAATCCGAACTCGCCGCTCGATCTGGCGGGCCTCGATCCGCTGCCCGAAAGCGGCGGCATCGGCGCGCTCGATCCGGCGGCCGGCGAAGATATTGAGGGCAATGATCAGGCGCATGATCGCGAGATTGGCAGTGGGGACGTGCAGCGCTCGGGGCGATCCCGGCAGATCACCCCGAAGCCTGAGGATCAGGACGAGAGCACGAGCGGTGGTGGCTCGACGTCCTGGTAGGCGCGACGATTTTGGCCGCTCGGCTAGCTGTTGGGCGTGGCAACGGCAATGATGCTGCCGCCGGCGTCGACATACACGATCTGGCCGGTCACGCCGCTGCTGAGATCGGAACAGAGCCAGACGGCGCTATTGCCAACATCATCGATCGTCACTTTGCGGCGCAGTGGAGTAATCTCTTCCTGCGCTTTGATCATGTCGCGGATACCTGAGATTGCGCTGGCGGCCAGCGTACGAATCGGGCCGGCGCTGATGGCGTTGACGCGAATGCCGCGCGGGCCGAGATCGGCGGCCAGATAGCGTACGGACGCTTCAAGTGCGGCTTTGGCCACGCCCTGGACGTTATAGTTAGGCACCACCTGCTGCGAGCCGTGGTAGGTCATCGTCAGTACCGAGGCGTTGGCGCTGAAGATCGGATCGGCGGCTTTGACCAGGGCTGTCAGCGAGTAGGCGCTGATGTCGAGCGCCAGCCGGAAGCCTTCGCGGCTGGTGTTGAGATACGATCCGCGCAGCTCGTCGGTTTTGGCGAAGGCGGCCGAGTGGACCAGAATATCGAGCTGGCCAAACCGTGCGCGAACCTGCTCCATCGCCGCAGCGATCTCGTCGTCGCTGCCCAGATCACAGGGCACGATCAGCGACGAGCCCAGGCTCTCCGCAAGCGGCCGAACCCGTCGCTCCAGCTGCTCGCCCAGATATGTGAAGCCTAGCTCCGCGCCTTCGCGGTGGAGGGCCTGCGCAATACCCCAGGCGATCGAGTGATCGTTGGCCACGCCGACGATCAGCGCTTTTTTACCAGTGAGCAGTCCCATGTGTATGCTCCCTTGCTGAGGATTTGGCCCGCTATCATAGCCGAGAGCCTGCGATCGAACAAGCGCTGGGTGGCGTAGTCGCCGCCTAGCGCCATTTCGCGACCAGCCAGGTCAGCAGCGAGTCGTAGAGCAGCAGGAACGCGCCCTGGATTGTGATGCCAAGCCCGGTGCCGTAGCGGCCTGCATCGTTACGCGCGGCTTGCGACAGCCGCAGCCCGCCCGCGATATAGAGCAGATCCAGCCCGGCGTTGATTGCGACGATCCGCTGGAAGCGCGCCGCTTCCTGGCTGCCTGATCGCGGCGCTGAGGCCGGATCGCGCTGCTGGTTTTTCCGCGCTCCACGCCGCCCGCTGAGCGCCAGCCCAGCGTCGATCGCGCCCCAGACGATCGACTGAAGCCCGATCTGGCGCAGCTCCTGCCGGCGGTTGGTGGCAAGCCCGGCCCCGGCCACAATGCTGGCTACGCCCCAGGCCAGCAGCCAGCCCAGGGCTGCGTGCTGCCACGCGAAGAAACCCTGATCTCGATCGCCCATGTATTTCCTCCCCAGTTGGACACCCGGCACAAAAGTGCCGGATGTGATTAGCGAAACCTGCTATCGACCACTGTCGCTTATGACGATGCCAACGATCTATACACGCGGTATGCTTGGCGTGGCTCAAGCTAACGAAATAAAAGTAGACGTTGATTAATCACAAGTCAGGTCCAGGTACTACCCATTACCGTATTTTAATAATTGTCCTGGATTGAAGAATCGTCGAAAAAGCTGATGACGTCAGGGATTTTTGTGATCGGCGATGAATTTGGAAATTGCTTACAATCGGGCCATATCCTTTATGAGTACTGTTCGTTTATAGTACCAGACACCTAGTACTACTGCATCCACCAAAGCGATGCTCCCGCTCACCCCGGAGCCGCAGTGGTGACCGAACATTCTTGTCGTCGTCTGTTTTTGGATACCTTTCTCGTTACAGGTACAACCTATGAGTCGTTGCCGTCGCTCTTCAGATCCGGGGCAAAGTCTGGTTGAGTTTGCGCTGATCGCGCCGCTGCTCTTTGCGCTGATGTTTGTGCTGGTGGAGCTGGGGATCGTCTTCAGCATCTACATCGGCCTGACCAACAGCACCCGTGAGGCGGCCCGCGCCGGTGTGGCCTACCAATACACGGCTAGCTCATCCGGCACGCCGTCTGCGGCGACTGTGGATGCGGCTCGTAGCGCCGTGATGAACAGCGCGATCATGGACACGCTCAACCCGATCATCAGCGTTGCCAGTGTGAGTGACCTGACTCCGACGTACAGCTACGATCCCACGACGCCGACCAATAACAACTACCGCTACGGCGATAAGCTCACCGTCACGCTGTCGTATCCTCACGCGCTGTTCTTCAACCTTTTCAATGTCGGCACGATCACAATCCAGGCCAGCAGCGAAATGCGGCTTGAGCCGGGAGGTTTCTAATGCGGCGATGTGAAGGCAAGCGCGGACAGTCGCTCGTCGAATTTGCGCTGGTGCTGCCGCTGCTGGTGCTGTTGCTCTACGGCCTGGCTGAGTTTGGCTTTTTGCTGTACGCGCATGTGCAGGTCAGTAACGCGACGCGCGAGGGCGCGCGGGCCGGATCGCTCTACCTGGGCAGCCGCTTTCACTATACCGTCGCCAGCGGCGGCAGCGATTGCTGGACGATGCAGCGCTGGGTCGAGAATGCGCTGGTGCAGCACAATCGCGACGGCAGCGGCTGCCCGCAGTCTACCTATAACACGGCGATTCATTCGTTTGGCCTGCTCGACGCGGCTCCTTGCCCGTCGGCGTCAGAGATGAACTGCTGGACGATGCAGCCGTTGAAGATCAATAACACGACGATTACCGACAATCCTACCTGGATTAGTGCGCGGGTCGGCGATCCGCTAGAGGTCAATCTGACCTATCGCTATGAGATGCCGCTGCTGGGCGGCGTATTTAACGCTAATCCGATTTTGATCCAGAAGCGGGTCATTATGCGCATGCAGAATAACTAACGTGAGGGCATGTATGAAGATGCCACGTCGCAAACATCGAGGGCAGGCGCTCGTAACAATGGTTTTGTTTGCCATTGTGCTATTTCTCTTTGTCGGCCTCGGGATCGATAGCGGAATGATCTACATGGAGCGGCGGCACCTGCAAAACGTCGCGGATGCCGCATGTCTGGCCGCCTCAACCGAGATCAGCCTGGGCGGCTCGGCAACCAGCGCGCGAACCGCTGCCAACAACTATATCATCAGCAATATGGACGCGAACGCGCGCGCGGCCTTTGATCTGCCGGAGAATCTGAATACCCTCGACTTCTTGAGCACCACGACCGGCACCGGCGTGAATCTGACGCGCGGTATCGAGGTCAACGGCAGCGATGTGCGCGTGGCGGTAACGTTTCCGGCGTTCACCTACTTTATGCGGCTGGGCGGCATCGAGACCTATGATGTGATGGCGCGGGCGCGCTGCGACGCGACCCAGGGCGGCGGCCTGTGGCCTGTGGCAATCGTGCGCTTCCCCGGCTACGACGACAAAGATGATCGCATTGGTGTCGCCAATACCGGCGAGACGCTGCCACAGACATATGGCAACGGCCACAAGCTCAAGTATCTCACGGTGCGCGATATTTTGCAGACCGGCGATGGCGTGCTGAATGATGGTACTGGCATCGGCGGCAGCGGCTGTAGCACGACCCGTAACTGGTACGATTGGCCGAACCTTGGCAATCCTACCTCGAAGACTGGGCCGTATCACCAGCCGTGCTCTGCCGCGACCGTCGCCGCGCCGGGCTATGAGGTCGAGATGGCCGGCTTGAACGCGAATCCCAACGTCGGCAACAACTCCTACAGCGGCCCGCTGCTGCTGGACGCGCGCCAGATCTCGTTCACGCCGCATCTGTTCTATAACGGCCAGTCGTCGTCAACCTCGACCAATGCCTGGAAAGATACGATCGTCAAGTATATTCTGACGCAGTATCCAGGTCCCGACGTACTGCCAGCCCAGCAGATCGGCGTGATCAGCGGCATCAACACCGGCAACATCCTTGACGCGATCGACGATCGCTACAGCGGCGGCGAGATTGTGACCGCGCTGGTGTACAACGGCCAGCTGTATCAAGATCCCGATTTCAAGCTGACGGTGACCTGCAAGGTGAGCAGCTTCAACTGTAATAATCCGCCTAGCGGTGGCCAGTTTACCTATCGCGTTGCGCCGCCGACCACGCTCTTTGACACAGCCTGTACACAGTACAGCGGCGATCCCTACGTGGCAGACGGCAGCGACTCCGACTTCTCGAAGGCCAATCCCAAGCCCAAACCGGCCGAGTACACCGTGAGTCTGGCGCCGGCCTCCGCTCAAACTGCCGCCGCGACGACGGTACAACTCACTGCACGGCTCTCAGGCAACAACATTGGCTCGGCGAATGGCGCGGGCGCGCCCGAAGACTTTGCGCATATGAAAGTGCGCTGGGAGTGGACTGATGCTAGTGGCGGTACGCACTACGCGCCCTCGTCCAGCGGCTGGCAGAGCGGCGATACGCCCGTCGAGGTCGATATGCCGCTCGCCGGAACCACCGTCACGCTCAAAGTGATCCAGAGCGATAAAGAGGTCAAGGACTGTATCGATCCGGCCAATCCGCTGACGCCGATCCAAATCACCGTGCCGAAGCGCGTATCGGGCGCGCAGACGATTCAGGTTACAGGTCGATCGGTTGGCGGCGCGGCGACCTCACGCCAGCATAGCGCATATGGCCTGCTGGGCATGCGCCGCAATCTGAGCAGTCCGTACTTCAGCTCTAACGATTTCTTCTTGTCATTCGCGAACGACCCGATCGGTGCGATCAAGAACACTGGCTCACAAACCGATATTGAGGCCGCTCTGGCGCTGGTCGATGCCAACTCGGCGTCGAGCAATACCTTCAGCTGGACCGCGATCTCGTCGTCGAGTGTGACTTACTACAAAGATGGCTCACGGCTGAGCGGCGCTCCCGCCGGCGTGAGTGCCACCGCCGATCATAGCGGCCAGACGCCGACGCTGAAGGTCACGATCAACCCTGCGACGGCGGCGGTCGGCGAGTACGATATCGACTATCAGGTATCGACATCGGGCGCCACGCACTCCTCGCGCTACCACCTGCGCGTCGAAGAGTCGCTCAACGCCAGCATCGACTCGTGGATCGTGAATCTGTGCTACGCCAACTTCAAGATCACGACGAATCTCAGCCAGCCGAGCACGCCCAACGTGATCAAGGGCCGGGCGGTCTCGGGCTGCCTCGATCCTGGTCAAATCACCGCCGGCCTCACCTCGCGCCTGCTTCCGTGGACGTAGCGCGCACGGATTGATCGCTCGATGGCGCGTGGGCTGTTCAGGGCGCGCCATCACGGAATAGATGGTTATTGGTCGATAGTTTAAAGGAAGTGGTCTTATGCCCGCTCGACGTGGTTGGATTTTGATCCTCTTAGGTATGGTTCTGGCTCTGGCAACTGGTGGTCTCGTGTATAGTCTGCTGCGTGGAGCGGTGCCGGCTCAGTCTGCCAATACTGCTGTCATACCGCCTACGCCAGTGCCGACGAAGCCGATCCCGGTCGCGGGCCGTGAGCTGGGCGCCGGCACGACCATCTCCGATACCGACGTGATGATGCAGGACTACCCCGAGGATCTGCTGCCGGTCGGCGTGCTGACCGATACCGCCGCGATCGAGGGCCAGATCCTGGCTGAGCCGATCAAGGAGGGCGAGTTCTTCCGCCCGTCGCAGATGATCGGCAGCAGCACCGGGCCGCTCAGCGAGCAGATCGAGTCCGAGCGGGTGGTGGTGGCCTTTCCGGTTGACGATCTGATGGCGCAGAGCAAGGTGATCCAGGAAGGCGATCGTGTGGATCTGCTGCTCACGCTCGACATTGAGGAAGAAAGCGCGACCGAGACGCGCAAAGGCAAATCGACGAATATCACGCTGCAAAACGTGAGCGTCTTCCGCATCATCCGCGACGATGCCACCGAGGAGAATCCCAACCCGCAGCCCAAGTCGATCTTGTTCGAGATGTCGCCACAGGACGCGGTGATCGCCAAGTTCGTCAAGGATGCGGGCGGCGTTCTGGATCTGTCGCTGCGGTCGCCGCTCGACACGGCCACGTTCGACACCGAGATGATCAACCAGGATTACCTGTTCGACAACTACGACTTCCGAGCGCCGGTTTCAAGCTCGCGGCAGAAGCAATAATCGAGGATTGGTGCAGGAGAATATTCATGGCAGCTCAGAATCCATCATCAGCTATTCGGATCGTGATTATTGCGCCCGTCGATGGGCTGGACCAGGACTGGATCGAAAGCCTTCAGTCTGATCCGGGCGTCCATGTGCAGGCGCGCGTGGGCGTGCTCCAGCGCGGCATCGAGACGGTTCAGCATCTTCAGCCCAACGTGCTGCTGATCGACCGGACGATCGAGGAGATCGAGGAGACGATCCAGGCCGTGTATGCGACCTCGCCCGATACGCTCTGTGTGGCGGTGCTGCCGCAGCAGGATATGGCCTCGGTGCGGCGGCTGGTCTCGGCGGGAGCGCGCGATATTTTGATCAAGCCGCTTCAGCAGCGCGAGCTTCTGGCGAGCATTCGCCAGGTGGTGCAGATGGAAGACGCGCGCCGCTCGCGTGTCGGTCAGCCATCGGTGCTGGCGAAGTACCAGCAGCGCACGCAGGGCTCCAAGGTCATCGTTGTGATGGGACCCAAGGGCGGCGTCGGCTCCACAACTGTCGCGACCAATTTGGCGGTGGCGCTGCGACGCGTCAGCGGCCGCGAGGTGGCGCTGGCGGACTTCAGCCTTCAGTTCGGCGATGTCGCGGTGCTGCTCAATCTGTGGTCGAAGCACACGCTGCACGATCTGGCAGTTCACTACACCACGCTCGACGAGGGCCTGCTTGAGCGGGTGCTGGTGCCGCACGAGAGCGGCATCAAAGTGCTGCTCGCGCCGACCGAGCCCGAGCTGACGGCGGATATGAGCGGCAAGCATGTGAGCGCGATCGTCGAGGCGCTGCGCAACAAGTTCAGCTATATCGTGATCGATTGCTGGTCGTTCATGGACGAGATCACCGAGACGCTGATGACCAGTGCGGATCAGGTGCTGCTGGTGACCACGCCCGAGGTTCCGGCGCTCAAAAATACCAAGCAGGCGCTGGAATACTTCACGCGGCATGGCGTCAAGCGGGATCGTGTCTCGCTGGTACTGAATCGCTTTCCGAGCGTCAAGGGCGTCACGCTGAAAGATATTCAGCAGCATCTCCGCCATCCGATCCAGGCCAACCTGCCCAGCGACGGCCCGGCTGTTACGTATGCGGCCAACAAAGGCGTGCCGGTGCTGCTGAGCCATCCGCAGAGCTGGGTTGCGCAGAGCTTCCTGAAGCTGGCCGCGTGGGTCGCAGGCGACAAGGTGCAGACGATCTCGTACGAGGCGCCCAGCGCCGCCAGGCCCGCCGAGCCAAAGCAGCCCGAGAGCAAGACCGTGCGCTGGCGCTTAGGACGCCGGCCCAGCCACTAAATATCGATGCAGCGTCTGCGCTGCGTTGGCTGGCCGTGACGAGCCGGCCCAGGAGTTGAGAATCATGCCACGCTTTCGCATCCGGCAATCCAGCAACGGTCATACTCCCGAGACTGTAAACGATACGACGGCAACGCTGCCGCCGCAGATCCGGCGCTCGACGGCGCAGGAACATAGCACGATTACCGAGGAAGAGCGCGCGCTTCTGGGCCGTGTGCAGGAGCGGCTGCTGCGCCAGATCGAGTCGCGCTTCGAAGCCGAGGTTCGCGACATCGATCGGTTGCAGCGGCATATCGCCAACGCGGTCAATGCCGTGCTGGAAGAAGACGGCGCTGTGCTGCCCGAGCGTGAGCGGATGCGACTTCAGCGCATGGTTCAGGCCGAGGTGATCGGCCTGGGACCGCTGGAAGAGCTGCTGGCCGACGATTCGATCACCGAGATCATGGTCAACGGGCCGCACGAGGTTTTTATCGAGCGCGAGGGCACGCTGCACGAGTCGTCGATCCGCTTCAACGACGACGCGCATATCCGCAGGGTGATCGATCGCATCGTCGCGCCGCTTGGCCGCCGGGTGAACGAGTCCGCGCCGATGGTCGACGCGCGCCTGCCCGACGGCTCGCGCGTCAACATCGTGATCCCGCCGATCGCGCTGAACGGCCCGACGATCACGATCCGTAAATTCTCGCAGACGCCGCTGATGGCCGCCGACCTGGTGCGCTTCGGCGCGATCACGGCCGAAGCGATGGAGTTTCTGCAAGCGTGTGTGCTTGGTCGCATGAATGTGGTGGTGACCGGCGGCACCGGCGCGGGCAAGACCACGCTGCTTAACGCGCTGTCGAGCTTCATTCCCGACAAGGAGCGCATCATCACGATCGAGAACGCCGCCGAGCTTCAGCTTCAGCAGCGCCACGTGGTCACGCTGGAGTCGCGGCCCTCCAACATTGAGGGCAAGGGCGAGGTCACGATCCGCGATCTGGTGGTCAACTCGCTGCGTATGCGGCCCAACCGCATCGTCGTGGGCGAGTGCCGCAGCGGCGAGGCGCTCGACATGCTTCAGGCAATGAACACCGGCCACGACGGCTCGATGACGACGATCCACGCCAACAATCCCCGCGACGGCCTGCATCGTATCGAGACGATGGTGCTGATGTCGGGCATGGATCTGCCGGTGCGGGCGATCCGTGAGCAGATCGCCTCGGCAATCAACATCGTGGTGCATGTAGATCGCTTCATGGACGGCTCGCGCCGCATCAGCCGCGTCTGCGAAGTGACCGGCATGGAAGGCGATACGGTTACGATCTCGGATCTGTTTGTTTTCCGTCAGGAAGGCGTGCGGGACGGCCGCGTTATAGGCCGGCTGGTGCCGACAGGTATTCGGCCGCGCATTCTGGAGCAGCTCCAGCGGTTCAATATTCAGGTGCCGATCACAACCTTTGGCTTTTCGCCGAACGGTCGCTAGCGCGTGCAGATCAAAGATTCAGGCCGGGCTTTGGCGCCGGGGAGCAGATAGATGGAATTAATGTTGATTGGTGCTGCGGTCTTGACTGGTCTGGCCGTCTTTTGCGCGGTGCTGGGCCTGACCAGCGTGATCAATGCCAGCTCGGAAGTCGACGATCGGCTGGATGCCTACGCGACGATGAACGCGCCGTTCGGCATGGCCACGATGGAGCAGAGCGGCCTCGGCGATCGCGTCAACTCGTATGTCAACGATCGCTCGTTCGCGGGCAGCGTGCGAACCAGCCTGGCGCGCGCCGATGTGAAGCTGAACGTCGCGGAATATCTGCTGATCAAAGTAGCGGCGGTGGTACTGCCCTTCCTGCTGTTCTGGCTGCTGACGGGCTACATGATCTCGGGCCTGCTCTTCGCGCTGCTGGGCTTTTTGATCCCCGAGATCTGGCTGCGGATGCGGGCGCGCAAGCGCGTGCAGGAGTTTGTGCTCCAGCTGCCGGATACGCTGGCGCTGATCGTCGGCGGTATGCGGGCCGGCTTCAGCTTGCAGCAGTCGATGCTCAACGTGAGCAAGGAAGCGCCCGAGCCGACCGCCAGCGAGTTTATGCGGCTGGGCCAGGAGCTACAGCTGGGCATTCCGCTTCAGGAAGCGCTCGACGGCATGGTGCGGCGCATTAAAAGCCCGGATCTGGAGATGATCGTGAGCGTCTTCAAGATCCACGGACGCGTCGGCGGCAACCTGGCGATGGTGCTCGAAAACGTGGGCTCGACGATTCGTGAGCGCGTGCGCCTGCGGCGTGAGGTCCAGGTGATCACTGCTCAGCAGCGCTACGCCAGCTACGTGCTCGGCGCGCTGCCGTTTGTGCTCGGCATGATCCTGATGGCGATCAATCCCGGCTATATGATGGAAATGTTCCACTGGAACATCTATCTGTGCATTCCGATCACGGCGTTTATCATGACGATCGCGGGCTTTCTGGTGATCCGGCGCATCGTCGACATCAAGATCTAGCGGACTGTTGCAGAGCAGCTTTCAGGCAGGAAATTATGCTATCTCCAATTATCATCTCGATCCTGGTCTCGCTCAGCATCTTGCTGATGTTTGCCGGCGCTGCGGCGCTGCGGCCACGTCGCGAGCTGCAAGAGCGCATGGAAATGTACAGCGGCAGTGCTCCCATCTCGGTCGAGCAGCATGAGCTACAGGTGCCGTTCTCGCAGCGTGTGCTCAGGCCGATGATGCTGCGCGGCATGCGCATCTTTAGCTGGCTGCTGCCCAACAAGCAGCTCGCCAAGCTGCACGATCGGCTGATGATGGCGGGCAATCCCGGCACGCTGACCACGGCGGATTTCGTCGGCCTCAAGGGCTGGACGACGCTGATTATGGCCGGGCTGTTCTTCGGCTATATCTACATCAGCGGCGCGGAGATGGGCTTGCTCACGGTGATCCTCGGCACGGTCTTTATCGGCATCGGCTTTTTGCTGCCCGACATCTGGCTGTCGCGCCGGATCGCCAATCGCCAGCTGTCGATCACCAACGCGCTGCCGGATGCGCTCGACATGCTGACGATCTCGGTCGAGGCCGGCTTGAGCTTTGACCAGGGCCTGGGTGAGATTGTGTCGCGCTGGAACCATGAGCTGGCCACGGAATTTCGGCGCGTGCTCTACGAGATCGGTCTGGGCAAGTCGCGTCGCGAGGCGCTTGAGCGTTTGAGCCAGCGCACGGCGGTTGTGGATGTGCTCTCGTTTGTGACGGCGGTCAATCACTCCGAGGAGCTGGGCACCAGCCTGGCGCGGGTGCTGAACGTCCAGGCGCAGGAGCTGCGGATTCGGCGGCGGCAGCGCGCGCAGGAAGCGGCCAATAAAGTGCCGATCAAGATTCTGTTCCCGATGGTGTTTCTGATCTTTCCGGCGATGTTCGCTGTGATTCTGGGGCCTGGTGTTCCGCGCCTGGTTCGAGCGCTCAGTGCCATTATCAACTAATACGGGTTTTCCGTAAGGTTCACGGAGCGCTGCATGTCATCCTATGATCCAAGTCCGGAAGAGCTATACCGGCAAGGCTTGCAACAATATAATCGCGCCGACTGGCAGGGCGCAATTATTTCATTTACGTCACTGCAAAACATCAGCGATCAGTATCCCGAGGTCGAGGAGCTGCTGGCCGATGCACGGCTGAAGTTTCAGTTCTCCGATGTCGAGCTGCCGCCCGCGCAACTGCCGCCGCGTCGCTCGCTGGTGCTGCCGCTGCTCGCAGCCATCGTAGCGCTGCTAATCATCATCGGCTCGGGCTATGCGTACTACGCCTGGAACTCGCGGCCGATTGTTGCCGCCGCGCCTACGCCGACGCTGACTCCCGCGCCCACGGCCACTACGCAGCCCACCGCTGTGCCGACGACGACTCCAACGCCAGAGCCTACCGCCCAGCCGCTGATCTCGGGAACAGTGGTGGTGACGGCGGCGGAGGGCCAGACCTTTGTCAACACGCCCGCCAATATCGAGATTATCATTGACGCGTCGGGCAGTATGCTGGCGACGTTCGAGGGCAGCGACAAAGAGCGCTGGCAGGTCGCGCAAGAGGCGCTCAGCACGCTGGTCGGCTCGGGCACGATCTCGGATCAATCGGCGGTGGTGGTGCGAACCTACGGGCGCCGCCGGGGCAACGACTGCAACGATCTTGAGGTCGCGCAGACGCTGAGCCGCTTTAATGCCGAGGCGCTGCAAGCGGTGATCGGCGGGATCAAGCCGGCTGTCGGCGGCATGACGCCGCTGGCTGCCTCGCTGCGCGCCGCCAGCGAAGATCTTCAGGCCGCTGAGGGCAGCACGGTGGTGATTCTGGTGACGGATGGCCTCGAATCTTGCAACGGCGATCCGGTCGCGGAGGCCGCCAACTTTGTCAAGGACACCGATCAGCGCAAGGTGCATGTGATCGGGTTTGCGATCGGCGACCAGGAGGCCAGCGATAAGCTGCGCCAGATCGCGGAGCAGGGCAAAGGTCTCTACTTCGACGCCAACAACAGCGCCCAGCTCACCGACGCGCTGCGCCAGACGATTGTGCTGAGCTATCAGATCACGACGCTCGACGGTGAGCAGGTTGCGGCCGGAACGGTCGGCGCTGATCCGGTGGAGATTCAGCCCGGCGAGTACAAGCTCAAGATTAATGCCAATCCGGCGGTCGAGAAAGATCTGGTCGTCGAGAATGGCGGCAGCGTCGTGGTGAGCCTGCGCCAGGGCTTTGGCGGCCTGGTGGCGGATGTGGAGCAGCAGGAGCGCTAGCAAACAGCAAGATCAGGATGTGGGGCGGTTTCCCACATCCTTTTTTTATGCCCAAAATCTCGGCTCAGCCGGCGCGATCTTTGGTCGCCAGAAAAACCATTGTGCGCGTGTGCTGGGCGCTAAACTCCTCGTCGGTATAATCGCCTTTGACCGCGACTTGCGAAAAACCGGCGCGCTGGAGCATCAGCAGCAGCTCGTTGCGGAAATACCAGCGGCCCTGCCCATCATGAATCTCTTCCTTCAGGAGCTGATCGCCGTCGTAGAGCTGGTAGCGGCGCTGCTCCATCCAGATCTGCTCCACCGGATCGATCCCTGTCTCGCGATACGAGATCACCAGCCGGCGCTGGCCCGGCAGCTGCTTTTCGGATTTGGGCTTCCAGGGGCCGGGAAATGGTCCCGGCGGCGTCGCGCGCGAGTAATCGTAGTCGGCCAGGTAGATGTTGAAGGCCAGCACGCCGCCCGGCTCAAGGTGCGCGTGGCAGCGGCGCAGCGTTTCCACGGCCGCCTCACGATCCATAACGCAGATAAAGCTGCCGCAGGGAATATAGATCGTCTGGTACGCGTGCGGCAGATCGATCGCCTGCATCGGCTGCTCGTACAGCACGGGCTGCAATCCCAGCGCCGCCGCCTGCTCGCGACAAACTGCCAGCATCTCGCCCGAAAGATCGACGCCTTCGACCTGGAGGCCGGATTCGAGATAGGCCAGCAGGAGCCGCCCGGCGCCGCAGCCGATCTCTAAGGCTCTGCCGCCCCTCTGCTGAACGATGCGCTGATAAAACGCCTGATCCCAGCGCGAGTCGGTCTGCGAGATCGTGGCCCAATGCAGGGCGGCCAGCCCGGTGTAGAGGTCGCGCTCATCGAAGTGCATAGTTGAATCCTTTGTGCTCGGCCACGACGATAGCATCGCCGTCAAGCGCGGGAGTCGAGCGTGTGTTCGGCTGGGCTGTGTCGATTGCTAGAGCGTTTGACCAGCGGCTGTTTGAACCTATGGGCAGTTTCGTCTTTAAGCAAACATGGTATGATTCTTTAGCCGGTTCTTTAACTATTACGGCTCCAACTCGAAAGGCTCTTTGCCACATGCATAATCTGTTGCTGCTGCGGCCCTACCTGCGGCGCTATCGTGGTTTGATCGCTCTGGGTTTGTTCATCGCCGCAGCCAGCACGGGCTTCAGCACTATTCCGCCGTATTTGCTTGGCCAGGCCGTGGATGAGCTGCGCGTCGGCGGCTTTGAAGCAAGTCTCCTGCTCTGGTACGCCTTGCTGATTGTGGGAGCGTCGCTGGCCGATGGTGTGCTCAAGTTCGGTATGCGCCAGCTGATCGGTCGCTCGGCCTACTATATCGAGTACGATCTGCGCAACGATCTTTTCCGCCAGTTCTTGCGCCTCGACCAGAATTTTTATAGCGCCAATCACACCGGCGACCTGATGACCCGCGCGACCAATGATCTGAGCGCGGTGCGCCAGATGCTTGGTCCCGGCATCAACTCGATCGTGACGGCGGGCTTGACCTTTATCATCGTCGCGGTGCTGATGCTGCGTATCGATGTGCAGCTGGGCCTGATCACGCTGCTGCTGCTGCCGACGATCAGCTTGACGTTTGTGATCATCGGTAAGCGTATGCGTATGCGCTTTCGGCATGTGCAAGATCAGTTTGGGCGGATCTCGACGCGAGCGCAGGAGAATTTTAGCGGCATTCGTACGATCAAAGCCTACGCTCAGGAAGAGGCCGAGCTGCGCATGTTTGGCGAGTCGAACCGCGAGTATCAGCGGCTGAATCTGCGCTATGTGCTGCTGGCCGGTCTGGTCTGGCCCCTGATGGCGCTGCTGCTCAGTCTGACGGTGGCGGTCGTGCTGCTGGTGGGTGGGCAGGCCATGGCCGCGGGCCGCATTACGCTCGGCGAGTTTGTGCGCTTCAACGCTTATCTCACGCTGCTGACGTTTCCGATGATCGCGCTGGGCTGGACGGTCACGCTGATCCAGCAGGGCAGTGCCTCGATGGGCCGCATCTCAGAGGTGCTGAAGCACAATCCGCTCGTGCAATCGCCGGCGAGCACACAGGCGCGGCCAGGGATTCAGGGCGAGATCGAGCTGCGCAATGTGGGCGTGCGCTACGGCGAGACCTGGGTGCTGCACGATATTTCGCTGCATGTGCCGCGCGGCAGTACGGCGGCGATCGTCGGCGCGACCGGAGCGGGCAAGACTACGCTGGTGAATCTGCTGGGCCGTGTGCTCGATCCGACCGAGGGTCAGGTTTGTATCGACGGCGTCGATGTGCGCGACTGGCCGCTGGAGCAGCTGCGCTCCCAGGTTGGCTTTGTGCCGCAGGATACGTTTCTTTTCTCGGTTCCGCTGCGCGATAACGTCACCTTTGGCCGGCCCGACGCTCCTGCTGCCGAGATCGACGAGGCGCTGCTGGTCTCGCAGCTGGTCAACGACGTGCCGCAGTTTCCGCAGGGCATCGATACGCTGCTGGGCGAGCGCGGCGTGACGCTTTCGGGTGGCCAGAAGCAGCGCACGGCGATTGCGCGGGCGGTGCTGCGCGATCCTGCGATTCTGATTCTGGACGACTCGATGTCGAGCGTGGATACGCATACCGCCGCCGAGATCCTCAAGAATCTCAAGCGCGTCACGCACGATCGCACCAGCATTATCATTGCGCAGCGCATCGCGACGGTGAAAGACGCCGACCAGATTTTTGTGCTCCATCACGGCGCGATCGTCGAGCAGGGAACGCACGCCGAGCTGCTCCAGCATAACGGGCGCTACGCGGCGATGTATCGGCGCGAGCTGCTGCGGGCCGAGCTTGAGGAGAGCGAATAACCAAGAACCAAGAACCAAGAACCTAACGAAGGAACAAAGAACAAAGTACCAAAATTCCCCTTGCCTATGGCAATGGGAGAGGGGATGGCACGGCAGTGCCAGGGGTGAGGGCCTGGCAAAGAGCAAAGAACAAAGAGTACCGAACCTTCCCCCTCGCCTGCGAAGCGGGAGAGGGGGACCGAGGGGGTGAGGGCCGACGAAAGAACAAAAGATCAAAAGAACAAAGGAACAAACGCTCAGAATTCTTTTTGTTCCCTTGTTCTTTTGTTTCCTTGTTTGCCCACTAGGCAAGATCATAGCTATAGTTTGGAGCATTTATGACGGCTCGCTTCGACGATAACGAGATCATCGGCAAAGCATACGACTCGCGCCTGATGCGGCGGCTCTGGACGTTTGTCTGGCCGTATCGCAAACGGGTGTATATAGCGCTGGCGCTGCTGATCGGCGAGGCGGCGGTTGCCAGCATGCCGCCGCTGCTGGTCCAGCGTGTGATCGATGGGCCGCTGACGCAGGGCCGTCCGCAAGATGTGTGGATCTATTTTGTGCTGTATGTGGCGGCGGCGCTGGGCAGCTTCGGCTTCAAATATGCGCAGCTCTTTGTGATGCAGACCGTCGGCCAGCAGGTGATGGTCGATCTGCGCATGAAGCTGTTTGGACATGTGCAGCGCATGAGCCTGTCGTTCTTCGATCGGCATCCGGTCGGCAGCCTGATCACGCGGCTGACCAACGACGTCGACGCGCTCAACGAGTTCATCACGCAGGGCATTGTGTCGGTGCTGGCGGATATTGCGGTGCTGGCCGTGATTATCTGCGTGATGTTTGTGCTCGACTGGCGGCTGGCGCTGATTGTTACGCTGGTGCTGCCGCTGGTGGTAGCAGTAAGCTTTCTCTTCCAGCGGATTATGCGCCAGACCTATCGTCAGGTCCGGCAGCGGCTGTCGCGGATCAACGCGTATCTCAACGAGCATATCAGCGGCATGCTGGTGCTTCAGCTCTTCAACCGTGAGCGTGTGGCCTCGGAGCGCTTCGACGATCTCAACACGAGCTACCGCAGCGCCAACCTGCAATCGTTGACGGCGTTCTCGCTCTTCTTCCCGGCGATCAACTTTCTGGCGGCGCTGTCGCTGGCGCTGCTGCTCTACTGGGGCGGTCGCGGCGTGCTTGCGGGCTGGGCCACGCTGGGCGTGCTGGTCGCGTTTATCCAGTATACCGAGCGCTCATTTCAGCCGATCCGCGATCTTTCTGAGAAGTACAATATTTTGCAGGCGGCAATGGCGGCATCCGAGCGGATCTTCAATGTGCTGGACGCGCCCGAGGAAGTCAAGGATCGGCCCGAGCCCAGGCACTTGCCCGAGCATGTGCGCGGCGAGATCGAGTTTCGCAACGTGGTCTTTGGCTATAATCCCGACGAGCCCGTGCTGCGCGATGTGTCGTTCAAGATTCCGGCTGGCCAGGCGGTGGCCGTGGTAGGCGCGACCGGCGCGGGCAAGACCTCGCTGATCTCGATCCTGGCGCGCTTCTACGATATTCAGCAGGGCAATATCCTGCTTGACGGCATCGATATTCGCGACGTGCCACAGACCGAGCTGCGCAAGCATATCGCCGCCGTGCCGCAAGATCCGGTCTGCTTCTCGGGCACGATCGCCTCGAACATTCGGCTGCACTCCGAGGAGATTGGCGACGACGAGATGCGTCGCGCCGCCGAGATCGCCAACGCCGCGCCGTTTATCGAGCGGCTGCCCGGCACGTATGACTACGAAGTTCGCGAGCGCGGCACGAATCTTTCGGTTGGTCAGCGCCAGCTGCTGGCCTTTGCGCGGGCGGTCGCCTTCAATCCCGAGGTGATGCTGGTGCTGGACGAGGCCACGTCGAGCGTCGATACCGAGACCGAGGCGCTGATTCAGACGGCGCTGGAACGGCTGCTGGAAGGTCGCACCAGCATTGTGATCGCGCACCGCCTCTCGACGATTCGTCACGTCGACCGCATCCTTGTGCTGCACAAGGGCCACCTGGTGGAGGACGGCACCCACGAGGAGTTGCTGGCGCGGCGCGGCTACTACGCGCGGCTGTATCAGCTTCAGTACGCCGAGGCACAGAGCGCGACCGAGCCGGTCGAGTAGACCAGCCGGGTCGGGGACAGGCGGGACACCGGGCGCCCTTCGGGTGGTGTCCCGCTTTGTTTAACGACGCCGGCTCCTGGGAATCTCGAAGCTGTAGGTTTCGCCGTGGCTGAGATAGCGCACCTGCCGCTCCAATCCCGCCGTCCGCACCGCACGCTTAAAATCCTCCAGCGGCGACTTGAAGCGATCGTAGTCGTTGTAGTGAATCGGGATCGCGATCGTCGGCTTGACGATCTGCATCGCCTCGACGCCCTGCGCGCCGTCCATCGTCACCAGCAGCCCCAGCACCTTTGTGCCGCCCAGATGCAGCAGTCCCAGGTCGATGCGTGGGTAGCGCTCGGGAATCTCCTTGAGCCGGTCATGCACCAGCGTATCGCCGGTGATGTAAAGCTGTAGCAGCGTCTTGCTCGTCGTCAACGACTCGAACTGGAGCATGCTGCCCATGACCGGCGGCAGCAGCGCGGCCATGATACCGGGTCCGTGCGTGCCGGGCATGGCTGTGATCCGCAGCCTGACATCGCCCTTGACGATCGTCTGTGACTGCCAGGTTTTGAGCGCGTAGGTTGTGGCAAAGCCCAGCCGCTTAAGCTTCCTGGCCGCGTGGCCCGTCGTTACGATCGGCAGCGAGCGATCAAGCTGCTCCGCCGCCACGCGATCGAAGTGATCCTCGTGCATATGCGACAGCAGCACCAGATCGACCGGCGGCAGCTCGTCGATGTCGAGCGCCGGATCGGTTAGCCGCGTGGCGTGCAGACCGTAGCCAAGATAGACCTTTTCGTGCCGGTGCAGAAAGTTGGGATCGGTCAAGATCGTGAAGCCGGCATAGCGAATCAGCGTGGTCGCCGTGCCGACAAAAAAGATCGAGCCGAGCCGCAGATCCGGGCTACGATCTGCGGCCGCTAGCATAAGCTCTTTGCGTGGCATACGCCTCCTTTGGTTGGGGCGCTGCTCTCCGCAGGAAGCGTGCCGATAAGATCGCCGCGCGCAAGGTCTGCTACAATGCTCTGGCTACATCCGCTGCGTTGCTGCTGAGCAAGCTACTCGGCGCGCGCGCCGGCTTGATGATATTAAAAACAAGCGATCTCAGGAGATGAATCATGCCTCGGCTGACCAGAATTTATACACGTAAAGGCGACGACGGAACGACCAGTCTGGGCGGCGGACAGCGCGTGCTCAAGAATGATCTGCGCGTCACCGCGTACGGCACCGTCGATGAGCTGAACTCGGCGATCGGCGTGGCGCTGGCGCACGGGCTAGTTACCAGGCTGGCGGAGACGCTGACCGTGATACAGAGCGAGCTGTTCAACGTCGGCTCGGATCTGTGCTTTTTGGAAGCAGACAAAGCGACCTATACGATCCCGCAGGTTGAGGAGCGGCACATCCAGAAGCTGGAGCAGCTGATCGACGAGATCAACGAGGCAGTCGGGCCGCTGGAAAACTTTATCCTGCCCGGCGGCTCGATCGGGGCGGCGGCGCTGCATACGGCGCGCAGTATCTGCCGCCGCGCTGAGCGCGATGTGATCACGCTGGCGCAGGAGGAGCAGATCGGGCCGTTTGTGGTCACCTATCTCAATCGGCTGTCGGATGCGCTGTTTGTGATGGCGCGCTACGAAAATCTTCAGCGCGGCGTGGCCGAGCCGCTGTGGGATAAGACGGTGTAAGGGTTGACGGGCTGTTCCACAGCTCTCAAAGCCAGGAAATATTGTAGAAACCCTGCTCCTGCCGATGTGGTATAGTCAGAAGCAGAGGTGGAGCAATGGCGACAATAATTACGGTACCAGACGGCTTAGAAGCTCAATTACAGCAGCACGCGAGAGCACAGCACCGCTCTGTGGAAGCAGTTGCCCTTGATCTCTTACGTGAAGCCCTTGATACAGCTACAACACATCCATCCGTCCACGAGGTGGTTGCAAAAATTAAAGCAAGTGGGCCTAATCGAGCCGCTATTCGTCCTGCACAAGGCTCACTCGCTGATGTGCTACGCCGTACACCAGATGCCGTGGACTTTGATCTTGATCAATGGAACAAGGAGTGGGCAGCCGTCGAGCAGGAAATGTGTGGCATGAGTCGAGCAGATGATCTTCCTGAAGAAGGTGAACACCACCTATGACCACCTACCTGCTCGACACGAATCACGCCTCACCGCTTGTGACATTCGGTCATCCCCTTCGACAACGCGTCTTACAGCAGCTAGATGCTGGTGATAGCTTTGCTATTTGTGTGCCAATGCTCACAGAAACCCTCTTTGGTATTGGTATCCTTCCACGTGCTACCCAAAATCGCGCTGAATGGGCGCGACTACAGCCGTCATTTCCTTGCTACATTCCTGATGAAACAGATGCAATGCTGGCCGCAGATCTCCAGATTGCTCTCCGTCGACAAGGATGGCAACTCACAACTATTGATAGCTTGATTGCTGCTCTTGCGCTACGGTATGACCTGCTGCTATTGGCAACGGATAGAGATTTCCGCGTCTTCCCGCATCTACGGTATGAAAATTGGCTCCAAACCTTATAGAAAAGTAGCAGCCTGAAGTAGCCCTAAGTAAGTTCAATGAACCCCTCAAACCTCGCTTCCCCGACGCTGTCGCTTTACACATCCTCGCATCTTTAGTATATTCGTTCTACTGGGAGATGTTCGGCAAGTATCCAAGGAAGCGAGGTCGTTCTCATGCCGCATCCACTTGTGCTACAACTACGCTTTACCCGCAGCGAGTTTATGCGCGCCGTCGGCCGCATCACAGACGCCGACGCCCGGCAGCGCTTCATGCCCATGAACTGCATCAGCTGGAATATCGGCCATCTAGCCTGGCAGGAGCAGAACTATTTCCTACACTACGGACAGGGCCAGACCTTGCTGCCACAGATCGCCAGAGACTTCGCCAATGGTGCCGCCGCGAGCACGCCGCCGCTCGACGAGATGATTGCGGCCTGGCAGGCCATCACGCAGGCTGCCGATCCCTGGCTCGATACGCTCACATCAGCCAGGCTCCAGGAGCATATCGTGAGCAAGGGCAAGCCGATCGCCTACGTGTACGGCAACATGCTTCAGCGCGTGATCTACCACTACTGGTATCATACCGGCGAGAACATGGCGATCCGGCAGCTGCTGGGCCATCAGCGTCTGCCACAGTTTGTCGGCTCGATCGACAGCAAGGCGCCCTATCAGCCGGAGCAAAACGAGCCAGGCGTGTGATCGCCTGCTGGAGACCTCACGTGGATGTAGCACACTTCATACGACTGATCGATGAGCACGGCCTGTCGGACCATCAAGTTGCGATTCTCGACACGGTACGGCCTGCGATCTTTTTGCGGCTTGGATCGGCTGAGCAAGGACAGCTCGGACAAAGTCGCATCGGCGGCGTCCCCGATCTGCCGACCTCGCTGGCCTGGCCCGAAAATCCACGGCAGGGAGGCTACCTTGCTTTTCTTTTGCAGATCAATCTGGCCGAGCTGCCCGTCTTCTCCGGCAATCCGTTGCCGCGGCGGGGAATGCTGTATCTGTTTGCCGATGAAAGCGAAGATTATAGCGACCAGCTGATCGTCTACCTGGGAAACGAACAGCTTCAGCCCAGACGTTTGCCCGACGATGCCGAGCTGATTATCGATTGGTACGACGATCTGGTGCCGCACCAGCTAACGTTCTTGCTCGCGCCTGACGTGCCGCGCTGGGCAACGTCCGACTATGAGGATCTTTCCACGCTCCTGGATGACGACGAGCTAGCGCTGAATGATCTTGGGCGGGCGCTTTCCGACGGGAGTATCGGCAAGCTGCTGGGCCATGTTTCCGGCATCGGTCACGATCCACGCGGGGATGCGTATGTGGTCAGGGAAGTGAATCCCGACTGGATCTACAACTATGAGCAGCGCGGCACGCTCGATATGAGTCAGGCACGGAGCTGGCACAATCTGCTTGAGATCGATTCGAGCCACGCGGTGGATCTCATGTTTGGCGATGCCGGCTATCTCCAGGTGCTGATCCATGGCGAGGACTTGATCCGACAGAATTTTTCGCGTGTGTATGTGAACCTGGAGTCCAGTTAGAAATCCGTGACTAGCTCAGTTCGCGACTACTACGATTATCCCAGCGCGGCCAAGATCGGCGCTCAAGGCGCGGGCCTGATCTGGTTTCTGGGCGGACGCGATCATCTCAGCCCGTCCTACAACAACCACGACGAGATCGCGCTGGACTCCCGGATGTGGCGAGCCGGCGCGAGCCGGCGCTGTTTGCGTCTCGTCCACGAGATGGCGATCGCTCCCGGCGCGCTGGTGCTGGACTTCGGCAGCGGCATTGGCGGTCCTGGACGCGATATTCATGCGACGACAGGCGCGCGCGTGGTCGGGATTAATCTCAGCCGTCAGCAGCTCAAGACCTCGCTGGCACTATCGCTGCTGCAACGTCCTGCCGAGCCGCTCTTTGCCGATCTGGTCAACGCCGACGGCCAGTCGCTGCCGTTCTGTGCCCAATCGTTCGAGCATGTCTACTCGATCAACATGTTCTACCACATTCCCGCGCCGGAGCAGGCCCTGAGCGAGATCGCCAGAGTGCTGAGGCCGGGCGGGCGCTTTGGCCTTGACGATTGGTTTCTCACCGAGCGCACATCCACCGCGACGAGGCAGAATCTACGCACGAATTGGAGCTCGCCACAGGGCTTTCATCGGCTGAGTGATGTGCGGCTGTGGCTTGAGCAGCGCGGCCTCCTGATCGTCAAGGAGCTGGATTTTACCGATGCGGCAGGCCAATTTTTAAGCGAGGAGCGCTTCGGTGCGGTCTTTGATCGACAGGTGCGGGCACGTTTGATCGAGGTGTTTCCGCAGCTCTACCAGTACGAGGGCTACATCCCTGAGCACGCTGCGCTGGCCGCCGAGCAGCTCCGAAGCGATATTTTGTACATGGGCCAGCTGTACCGCAGCGGTGAGGCTGTTTACACGCAGCTGATCGCCGAGAAGCGCAGCTAGCATTCGACTCAGCCATCAAAAGGTTGGAGCATACAGCAAGGCCGCGATCACACACTGGCGATCGCGGCCTTGTGGTGTTCAAGCGGCTAGCCTAGCACTTGCTGTAGCCACAGGCATTGCAGTGCATACAGCCTTCCTCGTGTACAAACGCGGCCTCGCCACAGCTTGGGCACAGATCGGCACGTAGCGTCGGCAGCGAGAGCTGGACCTGAACCGGACCCTCGTCCGTCGGTTCCGTGGCGATCGGTGTGTCGGTGCAGCATTCTTCGAGCGCCTGTGCGACGGCGTCCGGCAATGAGCGAACCCGGTTCTTGCCGAAGCCCATTGAGCTTGCTCCACCGATACCTTTAAGCTGCGTGATAATTTCGATGAGGCGCTCTTTCGGCGTTACGGGCGATGCTACCCGCAGCACCAGCGATGCCAGTCGGCCGAGCGCATCGGCCATGCTGGTCACATCCGATCCCGCTTTTCCGGCGGTGATAAAGATCTCCAGCGGCTCTCCCTCATCGTCGTCATTAAGCGTTACATAGATCGCGCCAAGCGGGCTGCTCTGCTTAATCGTCTCGCCGCGCGTTCGCTTAGGCCGTGGACGAATCTTAGGCATGTTCCACAGCTCCGACAGCGTGTGCTTGGCGGTCGCAGCTGCGGCCGGCTGCGGCTCGGCTTTTTTCTCCTCTTTCTTGAGGTTGAGCACCTGCTCGTCGCGGGAGCCGTCGCGGTAGATCGTGCCGCCTTTGCAGCCCAGCTGGTACATGTACTCGTACAGCTCACGGGTCTGCTCGACGGTGTACTCGTTGGGCACGTTCGCGGTCTTGCTGATCGCGCTGTCGATCCAGCGCTGAAGGGCGGCCTGCACGTTGACGTGCTCGGTCGGCGCCAGCTCCATCGCGTTGATGAAGTAGTCCGGCAGCGACTGACCCGGATTTTCGCGCTCCCACTCCTCGACAACCGCCACGCGCTCCTCGTGTACGCCCAGACGGCTCTTGCGGAAGTAGCTCCACGAGAAGTAGGGCTCGACGCCGGTCGACGTGCCGACCATCGTACCGGTAGTTCCCGTGGGTGCGACAGTCAGCAGCGTGACGTTGCGCAGCCCTTGCTCCCGGATCGTCTGACGCACGTGCTCGGGCATCGCCTGCATGTAGCCGCTCTGAAGCAGCTTCTCGGCATCGAACATCGGGAACGCGCCTTTTTCGGCGGCGTTAGCCGAAGATGCCAGATATGCCTCGGTCGCGATTACTTCGCCCAGCTGATCCAGGAACGTGAGGCACTCGTCGGAGCCGTAGCGGATCTTGAGGCGGATCAGCATGTCGGCCAGGCCCATAATGCCGAGGCCAACGCGGCGCTCGCGGCCCTGCTGGGCCTTGTTCTCCTCGAAGAAGTAGGGCGTCGCGTCGATCACGTTGTCCAGGAAGCGCACGGCGTAGCGCACGGCCTGGCGTAGATCGTCCCACAGCACCTCGCCGTTGTAGGCAAAGCGGCTCAAGTTGAGCGCACCGAGATTACAGATTCCAAAAGCTGGAAGTGGTTGCTCACCGCAGTTTGCCAAAACAACACCATTGACAACAAGACTGTGACTGATGTCTGTGGTGACGTTATAAACAGGCTCTTCCTCTAATGGCTCGATAGATATTACCTTAGAGTAAGGATACGACTTAAATTGCTTGCCAGCTTGAAGGATTTCCATCGTTTCTTCAAGGCTTGCCTGTTTCTGTGGGGATAAGGCGAATCCGATTAAGCGATGGAAGCGATGAATATCGTCCCTGGTGATACGGAGTGCGTATGCAAGATTGGCGTTGGAAATTCGCAGTTCGCCATCTCTTGTTACATATGGGACGCCTTTTTCCTTCCTAGTTCGTACATAAGACTTGATGCCTAAGTCACTAAGTAGGACTTGCACACCGTATGCTAATCCTTTATGAGAGCTGATAAGGATGATAGAGTTGTTACCGCTCTTATTGCGATAGCAATCTACTGACCCATCTGCTGAAAATAGGCCTTGTAGGAATCCTATTCGCACGCCGATTGGTGCAGAGAAGATCTGAGAGGTGACACGTTTACGTTGTTTAGGCGAAACGCCGTAGCTGCTGAAAAAGTCAACTAGCCCCTGATTAGAAGCCTGAATTTCCCAGCAACCTTGATTAAGACGAGGATTTACAGTGCGAGATCCACTGCTTGTTTCATGGACGAAATCCAGCACATAATCGCGCGCTAACTCTTCCTGCTGGTTGAATATGAAACCAACATTGACTCCACTACCTTGACGAGTTTCAGGAAATTGGCTGATCCAACCATCACCGGCGTTCCATCCTAGGACACGCCCTTTTCGGACGTCTTTGTCTTCTACTTGGAGAAGTGCGTCGATGTGAGGAGCTGATTGCAGCCAAACCTCATCTTCGCCAAGGTGTAGATCTTTGACTTCTACTTTGCCCCTTTGGGTGAAGACGCGGTGATTTTCAGTTAGTTCGATGGAGTGTCCTGTATCCAGAGTAAGCTTGTAGAGTTTCTTGACTCCAGTCGGATAAGCGACAGCACGTTCATAATGGACGCCCTCTCCACCTAAGGTTCGTAAGTCTGAAACGACTTCAAACTCTGTACCAACCAAATCCTTAATTGGAATCAACCCTGTTCGTGTATGAACTAAGTTTTTTCCTGAATGGCACGGATTGGTGCAGATCAGCGGAGAGAAGTAAAACGAATTGCTCATCTTGTTGGCGCGATCGATGAACCACATGCCGGGCTCGGCGCTGGCCCACGCGCTCTCGATGATGTTATTCCAGATCTCGCGCGCCTTGACGGTCTTGTGCACGACGACCGGCCGTCCTGCCGACTGCCACGCCTCGATATCGCCCGTCCACCCGGTATCGTAGTCGGGATGATGCGGATCGGGGAAGACCAGATCCCAGTCGGCGTCGGCTTTGACCGCGTCCATGAACGGATCGGTGATGCCGACCGAGATATTGGCATTGGTGATCTTGCCCATCTCGCGCTTGGCGTTGATAAAGTCTACAACGTCGGGATGCCACACGTTGAGAATTAACATAAGCGCGCCGCGGCGGGAGCCGCCCTGCTCGATCAAGCCTGTGACGAAGGAGTAAAGGCCGCCCCAGGAGACCGAGCCGCTGGATCGGCCGTTGACGCCCTGGACGTAGGCATGGCGTGGGCGAAGCGTCGAGATATTAATTCCTACACCTCCGCCGCGTGACATGATCTCCATCATCTGCGAAAGTGTGTCTACAATGCCACGTCTTGAATCATGAGGTGACGGCACCACATAGCAGTTGTAAAATGTTAACTGCTGATCGGTTCCGGCGGCGGTCAGAATGCGGCCACCCGGTACGAACCGCCAATCGTCGAGCAGCCAGCGAAACTTCTGCTCCCACTCGCGCTGCTTCTCGTCGACGGTCTCGATCGCGGCGATGCCTCGGGCTACGCGCTCCATCATCTGCTCGGGCTTGGTTTCGAGCGGCTTATCGACATCCTCGATGCCCTGCTCGGTGAGCGTGCCGTCGCGCAGCTCGATCGAGACGCGACCGTTGCTCAGTCCGCGCACGGTCCCGATCTCGCGCTGGCGGGTCTTCTGGTTGACGCAGACGATCACCGTATCGCCCACCGCCAGCGACTTCTTGGTCATATCTTTGAGCGCATAGCGATCGAGGAAAATCTTCTCGCCGAGCTCGTTGAGCACGGCCTTCGGCGGTGTCGCCTGACCATTCCCGTTACGCTTAGCTGCCGACGCGCGACGCTGTTCTGCCGTTGCCATGAGCCTCCTCCTGGTCCATCCGGAGCTTAAGTGTGCTTGAGACTGTAAAATATTTATGTCACACGAGCTATGAGGCGAATCGTAGCTAGTATGACATAACGGCTACATATAGACATAAAAGCGCTATAAACATCCTACATCTAGTGGAAGCCATCCTAGCACAGCTTCAATCCGTATGTCAAGATCCAAAAAGTCAAAGAAATACTATACATCTCCGTACTTATTAATTGTTAAAAGAAGGATTTCGCGCGGATTTTTGTCGAACAACGGCGCGATGTTTGCTAGAGCTTCGGGCCATAACATCAACGTCGGCGTTGCGTGGCTTGCGTTTGACTGCGAGCAAACGCCGGTTGCATGCGCCTGGATCTAGATATAGGAAACTATCAACAGGTTATCCACTAAATGTGGAAAAGTGCCGAAGAAAGATCGACGACAGAATCATGATCCCTGCCGCGAGATCGCCTATAATTGAAGGAGATGATTAAGTTGACATAGTACGGCAGTGGAAGCAAAAATATGACGAATACTGGACGAGTACTGGATGTCGCCTGCGCCTGGTGCCGCTATAAAGATGGGCTGGAGATCGTCGGCGAGCATATTCACATCAGCAACGCGCAGGTAACGATGGAACATGCGGTCGGGCGCTGCCCCGAATGCGATCGCACGACGGCGCTGGCGTACTGGGGACGTGATACGCGCTTCATCTACAAAGTGCTGGAGTATAAACGCCTGCTGCGGCGCTCCAACTGGGTGGCGGTCTATGACGTGATCTGCGCCTGGTGCGGCTCGAAGGCGACCAATCCAGCCGAGATTAACGTTACGGTGGCGAATCCGGTGAGCGAGCGCTTCCGCTACGATTTGTACGCCTGTCAGACATGCGGCAAAGCGACCGCGATCTCGTATCTTGGGGAGGTGCGCACCCACTGCGCCGTACGCGACGATGTGTATCGGGCGCTCTGGTATCTTGATCCCGAATAAACCCGATCTTTACTACACGCGCCCTACACTATTGGCCCGATTGTTGGGCTCTACGACCTATGCTACAATGCAGCCGCGACCAGCAGGGTCGTGTGTTTTTGGCATTCTTCTGTTTGATTAAATGATCAGGAGCGCCGAATGCGCTCAGCGAATGTTCTGGACTGAATCAACGAAGGAGTTTCTGCATGGCTATCGAATCTGAGCCTCGAAATGCAGGGAGGCGCATTATCACCCAGGCTGAGGCTGAGGCGATCGCCGCTAAAGCTCGGCCAGATGCTCCACCGCCTACCCGCAAAACCCGCATCAAGCTAACCCGTCGCGAGGCGCTAGTCTATGCGCTGGCGGGATCGGGAGCGCTGGTGCTGGCGACGGCGGGCGCTGGCCTGGTGCAGCCCGATCCATCGAACGACCCGACGTTCAAAGCGATCACACCGCCGATCATTCAGGAGAATGTGCCGGGCGGATTTGCCTATCCGCGCTTCAAAGAAGGCGAGTTCGGCGGCACGTTTACGCTGGCCAAGAAAGCCAACGAGTACACCGAGAACGATGCGCCGGATCTAAACTCCACCGGCAAGTTCTACATCGTCAAGGTGAATCAGCCGGTAGCCACTGCCGGAAATGAAACAGTTGCGCAGCAAGGCATCGAGGCGATCTACCAGGTGTGTACGCACCTTGGCTGTTTGATTCCGTTCCAGGCTGCCGAAAATCGCTTTATCTGCCCGTGCCACGGCTCGACCTTCGAGCGCGATAGCAAGTATGTGCGTGGCCCGGCGGCGCGTAGCCTGGATCAGTTTGTGGTCGAGGTTGGCAGCGACGGCACGATCGTCGTGGACACCGGCCAGCGCAAGCAGGGCGCGCCCGCCTAAAAATCGATCGGCGGGTCCTGAGCGATTGGTTGAGGAAGAACACCCCGTATTAATGCTTGTACATATGCTGTTAGATTGGAGTTTCTATGGCGACTAGGCCAGCACGGCGGCCAGAAGGTCCGGCCCAGCGCATCAAGGGCGCTTTGGTCGAGGCGAGCCGCTCGATCTTTCCATCGATGGGCGCTGCCGAGTGGCGCTCGGTTATTCGGGGTGAGCCCGCGCCGCGTCCGAATCCGCGTATGCGGGTCCACAGCAACAGCTTCTGGTACCACATTCGTCCGCGCGCGCTGCCGCTGGAGGCGACCGCCTGGTATTACACCTTTGGTCTGGGCTGGATGTCGTTCTTCTTCTTTATGCTGGAGGCGATCACCGGCGCGATCTTGATGGTGTACTACACGCCGTCGCCGCTGCAAGCGTACGCGGACATGCAGAAAATCATCAGCGACGTGCCGCTGGGCCGTCTGCTGCGCAACATGCACCGTCTCGGCGCGCACTTCATGGTCGCCGTCGTGATCTTGCATATGATGCGCACCTACTTCACGGCCTCGTACAAAGCGCCGCGCCAGTTCATCTGGGTCACCGGCATCATCCTGCTGATTATGACGCTGGTGCTGTCGTTCTCAGGCTATCTGCTGCCCTGGGACCAGCTGGCGTACTGGGCGGTGACGATCGGCTCGTCGATGGCGGACGCAGCGCCGCTCTTTGGTAGCGCCGCCAACCTGCTCTTACGCGGTGGTGTGGACATCGGCGCCGGCACGCTGCTGCGCTTCTACCTGCTCCACGTCTTCGCGCTGCCGGCCCTGACGATCCTGTTCATCAGCATCCACTACTACGCGGTGCGCAAGCAGGAGCTGTCGCCGATTCATGAGCTGTTCGCGCCGGACAATCCGCGCGGCTGGGGCAAGCCTACCAAGCGCAAAGTACCCTTCCTGCCGGATCAGGTCTTTTTCGAGATTGCGCTGATTGTGCTGCTGACCTTCGCGTTTGTGGCGATCAACTACTTCTTCTGGGATGCCAAGCTCGAAAGCCATGCTAACCCGGGCGTGACGCCGCAGCATACCAAGGCGCCGTGGTATTTCCTCTGGCTTCAGGGCATGCTCAAGTTCGGCGATAAGATCGTCTTTGGTCTGATCTTGGGACCGCTGGTGCTGGTGCTGCCGATCCTGCTGCCCTACATGGATCGTAACCCGTCGCGCCGCTTTGCCGACCGTAAGGTTGCGGTTGCCAGCGGCATTATCGCGATGGTCTTCTTCGGCTTTGTGACCTATGCCGGTCTGCCTGAGTATGGCATTCAGCAGTCGGGCAGCCAGGAGATCCTGACCGAGTTCGTGCCGATCGAGGGCGAGGGCATCGTTGACCATGTGCCGTGGAGCGCGCTGCCGAACACGCCAGTGGTGTATGAGGTCAAGGCTCAGAACGGAACGGTGGACAGCGGCACGATCACTGATCTCAACGGCAACGTGATCGATGAGAACACGCTGACCGAGGAGACGCGGCATCTGTTTGAGGAGTTCCGTGGGGCGATTCAGCATTGGGTCACGGTCGATAATCGATTCGTGAATCCGACGGCCAAGCTTTCGATCGAGCCGTGGACCTATGTTACCAACGATGAGGGCCAGGTGGTCAACGCGGCGGATGGACAGCCGGCGGTCGCGATCAAGAAGGCTACCGTTGTGCTCGACTTCCAGTCAACCGAGATTCAGGAGGGCAATCCTGTTCCGGTACCGCTGACGAACGAGGACGGCACGCCGCAGATCAGCACCAGCGAGCAGGCCGACTTCCTGCACCGCGACTCGCACGAGGACCAGCTGGAGGAGAACGCTTCCGCGCCGCGCGAAGCCAGCCAGTAAACGCAGAGACGACATCGGGCGCGTCTAGCCCACGCCGGATGCGCCCGGTTCACACTAAAGGATCACCATGACTCGGAATATTTTGATCGCGACGATCTTCTCGCTAGCCACCGCGATCTTGCTCGGGATCATCTTCGTTGGCGAGAGCCAGCGGCTGCCGGAAGCGACGGCGGCGATCACCGCCGAGCAGCTGGAGCGTGGCGCGCGAGACTACGAGCAGTACTGCGCAACCTGCCACGGTCTGGCGGGTCAGGGCCAGGTTCGAGCCGGCGCGCCTGCGCTCAACGACATTGTTCAGCGCTACACATTGAGCCAGAACGGCCAGCCGCCGACGTTTGATCAGCCGAACGGCATCAAAGAAAAGTATGGCTCGATGCGTAACTACATCGAGGCCACGCTCTTCTCCGGTATTCGCGGCACGCCGATGCCGGCCTGGGGACAGCCGCAGGGGCCGCTGCGCCAGGACCAGATCGCGAATATCACCAGCTATGTGCTTTCCTGGAACGGCCAGGTGCCCGAGGCTGCGGTCCAGACGGCGAATCGTGTGGCGACGGAGCAAGCGCCTACCGCTGACCCGAACGCGAACCCTGTCAGCCAAGGTGAGATCGTCTTTACGCAGAAGGGCTGCGTCGGCTGCCACGCGATGAGCGATCAGAAGCTCGTCGGGCCTGGTCTGGGCGGTCTCTTCCAGGAGGGCGGTACCGCTGCCTTCGGCACCGACCTGCCGAACGGCAAGCCGGTGGACGAGGCGAATGTGCGCGAGTGGATTCAGGGCGGTACGGCAGCCTTCCCGGAGAACAACAACGACCTCCAGGGCCAGGACTACTCGCCGATGCCCGGCTTCGCGCTGACCGACGATGAGTGGAGCCGGCTGCTGGTCTGGCTCCAGGCGCATAATCGCGATGGCTCGCTGACCGAAGAGGCGGAGCAGTTGATCCAGGGCGCTCAGGGCGGCGAGGGCACCGGCGCGTCGCAGCCGACCGCGCAGCCGACCGGCCAGCCGAATCAGCCGGCCGCGCCGAACTCGCCTGCCGGTCCGGGATCAACCGCAACGCCATAACCTTGAAATGTCGCCGTTGCCGGGTGGCTGCATCCAAGCCATCCGGCGACCGCTGAATTAGGCAGGAGCTATGTCTGCACAAGTAACTCCACCTCGTACATCGCGTCTGGCCGATCGGCGCGATATAGGATTGTTTGTCGTCGTAGGTCTCGCGCTCTTTGCGTTTAGCGTGGTCTGGGCGCTTTTGCTGTCCGAGCTCTCGATCCCCTTGATCGGGCAGAAGGGCCTGATGCTGCTGGTGGTGCTGGCGGCCTCGGCGCTCGTCGCGATCATTCCACGCGTGACCTGGGGCAGCAACGAAACACGGCCCCGCGCGCGCTTCATGGTCCGTCTGGGCATGGCAATGCAGATCTTTGGCCTGATTATCACGCCGGTCGGTCTCTTCTACGAGACGAACCCCGTGATCTCCGTGCCGATCGGCTTTGCCGCGTTTCTTACGGTCTTCTTCGGCGTGTTCATCGCCGGCTTTGGTGGGAACATGCTTGCGCCTCCGCGCGCGTAGCCAAATCCGTCGACACTGGCATACCTCCTCTTCAGGTGCTGAAGAGGAGGTTTTGTCTGCTCAAAGCCGACAGTTGCCCGGAGTCGTCATATGTGGAACTTCTTAGAAAATCATTAACTCGTTTCGCCGGATATTGTCAATAAACGTAGTAGAATGTCATTGCTACAGATTGACTACTAACACAGGAGGCTTCTTTTGGTTTTACGACGATTATGGCTGGCGCTGGCGGCTGTCGCGCTGCTGTCAGGCTGCGCCAGCACACGCCCGCCGGTTAACGCGGCCAATCCAACGGCAGGACCGGACGATGCGGTCGCTCGAATTACCTTCCGCGATAACTCTGTGCTCTACATTTCTCAGGCTACTCTGGATCAGTTCAGCAACGAGGTGTACGCCGACCAGCAAGGCCCCGCGCCCGCTGAGCCGGTGCTCAACCAGCTGCTCTCGCGCCAGCTGTTGCTGCGTCTGGCGCGTAACACAGATGTGGTCGCCGATCCCCAGGATCTCCAGAGTGCGCTTGCGAATTTGCGCACCCAGCTCTGTGATCCGCGGGTTGCGCAGATGATCGAGCAGGAGGGCGCGGCGATCGACACAAATAACAGTGACCAGGTATGGGACGCCTGCGCGCAGACGATTGGCTTTGCTAACGGCAGCGAATTCCGCAGTTTTATCTCCGAAGAGCTGACTATCCAGGAGGTGAGAGGGAATGCGGCGCCCAAGGATCAGATTCACGCCGCGCATATTCTTTTCGATCCCGGCAATTATGAGGGCGCTGCCAACGCCTATCAGCAGCTTCAGTCGGGCGCGGATTTTACGGAGCTGGCCAAAACGCTGTCGATCGAGCCGGCAGCCGCGCAGAGCGGCGGCGATCTGCCTCCCTTCAACGAGGAGGGCCTGACGTCGGATGGTCAGCCCTTCGATACGACGTTTGTGAGCAAAACCTTTGAGCTGAAGCAACAGTTCCTAGAGACCGGCGCGGCGATCGGCGAGCCGTTCGAGACACAGTTTGGCTGGCATATCGTGAAGGTGATCGAAATGGCGGCGTCACCGCAGGCCCAGCAGACCTTCCAAGACGATCTTCTGGAGCGCGCCCGTGATGCTCAGGTGACGGAGCTTCAGCAGCCCGAGACCAACCCTGCGGTGCCGCTGCTGGGTGTCATAGAGATCTTGAAGCCGCTGCCGACGCCGCAGGCTGTGCCGACGATCGAGCCGGTGCCGCTGCCGGAAGAGTCGCCGACGCCCGAGGCTACCAGCGTGCTTGAGCAAAGCACGGTCACGCCTGAGGAAACGACCACGCCATAATTGGAAGAACCTAGAACCAAGAACCTAGAACCTAGAGCACACATCCGGGAGCTTGTGATTCTTTTGTTCTAGCGAGTGTGTAACAGTGTACAGGCCCATGCATTCGATCCATGGATGCGTGGGCTTGTGCTATGCCGGGAGCTTTCCGGCAGCCTGTAGCGCGCGACAGCGAGCTGCGGCGGCGCTGGATGATTTGGCAGGTTGCCGATGTTCACGTACAATCGGAGCGCTAGCTTAAGGAGGATCAGGATGCAACGACCGCGACCGTTCGTGCTCTGCGTCATCGACGGCTGGGGCGTTAGTGACCGCGCCGACGGCAACGCTGTTGCGCTGGCGCACGCGCCCAATATGGCCGCCTGGGCCACTACATATCCCTACACCACGCTTGCCGCCTCGGAGCTGGCAGTGGGCCTGCCGCAGGGCCAGATGGGCAATAGCGAGGTCGGCCATCTCAACATCGGCGCCGGCTTCGTGGTCTATCAAGACTCGACGCGCATCTCGGAGGCGATCCACGGCAAATCGTTTTTTAGCAACCAGGTGCTGCTGGATGCTTTCGATCATGCCCGGCGCAACAATTCTCAGATTCACTTCATGGGCCTGCTCGGTCCCGGCGGTGTTCATGCCTACAGCGAGCATCTATACGCGCTGCTGGAGCTTGCCAATCAGCAGGGCGTGAGCCAGGCCTTTATTCACTCATTTCTGGATGGCCGCGACACGCCGCCACAGAGCGCGATTCCTTTTATGCAGGAGCTGCTCTCGGTGATCGAGCGCCTGGGGATCGGCCAGGTTGCCACGGTCTCGGGCCGCTACTACGCCATGGATCGCGATAAGCGCTGGGATCGTACGGCCAAAGCCTACCGCGCGCTGGTCTATGCCGAGGGTGAGACCGCGCCCGACGCGATCACGGCGATCGAGCAGTCTTATGCCAAGAGCGTAACCGACGAGTTTGTGCTGCCGACGGTGATCACTCGCGAAGGCCAGCCGATCACCACGATCCGCGATAACGACGCGATCATCTTCTTCAACTTCCGCACCGATCGTCCGCGCCAGATGACCAGGGCCTTCACGGTGCCCGGCTTCGACGGCTTTGATCGCGGCCAGCAGCTGCAAAATCTGTTCTTTGTGACGATGACCGAGTACGAGGCCGATCTGCCGGTACACGTGGCGTTTCCGCCGCAGAACGTCGAGGAGCCGCTGGCCAAGGTCATCAGCGATGCGGGTCTTTCACAGTTTCACACCGCCGAGACCGAGAAGTACGCCCACGTGACGTTTTTCATCAACGGTGGCCGCGAAGATCCGTTTCCCGGCGAGGAGCGCAAGCTTGTGGCATCGCCCAAAGTCGCAACCTACGATCTTCAGCCCGAGATGAGCGCTCACGGCGTGACTGACTCGGTCGTCGCGGCGATCGAGTCCGGCAAGTACGATGTGATCATCACCAACTTTGCAAACCCCGATATGGTCGGCCATACCGGCGTATTGCCGGCCGCGATCGTGTCGGTTGAGGTCGTGGATCAATGTCTGGGCCGGATCGCCGATGCGCTGCTGGCACATGGCGGCGGCATGTTGATCACCTGCGACCACGGCAATGTCGAGCAGATGGTCGATCCGGTGACCGGCGCGCCGCACACCGCGCACACGACCAATCCCGTGCCGTGTGTGATCATCGTTCCCGACGACTCGTGGCTACGCAGCGCGACGCTGCGCTCAGGCGGTAAGCTGGCGGATGTCGCGCCGACTGTGATCGCGATTCTGGGCCTGCAAAAGCCCGGCGATATGACCGGCGAGTCGCTGCTTGAGGAGCAGCCAGGAGCATAGGCGATGATCGAGGATGCGCAGGCGTTTAGCGCCTACTTCGAGCGCGTCTATGAGCGCACGCGCGCCGTCGCTCAGGCTGTACCGCCCGAGCAGATTGACTGGCGACCAGCGCCAGGTGAGCTAAGCTGCGGCGAATTGATCCGGCATATTGCTTCGGCTGAGCTGATGAATGTGCGCGCGGTCGCCACGGGCGAAATGCGCTATCCCGGCCACGACGCGGCGCCTGGCTCGACTCATGCCGATGCGCTGGCGTATCTCGGTGCGTGCCATGCGGCGGCGCAGAGCTTCTTGCGCTCGATGGAGTCTGAGCGGCTGCGGCTGAATATTCCGGGTCAGTGGCAGGATGTGCCGGGCTGGCGGCGCTTGCTGGGTATGATCGAGCACGAGATTCATCACCGCAGCCAGCTGTGCAGCTATCTTACGCTGCTGGGCCACGATCCGCCCGCGCTCTTCGGGATTCACTTCGAGGATTTGCCGGTCTAGCAGGTTTAACACGCAGCAGGCGTAGCAATTCGCTGCGCCTGCTTGCTATTTCCAGCTTTCTTGCGTGTTTACAGCTACGAGCAGATTAGCTGGTCTGATCCGTAGGGGCGTGATAAATCACGCCCGGGGCGCATAGTTGATGAATTATTCAACTTTGCCAACCACTGGTAGATAGGTTGGCAATCCTGCCGCAGCTGAAACCGAATCTGAGCGGCTGGGATTGGCGGCGGTCCAGAAGTAGGGCGGCTGGCAGCCCGGCCCGGTGCCTTCGACGCTGACCGTAGAGAAGAAGGTGACGCTTCCGGCCCGTGCCGCCGTAACGGTAAAGGTGGCGCTGAGGCTCTGGCCAGGCCCGACGCTGTTGTACAGCGTGATCGGCTGGGGCTGCGCGGGCGTGAAGATTGGGTTGGTGGTGTCCTGGTTCACACCGGGCGCAGTCTGGATATACAGTCGAAACTGCGGCAGGCCGTAGCAGCGGTCGGTGGTGTCATTCTTGAGCAGCACGGTGACCGTGATCGTCTCGCCGATCATGACGTTGGTCTTGGACGGAGTGGTCGTAGTGTTCAGCGTGCCATCGGCGCGTGCGATGCGCGTGATCGAGGCCGGCGCGGATGCCGGCAGCGCGACCGCGAGCAGCAGGCCAAGTAGAGTAACGACCAGCGTCATCTTCCGTCCGCCGTGATGTGTGTGCATAAAACGCTCCTTGAACTGAATCGATAACGAGATGAAGCGATGCCTCAGGGAGATGCTTTTTGATCCTACAACATGTCGCAAGCTGCTGTTAGCGGCCCAATGGTGGAAGTCGGCTGATGCCTTTGGCCGAGGCGCACAGGCAGCCCGATCGTGTGGCGGCGGCGGTGTATGGCATGGTTTGTGCGATATATGCTGCGTAGGAGAAGTGAGGAGCGGTCGCAAGACCCGGTTGCGGCTGCCGTCAGGAGATCTGGACATGTCTACGATCGGGTTTGTGCTCTCGCATGAGCAGTTTCGCGCGCCTGAGCTACTGGATCTGGGCGCGGCGGCAGAGAAGGCCGGCTTCGACGCCGTCTGGACCAGCGATCATTTTCATCCCTGGATGGATAATCAGGGCCACGCCGGTCATGCCTGGGTAACCATGGCCGCGCTCGGCCAGCGGATGCCGCGCATTCCGTTCGGCACGGCGGTGACCTGCCCGACTTTCCGCTATCATCCGGCGGTGGTCGCGCAGGCGTTTGCCTCGCTGGGCGTGCTGTATCCGGGCCGCATCTTTCTTGGCGTCGGCAGCGGCGAGGCGCTCAACGAGCAGCCGGTCTCGGGCGAGTGGGGCGACTACGAGGAGCGCGCCGACCGCTGGATCGAAGCGATCGAGCTGATCCGCAAGCTGTGGACCGGCGAGTGGGTGACGCATAAAGGCCAGTACTATCAGGTCGAGCAGGCGCGCATCTATGATCTGCCGGCGCAGCCGGTGCCGATCTACATGGCCGCCGAAGGGCCCAAGAGCATGTACAAGGCCGGCAAGTACGGCGACGGTCTGATCAGCGACTCGAAGAGCGCGGTCGAGCCGGAGATGCGCCAGTCCTTCGAGGAGGGCGCGCGTGAGGCCGGAAAAGATCCGTCGCAGATGCCGATCCTGGCCGAGCATTTTGTCGTCGTGGGCGGCAAGGCCGAGGCCGAGGAGTCGGCGCGAATCTGGCGCTTCATTCCCAACGCCTGGACCGAGTTTGTGAATAACCCTGATCCGCGCGATATTCTGCGCCGCGCCGAGAAGGAGCTTTCGCTGGAGGATGTGTACAAGAACTGGCTGGTCAGCGACGATCCCGACGAGCACGCCCAGTCGCTCCAGAAGCTCTTCGACGCCGGTGTGACGCAGGTCTATGTCCACTCGGGCCAGTTCGATCAGCAGCGCGTGATCGATTTCTACGGCAACCAGGTATTGCCACGGCTGCGCGGCCAGAAATCTCGTGAGCGCTCGGCCTAGCAGCGCGTAGCTGCGCCTCGGTACTTGACGCAACGGCGTGTTGATCATGACGCGCCGTTGTTTGCTGGATGCAGGGAAGATCGGAGTGGCGCGCCGGGGTGAGCTGTCTCAGCCTGGTGAGCAGCTAGATATAGTACATCGTCTGGCCTTCGCGCTCACGCTTGCGCTGCGCCAGATCATCCAGTGTGTGCGCGGCCAGATAGCTCTCGACCGCCTGTCGTAGGCCGCACCAGACCTCGTTGAGAACAGTCGCCTCGCTGGATTTCGGCAGCGGCTGAATGCCCTCGGCCATCTCGACCAGCGGCCCTTCCAGCGCTTGAAGCGCCTCCAGCAGCGTGATCTCGCCTGGCGCTTTGGCCAGCAGATGGCCACCCTGCGGCCCGCGCAGACTCTGGACCAGACCCGCTCGTCGCAGTTGAATCAGCAATTGATTGAGATAATGCTCATCGATTGCCTGGCGCTCGGCGATCTCCCGGCTGCGCACCGGCCCTTGACCGTAGTGCAGCGCAAGATCGAAGAGCGCGCGTAATCCATAATCGCCTTTGCTTGAAATTCGCATACTACCCTGGCAGCTGTGAGCCAAGTCATCATTGCATCGCGCCGGGAGCGCGGCGGCTTGGCTAGGTTATTTAGGGGCATAGTAGCACGCCCTGTTCCCAGCGGCAACCATGGCGCGGATAAAGAACAAAAGAACCGGGTGCTATGCCCAGAGGGCGCCCGGCGCACAAAGGAACAAAAAGAGGCCAGTAGTTTGCTCGTTATTCTTCGTTCCCTTGTTTCCTTGTTCCTTTGTTCTTTCATTTCTCGGTTCTTGGTTCTTTTTGCTCGCTCCCTGTATAATGACAGCAGATACAGACATTCGGTCAGCGGGTAGCTTCGGCTGGTTGTTGGCTTTACGAGTATGCGACCTATTCTACGACTTGTCGGGCTGGTTGGCGGGCTGGGACTGCTGATCTACGGGCTGCTTCCCAGGAGCTACCGGCCTTATCTCACGCCGCTGGTCGACGATACGCGCTGGATAACGATCCTGTGGATTGCCGCGTTTCTGCTGGGATTGGCGCTGTGGGCCTCGCTGCCCACGCTGCAATCGGTTAGCTCGCGCGTCAATGTGCGGCCGGGCCTGCTGAACCTGTCGCTGGTCTTTTCGATCCTGTTCATCGTGCTGACGCTCCAGCTGCTGCGGACGGAGTTTATCTTTGCCGAAAGTATCTATAATCGTTCGGAGACGCTTGATGATGGTACCAGCTTCAGCAACAGCCGACCGGTAATCCGCTCGCTGCGGACTCAGCGCGGCCAGATCGTCGATCGCAACAACACGGTGCTCGCCAGCAGCGAGCGCGCCGCCAACGGGCTGGCGCAGCGCACCTATCCGATCGCGCAGCAGGCCGATATTCGTGCTTTTTCCAACATCCTGGGCTTTTCGTCGTCGCGCTACGGCCAGTTTGGTCTGGAGCGACAGTGGGATGCGTATCTCACCGGTGAGCGCGGCCAGGCGCTGCGCTCGCTTACCGACGAGCTATTCAATCGCCCGCATGTCGGCAACGATCTGCGGCTGACGATCGATGCGCAGCTTCAGGAGCGCACCTGGCGGATCATGAATCAGGTCGGCGAAGGCAAGCCGGCTTCGGCAGTGGTCATGGACCCGCGCAGCGGCGCGGTGCTGGCGCTGGTCAGCACGCCCGGCTACGATCCGCAAAGCCTGACGCTCAACCCGAACGGCACCGACGAAGAAGAGAACCAGCGCATCGAGGCTGCCTGGAACGAGATCAACGCCAACGAGAATCGCCCGCTGATCAATCGTCCGCTGCGCGGCCAGTACGTGCCCGGCTCGACCTTCAAAACGCTGACCGCGATCGGCGCGCTGGAGCATCCCGAGATTGTGAGCCAGCCCCAGCCGATCACCTGTCCCAACGAGTACAAGCCGGTCGAGTTCGAGCCGCCGGTGGTTAACGCGGTCGGCCCGCCGCGTAACCCGAATCAGGCCTCGCTCCAGTCGATCATCCAGGGCGCGACCAATCGACCGATGGATCTGTCGGGCGTGTTTGCCTTCTCCTGCAACACGGCCTTTGCACAGCTGGGCAATCGGCTGGGCCCCGAGCGCTTCGTCGAGCTAGCGCAGCGTTTCCATTTCTATCTGCCCGAGAACGCGCCGGACGAGAGCGAGGATTTTACGGATCTGCCGATGGCGCCTAGCATTCTGGCCCAGGACTCCGATTTTCTTGAGCGGCCCGGCGGGCTGGCAGCCAGCGCCTATGGACAGGGTGAGCTGCTGCTGACGCCGATGCAAATGGCGCTGCTTGGCGCGACGATCGCTAACGATGGTGTCATGCCGCAGCCGTATATCGTCGAGAGCGCGACCGACCCGCAGGACTCCGGCGTGGTCGTTTATCAGCATCGTGCGCCCAATAATCTGCTCAATCAGCGCCGCATTATCTCGACCGAGGTTTCGCGGCGGATGCTTGCGATGATGCGCGAGGGCGTTACGATCGGCTTCGGCAAAGCGGCCAACGTCAACAACAGCGGCGGTAAGTCCGGCTCCGGCGAGGCCGGCAACGATATTATTCATGCCGCGTTCCTGGCAGTCGCGCCGGTCGATCAGCCGCGCTATGTCGTGTATGTCCAGATCGAAAATGGGCGCGACGGTGCCGGCCCTGGCGCTGCCGCCGCCGGCGAGATTCTCAAGGCTGTGTTTGAAATTCTTGGCAGCTGAGCTTCATGCTCCTACGTCCTACCATGAAAGGTGATCATCCATGATTAAGACCGACCGCTTGCTTGATACATTTCTGACGCTGGTGCGCGTGGATAATCCTTCCGGTCAGGAGCAGGCTATGGCGCAGACCGTGATCGGTATGCTGCGCGAGCGCGGCCTTCAGCCTGAGCAAGACGCCAAAGGCAATGTGATCGCGCGGGTGCCGGGCCAGGGCGAGCCGCTGCTGCTCAGCGCGCATCTCGACAGCGTGGCGCCTGCGGTCGGCAAAAATCCGGTGGTCGACGGCGATTTCGTGCGCAGCAGCGGCGATACCGTGCTGGGCGCTGACGATCTGGCCGGCGTGACGGCGATCCTGGAGGCGGTCACGGCGCATCTTGAGGCGAACAACGGCCATCGCGCCGCCGAGATCGTCTTCTCAGTCGAGGAAGAGGTCGGGCTGAACGGCGCGCGGGCGCTCGACTTCAGCAAGGTTTCGGCGAAGCAGGGTGTGGCGCTGGATCTCAACGGCGATGTCGGCGGCATCTGCATCTCGGCTCCGGCTCACGAGCAGATCAGCGTGACGATCACCGGCAAGGCCGCTCATGCCGGCGTCGCGCCCGAGCACGGCGTCAGCGCGATCGTGGTCGCCGCCGACGCGATCAGCCGCATGCCGCTGGGCCGCATCGACTCGGAGACTACCGCGAACATCGGCACGATCACCGGCGGCGCGGCGCGCAACATCGTTCCTGAGCATGTGCAGATCGTCGGCGAGGCGCGCAGCCGGGACGAGGCCAAGCTGGATCAGCAGGTCGCGGCGATGCGCAAAGCTTTTGAGGAAGCCGCCGAGCGACACAGCGCGCAGGTAGATGTGCAAACCTTCCGGGCGTACGGCGCGCAGAAGATCTCGCCCGAGGCGGCGATCGTCCAGCTGTGCCAGTCGGCGGCGCAGCGCATCGGCCTTGAGCCCAAGCTGATCGAGACCGGCGGCGGCTCGGATGTCAACATTTTCAATATGCACGGCATCGAGGCGGTGAACCTGAGCGTGGGCTACCAGGAGATCCACTCGACCAACGAGCATATCGCGATCGCCGACCTTGAGAAGTGCGCCAGGCTGGTCTTTGCGCTGCTCGAAGTTTAGGTCCGCACTCTGCATTAAAGCACAAAGGCACGGAACAAGCCGTGCCTTTCCTGTCTACGGCTCAAGCTTCAGCGGCGGATCGCGCTGACACGGCTGCGGATCATGCGCCAGGAGCGAATCACGACCAGCAGCAGGATCACGAAGAGCACGAAGGCCAGAATCGGGATAAAGATCGCCAGCAGGCTCATGATCAGCGAGAGCACGTCTTCGGCAAACGAGATCACCGGATTGCCGATCCCGGCAGTTGTGGCGGTGGCGACCGGGCGGATCGCGGCGCGGGTGGCATGAAAGCCGCCGGCCATCACCATGCCAGCGCCCAGCGCCAGCGCCGGATGGACGTTGCTGATCAGGTTTTGCTGGCTGGCGAAGAGGATCGCGCCGGCGATTGGATGCACGACTGTGCCGACAACATGCGTCGCATGATCCACGGCGGGCACTTTGTCGGCCACAAAATCGATGATCGCCAGAAGCGCTACAATGAGCAGGGCGGGCGTGCTGGCGAGGACCGCGTAGGGCTCTTGCAGCGTCAGATACTCGAAGCGGCCAAGCAGGCCCACGGCGAGGATCGGAATGTAGGCGTTCAAGCCTGCGGCGCTCGATAGTCCAAACGCGCTGAACACATTGAATAGTGCATCCATATACAGGGTCCTTACGAATGTCGAGACAGCAACCAATCGACTCTTCTGATCTGCCTTCTTCTACGTTGCGCCTGGGCGGTTGGTTCCGCTGGCTGATGCTGCTGGTATTGCTGGTAGCAGGCTGCACGCCACCGCCGCAGGTTGTTGTTTCGCTGCCGCCCGCCACAGCGACGATCACGCCCGCGCCCAGCGCCACAGCGACTGATACGCCTACCAGCACCGCCACGCCGACTGAAACGCCGTCTGATACTCCCAGCACCACGCCGACTGAAACGCCGCCTGAGCAGCCCACTGCCACACCGACGCTCGACCCGGCTAAACTCACGCCGGTGCCCACGCCAACGCTGGCGGCGATGGATCAGACGCAGCGCACCGAGCTGCTGGATCAGGTCTGGCAGACGGTCGCCGATCATTATCTGTACGCCGATTTTGGCGGCAACAACTGGGTCGAGATCAAGCAGCGCTACTTGCCGCGCGCGCTCGCGGCTGCATCGCCCGACGAATTTTATGCTACCCTATCGGAGATGGTGCAGGAGCTGCGGGATCAGCACTCTCGCTTTGAAGATCCGCAGCGCGCTTTCACGCAGCAGGCGCTGGCAAACGGCACCGATGCCTATGTCGGCGTGGGCATGTTGACGCTGGAGTATGATGACGGGCTGCTGGTGACGACGGTGTTTCCCAACAGTCCGGCGGCGGAGGCCGGCATCAAGCGGCGCGATCTGATTCTGGCAGTCGATGGGCGGCCGGTCGCGGGTGACGGCGAAGTGCCCGAGATCGGCGGGCCGGTGGATACCGCTGTGCAGCTTGAGGTGCGCTCGCCCGGCACCGCGCCGCGCACGGTTTCGCTCCAGCGGCGGCCGGTGCTGGCGCAGTACGTGCCCGAGGTGTATCTGCTGCCCGACACGCGCATCGGCTATGTGCTGGTGCAATCGTTCTGGGCGCAAGATATGGCGGATCGGGTGGCTGCGGATCTACGGGAGCTGCTCGCGGCCAACGACGGCCGGCTCAACGGCCTGATCATCGATGTGCGCAGCAACGGCGGCGGCTGGCGCAGTGTGCTGGAAGGGCTGCTCTCGCACCTGACTGAGGGTGAGGTCGGCGCGTTCTACAGTCAGGAGAAGACCTATCCGCTGAAGATCACGGCGAGCGATCTGTATCCGGCGCTCAAAGATCTGCCGCTGGTGGTGCTCGTCGATCGCGATACCGAAAGCTACGCCGAGGTTTTTGCGGCAGTGCTTCAGGCGCGGCGCGGCGCACGCGTGATCGGTGTCAACACGGCGGGCAATACCGAGACGATCTACGCCTACGATTTCGACGACGGCTCGCGGCTGTGGGTGGCGCAGGAAGGCTTCAGGCTGCCTGACGGCTCGAATCTTGAAAATCGAGGTGTGCTTCCCGATCGCTCGATCGCCGTGGATTGGATGCGCTTCAGCGAGGCGCGCGACCCGCAGCTGGTCGAGGCGATCCAGATGATCGAACAACAGATGGCAGTGCATCAATAAGCCGCTGCGGCTCACGGCGCGGCGGTCTCCTGAAGGAGGAATAGTATGTCAATGATTGCGGAAGTTGTCGGACGCGAAGTGCTGGATAGCCGCGGCAATCCAACGGTCGAGGTCGATGTACGGCTGGACGACGGCTCGATCGGGCGGGCGATCGTGCCGTCGGGCGCTTCTACGGGCGCGCACGAGGCGGTTGAGCTGCGCGACGGCGATAAAAAACGCTACGGCGGCAAGGGCGTAGTGAAGGCCGTCGAGAACGTCAACAATTCGATCTCCGAGGAGCTGGTCGGCCTGAACTCGCTGGATCAAGTCGGCATCGACAAGATCCTGCTCGATCTGGACGGCTCGGCCAACAAGGGCAAGCTCGGCGCCAATGCGATTCTGGGCGTGTCGCTGGCGGTAGCCAAGGCGGCGGCGGCCTCGCTGGATATTCCGCTCTACCGCTATCTGGGCGGTGTTTTCGGCCATACGCTGCCGGTGCCGATGATGAACATTTTGAACGGCGGCAAGCACGCCGATAACAGCGCCGATTTCCAGGAGTTCATGGTGATGCCGGTCGGCGCGTCCTCGTTCGCGGAGGGCCTGCGCTGGGGCGCCGAGATCTACGCTACGCTCAAGAAGGTGCTCCACGATCGCGGACTTTCGACCACGGTTGGCGATGAGGGCGGCTTCGCGCCGGCGCTGCCGAACAACGAGGCGCCGCTCGAAGTGATTATGGAGGCGATCCAGAAGGCCGGCTATCAGCCTGGCTCGCAGATCATGCTGGCGATGGACCCGGCGGTCACCGAGCTGTATGAGAACGGCTCGTACAATCTGGCCCGCGAAGGCCGCAAGCTTTCGGGCGAAGAGCTGGTCGAGTACTGGGTGCAGCTCGTCGACAAATACCCGATCATTTCGATCGAGGACGCGCTGGCCGAGGATGATTGGGACAACTGGAAGCTGCTGCGTGAGCGCATCGGCGACCGTGTGCAGCTGGTCGGCGATGATCTGTTTGTGACCAATGTCGAGCGGCTGCGGCGTGGTATCTCGGAGCGCTCGGCCAACTCGATCTTGATCAAGCTGAATCAGATCGGCACGCTCACCGAGACGCTGGACGCGATCTCGACGGCGCAGCGCGCGGGCTTTACCGCGATCGTCTCGCATCGCTCGGGCGAGACCGAGGACGTGACGATCGCCGATCTGGTTGTGGCGACCAACGCGGGTCAGATCAAGACCGGTGCTCCCGCGCGCACCGATCGCGTGGCGAAGTACAACCAGCTGCTGCGCCTCGAGGAGGAGCTGGGCGATGTGGCCAAGTACGCCGGGCTGAGCGCGTTCTACAACGTGCGCCGCAGCTAGGGCGCCGTTATTGAAACGTTGTCGCGAGGGGTACGGCGCGCCGTACTCCTCGTTTGTTTGTGGAGAAAGGAGCGATCCTATGTTGATCACCGTCGATCTGGCGCATCCCGAGAATGATGTCGAGGTGGTTGGCCTGGCCGAGGGCGAGACGCTTGAGCTGCGGCTGGGGCCGCGCGGCTACGCCGCCTATCGTATCTTTGGCGCGGCTGCGCGGCTGCTGTTCCTATCGCTTCAGGATATGCGCAAGCCGGATATTGCGGCGGCGACCGAGATGATGGTCGATCGCGAGAGCACGTTTATTCGCCAGCGTCTGGACGAATTGCGGCGGCCTGGCTCCGGCGGATCAGGCGGTGAGCAGCCCAGGCCGCCGCGCCGCGACGAGCGTCCGCCGGATCAAAGCAACGGCCAGGGCCGCCGGAGGAGATAGCTAGGCCCTCACCCCGCTGCTAAAGCAGCACCCCTCCCCCGAACCTCGGCTGGCTTCAGCCTCGGTTGACAGGAGAGGGGTTTTGTCATCCAGAACCCGGTGAGCGTTCTTTTGTTTCCTTGTTCGTTTGTTCGTTTGTTCGTTTCGTTTCCCCGGTTCTAGGTTCTTCCTACTTCGCCTTTTTCGCCGGAACGATCTGCACGCCCTTCGGCGGCGTTACGCCGGGGCCGTAGGCGTAGAAGTCTTCCCACGGGCGATACTTGCTGTTCAGCGCGTCGCGGTGGATGACCTTGCCGTTCGCGCCGGTCACGATGCGTGACATCTCAACGTCCTTGCCCGGCCGTCCGTGAACCAGCTGCACAACCTGGCCGCGTTTGAGCGACGGATCGTACTGCCAGGCGGGAATGCCCTGTGCCTTGACGTTCTTGGACTTCGGCCCGATCATCTGCGTCTGGCGACCGTCGTTGAAGCCGTAGAGCGCGAAGGTGGCCGTCGCAGCCTTGGGATCGGTCCAGGCAGTCATGTAGATCGGACCGGCCGTGTCGTTGCGCCACTTGAAGTCCACGTACGGCGCGAAGACCGTCGCGTCGAAGCCGTCGATGTTCTCGTAGAAGTTGATCACGTAGGAGTGCGGCTGGCGTGCGACGATGTCCAGGCCCGCGTTGAAGACCGCGCGATACATGGTCGTCGAGATCTGGCAGATGCCGCCGCCGGTCACTTTCTCAAGCTGGCCGTTGACGATCGCGTAGCCCTCGACAAAGCCGTCATCAGGTCCGGCCGGACCGAGCGCCGTGTTGAACGAGAAGGTCGCTCCCGGCGCTACGATGATGCCGTTCATGCGAGCTGCGGCGCGGGCAATGTTGTTAACACGCTCGGTGATCGAGCCGTAGTAGCCGGTCGTCGCCGTGCTCAGCAGCGTCATCGCGGGAACCGGGTTGCGCACCGACGCGGGCAGCCCCGACTGATCCAGCGCCTGCGAGCCAAGCCGGGCCAGCTTGATCGAGTTCTGCGGATCTTCCGGGTGATACTCCATCTTGACGCGCTCGAAGTACTGCACCGTGTACGGCTGGCCGTCGTCGACGCTGATCTCGGTAAACTCCTCCGAGAGCGGATAGCCGAAGATCGGCACGCCACCGTTTCTGAGCCAGAACTCGCGGAAGCCAAAGCGGATGCTGTGGCCGGTCTGCGGGAAGTAGGTTGTGTTGGCGTCGTTCTCAGCCGGCGCAGGTCCGAATGCGGGATCGGTCCGGCCCTCGATCTGCTTGCGGCCCAGCTGCGTCAGCGAGACGTAGAAGGCGGGCTCGAACTCAGGATGCAGCTCGAAGCGGGCGCGCTCAAAATACTGCACTTCGAGGTTGCCCTCTTTGATCACTTCGGTCAAGGGCAGTCCAAAGACTGCGATGCCGCCATTCTGCTCGTAAAACGCTTTGATGCGCGTGCCGATGTTGTGACCAGTTTCCTTAAAATAGCGGAAAGGAATGTTGGCTTGCGGGGCTGGCGCAGCGGCAGCGCGTGGAACAGCGTTGCCAAGTGTTCCTGCGGCAAGCATCAGGGCCAGCGCAAGAAACATGATACGGTGGGTACGTTGGAACACAGGTGGCCTCTCTACACGACAGGGTTAAGAGTCTCCTCGAATTATAGAGGAGTTGAAAGGATCGTCAACCCTGGTGCTAGGCGCAGTAACCTGATACCTGGCTGATATATGCCTACCCCGAAGTAGGAGTAGTCTGGGCGATGGGCGCGGCTGTGGCTAGCTGGTAGGCCGCGCAGATCTCGCGCAGCGGGCAGCCGTCGCAGGGCGGGCAGTGCGTGGCGCATTTGATCGGCTGGCTGAAGGCGCGGCGTGGTGCGCTCGTCTCGTCACAGCGTGGGCGGCGGCTCAGGCAGTGGTGAATGCCGTGCTCCACGATCAGCGCGTGAAAGTCCCAGAAGAGTCGCATGCGGCTGTTCTCTAGATGTGGATACGCCGACAGATCGAGATCGTCGGTCAGCGCCTGCTCGATGAGCTGTTGCAGCGCGCCGTATTTGAGCGTCGCCACATCCGGGATTGTGCCTAAGCGGCCGATCACACGGCGCAGGTAGGCATCGACCACAAAGCTGGCGTGATGCCCGCCGTAGAGCAGGATCGCGTCGGCGGTCTCGGGGCCGATGTGCGGCAGCGCCAGCAGTTCCTTGCGCAGCTGATCGGTCGGCCGCTCGAACAGCCGCGTAACATCGCCGTTGTAGCGCTGGACCACATACTGCGCGAAATGCTTCAGCGACGGCCCTTTGGCGTTGTAGTAGGCGACCGGCTTGATCGCCTCGACGATCGTCTCGATCGGAGCCGCCGCCAGCGCGCGCTCGTTGACCAGGCCCAGCGCATCCAGATTCTGGATCGCCTGCTCGACGCGCTCCCACTGCGTCTGCTGCACCAGGATCGAGCCCAGCACGATCTCCCAGCGCCAGTGATTGGTGAAGAGCGGCCACCAGTGCGGCTCGTGGCCGTAGTGGCGGTGCAGTCGATCGTAGATGTCGAGGAGTTGATTGGTGAGTGGTTGATTCATAGCTGCCTGTATTGTACCCGATCCGCGAACATGTTTTCTGGAAATACATATTCGCCGGCACGATGCAGCGCCGGCGAATATGTCGAGTGCGATCTTGAAGTTTAGCTACGAGGCGGCTGTCACATCCGCCAGCCGCTGGTTACGCGTCTCGGTGCCCATCAGCAGCGCCGCGATGCCGCCCAGGATGAAGAAGCCGGCGTACACGCCCAGCGCCAGCGGCAGCGAGTAGCCCAGCAGCGCACCGCCTACCGAGGGTGCGAAGATGCTGGCCAGCCGCGCCATCGCGCTGACCCAGCCCATGCCGGTTGTGCGCGCGTCGGTCGGGTAGAGCTCGGGCGAGAAAACGTAGAGCGCGCCCCACGCGCCCAGCAGCGAGAATGAGAGCAGGTTGCTGGTGATGATAATCCCGGCGGTGCTGGTTGCGATCGCGAACAGGAAGCTGGCGATCGCGCTCACGAACAGGTAGAGCGCCAGCGTCGGCCGCCGCCCGATCCGGTCGATCAGGTACGCCGCCAGGATATAGCCCGGTATCTGCGAGATCGCCAGCAGCAGCGTGTTTTGATACGCCGGCAGCAGCGCGTAGCCCTGCGTCTGGAAGAAGCGCGGCAGCCAGGTGAAGATGCCGTAGTAGCCCAGCGAGAGCGTGAACCAGGCGATCGACAGGAAGAACGTTCGTCGGGCCAGCGTGCCTTTCCAGATCGCCGCCAGCGGAACCTTGGTTGCGCCCTGTGCCGGCTCTAGCTCGCCGATCTCGATCTGCTTGCCGTTCTCGCGGGCGATCGTTTCCAGCACCTCGCGCGCGGCCTGAGGCTGCCCCTTGATCAACAGGTAGCGCGGCGACTCGGGAATGCCCCGGCGAATCCAGTAGCCGATCAGGCCCGGTACTGCCGAAGCGCCCAGCACCCAGCGCCATGCCTCGGCCGGAACAAACCGTGCAAACATAAACCACGAGATCGCCGCCACCGCGATTGTGCCGAGCGCCCAGAAGCTTTCCAGATACACCAGGAAGCGCCCGCGCTCTTTGGCCGGGACGTACTCCGCCAGCAGCGAGTAGTCGACCGGCAGCGTCCCGCCAACCGCGAAGCCGGTCAGGAATCGGAACGCTACCAGCAGCTCGTACGAGGGTGCCAGCGCCGAC
>DASWTW010000523.1:0-8763 GCA_036401895.1 Herpetosiphonaceae bacterium | reverse complement strand
GTCCGCGAGGTGTGGAGATGCGTGCCACCGTAGCGGTCGATCGTGCGGACATCCGAGCGTGTCAGCGGCTGCACATACTCGTCGCGATTAGTGTCATCGTCAAGGTTATAGTTGAGCAAACCGCCCCAGCCGCGTCGGATGCCAACCACTTCGATCCCGGCATCGGCGGCGCGATTGACCACCGCTTTGATGCACGGGTTGAGTCCCGGAACGTCGCCACCGCCGGTTAGAATGCCGATTTTCATGCGATCCTCCCTCGCTGCCATAGAAACAGGACGTTGATCCTCTCCTTCAATCGGACGGCACGGAGGCGACGCTGCCCAACACCCTCGCGGTGTGCGACCATGCCACATCAGTTGCCTGTATTGTGCGGCAATGCGTCTCGATGTGCAAATCCAGCGGCGTTACGACACGCTCGGCACCAGCTCCTTGACGATCAGCTGCACCCGGCGACGGCCCATGTACTCGTTGATCGACAGCGTGTAGGCAACATCCACGCGCGGACAGTTGGTAAAAGCGTGTACATGCTCGGCGTTACGCCACCACAGCGCGTCGATCGTCGTGCGTCCGTCGAAGAGCCGCAGCTTAAGATGCTGGCGCTCCTTGCCCATCACAAACGCATCGACGACCTTGAGGCCGCGCGTGACCCAGACCGGCTCGGGGTTGCCGTGGCCGTAGGGCTCCAGCTCCGCCAGCATCTGCACCAGCTCGATGCTCGCCTGATCCAGCGCCAGCTCGGCGTCATAGTACAGCCGGGGCGTCAGCAGATCGTCGGGCAGATCGCGCTCCGCGATCTTCTGAAGCCGCGACTCCAGCTCGGGCAGCCGCTCATTGGCGATCGTAAAGCCGGCCGCCATGGTATGACCACCAAACTTCTCGAACAGATCGCCCACCTCGGTCAGCGCGCCGATGAGCGAAAAGCCCTCGACCGAGCGCGCCGAGCCGCGGCTGGTGACCTCGCCGCGCTCCAGCAGCAGCACCGGCCGCCCCCAGGCTTCGACCAGCCGCGCCGCGACCAGGCCGACCACGCCCGAGGGAAAATCCTTATCGTCCAGAACCACGATGCGCTGCTGATTTTTGCCGTTAGCCGCCGCGCGCTCCAGCGCCATGCTCTGCACTTCCTTGGTCAGCGTCTGGCGCTGAAGATTGATCTCGTTCAGCTCCTCGGCCAACAGCTGCGCCTCGACATCGGTTGTCGCCAGCAGCAGCTCGTAGGCCCGGATCGCGTTATCCAGCCGTCCGGCGGCGTTAAGCCGTGGCCCGAGCACATAGCCAATCGTGCGCGTATCGATCGGCCGCCGCGACGCCGACGCCTCGATCAGCGCCTTGATGCCGGGCCGCTCGCTCTCGTTGAGCGCGCGCAGGCCGTGCTTGACCAGAATCCGGTTCTCGCCGTTGAGCGGCGCCATATCCGTCACCGTGCCCAGCGCCACCACGTCGAGCAGATCCCGGCCGCGCAGACTGGTGCGCAGACCGATCTTGTGCAGCGCCTGCGTCAGCTTGTAGGCCACGCCCACGCCGGCCAGCATATCGTAGGGATAGGAGCAATCGGTGCGCTTGGGATTGATCATCGCGTAGCCCTGGGGCAGCACTGCCGGCGGCGTGTGATGATCCAGCACAATCACATCCAGCCCCAGCTCCCGCGCCCGCGCGATCTCGGCCACGTTGGAGATGCCGCAGTCCACGGTGATCAGCAGATCGGCCTTGGTCGCCAGTTGCTCGATCGCCGGAATATTCAGGCCGTAGCCTTCCTCGATGCGGCGGGGAATATACGGCAGCACGCGCAGGCCCAGCGCCGAGAGCGCCTGCTTCAGCAGCGCCACGCCGGTCACGCCGTCGGTATCGAAGTCGCCATACACGGCAACGGTTTGCTCCGCTTCGACTGCCCGTCGAATCCGGTCAACCGCGAGATCCATGTCGCGCAGCGCGAACGGATCGTAGAGCTGGCTGTAATCTGCGGCCAGAAAATCTTCGACCGCGTCGGGATTGGTGATATCGCGACTCCACAGCACCTGGCCCACCAGAGGCGAGATCCAGGCAGGCAATTCATGCAAAAATGCTGCGGGCGCGGTCGGGCGCTGCACCCAGCGAGAACGTAGCGTCATCTTTTCCTCGGGGGCGTGATAGTGAAAATCGGAAAGCACTATCGTCGAGCCTGTTGCTCCGTAGCGGGGCTCGGTGATAAATGATCCATTGGTTGCATTTATCTTACCAAAGGGGCCGAGATTTTCAACGCCTCGCCGCCATCGATCTAAGCTCACTCTGCGACGGGCCACCCTCCACACCCCGCGGGCTGCGTGAGCCAGGTGAGCCCCAGAGGCGCTCACCGCCCCTCGCCGCGTGGCAAAGATTGAGCTGCGTACCGGCCTGAATTGCCCCTTAAGTACTCCTTGGTGACGTCTAGACATTACGTCAAATGCAGCGTATAGTAGATCTACCTCTTAGATCTAGCAAGCGACATTGTTATGAACGCCAGCACCTTTTGTCGTTCACTCACTCCACAGTACGCTACGGTCGGCGGTGTTCGAACCCATTACATCGAATGCGGGCGCGGTCCAACAGTTGTGCTCATGCACGGACTCTCGGCCTGCTTCTGGAACTGGTGGCGCAACATTCCGGCTCTGGCGGAACACTTCCATGTCGTCGCGTTCGACCTCAAAGGCTGCGGCAAGTCCGCTAAAGCTCGGGGTCCGTACACCACAGCCGCCTGCACTGAGCAGCTGGTCGGCCTGCTCGATCAGCTCGGCGTCGATCAGGCGGCGCTCGTCGGCCACTCCATGGGCTCGCGCATCGCGATCAACACGGCGCTGACGCATCCGTCGCGGGTGCGATCGCTGGTGCTGACCAGCCCGTCGTGCTACCCGCAGACCGGCGGTCGGGCGATTAGCTTTCTGGTGCTGCCCGGCATCGGCGAGCTATACACGCAGTGGCTGTTCACGGGTCGGCCTGAGCATCTCGTGCGGCGGGCGCTGCAACTATGCATGCATCCCGGCACCGAGATCACCGACGAAGATGTGTACTGGAACATGGTGTCGGGCGTGGAGCAGAAGCGCCGCCTGGCGCACAACTACCTGCGCTTTGGCCGGCAGATGCAGTTCCACAAGCCCTGGAGCCTGTCCCAGCGCTGCGGCGAGATCGGCGTTCCCACGCTGGTCATCAGCGGCGATAGCGACCGACTGGTGCCGGCCGAGCACGCTACCCGCCTCGCGCAGACGATTCCCGGCGCGAAGCTGGAGCTCTGGCAGCACACCGGCCATCTGCCGCACACTGAGCACGCCGAGCGCTTCAACCAGACGGCGATCGCCTTCCTGCGCGATACACTGCGCTCAGAGCAGGTGGGGCAGCGCAACTACTGGGGCTGGCTGCATCGCTTCCTGATCCGGCGCTAACATCAGCACTCCGACGCCCTGCGTTCGTGCAGGGCGTTTTTGGCTTGCCCGACGCCGCACTTTTGGCCCCCTTTTCTACTTGACGCCGATGCTACGATTTTCGCGGCTATGCATACAGTAAAGGCTGCGCAATCGCATGAGCGCTAAAGCAGACATTCTCATCATCACCGTCACCGATGTTGAAAGCCGGGCGGTGATGGATGTTTTTCAGGAAGCCACCGGGCAAGCTCCCAGACCTGAGCCGATCGGCGATCGAATCTATCTTGACCTAGGCGAGATCAAAGGCGCACGCGTCTTCATGGCGCTCTCGGGCATGGGCACAGGCGGGATCGGCGGTTCGCAGGAAGGTGTGCGCAAAGGCATCGAAGCGCTGTCACCCGCTGCGGTGATCATGGTCGGCATCGCGTTTGGCATCAATGAGCAAAAGCAGGCGATCGGCGACGTGCTGGTCTCCGAGCGGCTGATGCTGTATGACCTTCAGCGGGTCGGCACAAACAAAGACGGCACCTTCCAGATTATCGATCGCGGAGACCGGACGCCGGCCTCGCCATGGCTGATCGACCGCCTCAAGATGGCCAAGCTGTTTTGGAACGAGGCGCAGGTTCGTTTCGGACTGATCCTGTCAGGCGATAAGCTGGTCGATCATGTCGATTTTCGCCAACAGCTGCTCGGCTTTGAGCAAGAAGCCATCGGCGGTGAGATGGAAGGGGCCGGCCTCTATGTAGCCTGTCAGAACAGCAAAGTCGATTGGATTCTGGTCAAAGCGATCTGTGATTGGGGTGATGGACACAAAAGGCGAAACAAAGACGCTCGCCAAAAGCTAGCGGCCCACAATGCCGCCCGCTTTGTGCTGCACGCGCTGCAACAAGCGCCGCTCAAGCGCGACCGTGAGCCGCAGGTACGACTGGAGCATGTAGCCGTTCCACAGATGCCGAGCGAGCCGCCTAAACCTGTCCACTCCTCGCTTCCATCCCAGCCGTACTTCTTCGGCCGCGAACAAGAGCTGGCAAGTATTGCCGAAGCTATCTCGCCCGAAGCCCGAACCTGGGGCGCGCTGATCGACGGTCCCGGCGGTATCGGCAAGACTGCGCTGGCCGTCCGCGCCGGCCACCTTGCGCCCGCCGCCAACTTCGATCGTAAGATCTTTCTGTCTGCCAAAGTGCGCGAGCTAACTCCAGCCGGCGAGCAGAAGCTGGAGGACTTCATGCTGCCGAACTACATGTCGTTGCTGACCGAGCTGGCCCGTGAGATTGGCGAAAACACCATTGAGCAGCTGCCGCCTAACGATCGTGCCAGTGCTGTGCGGCGGGCGCTTACCGGTGTACGCGCCCTGATCGTCGTCGACAACGTTGAGACATTCCCCGAGCCCGAGCGTGTGCGCCTGTATCAATTCCTGGCGCGCCTGCCAATGACGTGCAAGGCTATCGTCACCAGCCGCCGCCGCTCCGACATCGACGCCCGAGTGATTCGCATCGATCGGCTAGCGCGCAAAGATGCGCTCGATCTGATGGCTGAGCTGGCGAAGAACAATCGGCATCTACAACGGGCGACGGAGCAGGAGCGCAACGATCTCTACGAGATCACCAATGGCAACCCACTGCTGATCAGATGGGCAGTGGGGCAGCTAGGGCGCGCGGGCAGCCAATGCCGCACCATTCCCGACGTGTGTGCATTCCTCCAATCGGCACCGACAAACAATGACCCACTGGAATACATCTTTGGCGATCTGCTGGACACGTTCACCGACAGAGAAACCGCAGTGCTGGCTGCTCTCTCACATTTTACCCAGCCTGCCAAAGTGCGCTGGATCGCTGATGTATCGGGGATTGCTGAGCCAACTGCTCGCACCGCGCTGGAAGACTTGACCGACCGCGCGCTGCTGGTGAGCGATCAGGAGGCAGAAATCTTTCTGCTGCCGCCGTTGGCTGCAACATTTTTGCGCCGTAAACGCCCAGAAATCATTGCTCGAACTGGCGAACGGCTGACTAACCGAGCCTATGCACTCGTGCTGGAAAATGGCTACCAGAACTACGAGCGTTTCCCAACTCTGGAAGCAGAGTGGCCAAATATCGCCGCCGCGCTTCCGCTGTTCGTGCAGGGCGAAAACGACCGCTTGCAGCGTGTATGTAGTGCACTAGATAGGTTCTTGGATTTTTCAGGTATGTGGGATGAGAGACTATCCCTTAGCCAGCAAGCCGAAGCGAAAGCGCTAACCGTAGGAGATTTTCTCAATGCGGGCTGGCGGATCTATCATATAGGCTGGATATATTGCTTGCGCCAACAAGCTGCCGAGGTGCTGGACCAAGCCGCACGGTGTGCTGCGCATTGGAAAAAAGCCTCAGAGGCTGGGGCGAGAGAGAGAGGCTATGCCATCCGCTTAAGTGGCCTGGGTTACCTATTGGAGAAAAACTATCCAGCGGCACGTGAGGCCTTTCAAGAGTCGCTTACCCTGTCACAGGCTATCGCTATCGAGAGTGGGGATGTTGTTATCGCTTTGAACGATCTGGCTGAGTTGGAGCGTGAGCGAGGGGACTACGTTGCTGCCGAAGGTTACTATCGTGAGGTCTTACGGATTGCAAAGAAGCTCAGTTATCTCGAAGTTGTTGCTGGTACACCTGGCAATCTAGCTGAACTGGCGCTCGCTCGGGAGCAGTGGAAAGCTGCTGAAGCACTGGCGCGCGAGTCATTGGATTTGGCAGAAAAACTGGGGCGGCTGGATTTGATTGGTGAGAATTGCTGGCGACTTGCCAAAGCACTAGCCCGACAAGGCAGGCTGAACGAGGGATTGCCGTACGCCCGGCGCTCAGTCGAAATGTTCACACGACTGCCCATGCCAAGGAACCTAGAAAAGGCACAGGAGACACTTAAGGAGTGCGGTGGGTAGTGATTTTTGGCTAACTACTGATTGCAAAGCCATAAAATCGATTACTTAGGACTGCTTCGGTTTGAAGGGCTATTAACAATCCATCTAAGGTACTACCATCGATCGTACGACGTTCTGATATAGTGCATCCACCTCCCAAAACCAACTTCACCTCCCAACCCAAACCAAACACACAATTCGCTTTCTTCGTCGTCGCCGTCGCTTTGCTCTCAGGGGAAAGCCATGAATCTGCGCCGCCTTTTTTGTTGGTGATCTGCAATGTCTACCAAGGCAGACAGCTTCTCAGACAACCCTGACCATTGCCAGGGTTAGCGCCTGATGGCTCGATCCGAGCCGGTTTCTATCGAACACGACATTCATACTATGACGACTGCATAGTCGTGCGGCCCTTCGTCCTTGATGAGTGTAACCCCTACAAAACCAGCCTCTACCGCTTTGTTTCGTGTTGGGTTTCTCGCGCACGTTCTTGATGAGCATAAGCACTATTTCTCTGGCATCTGCCGCCTTTTTTCATGGTGATCTACCATCTGCCGAGGCAGAGAGCTTCTCAGACAACCCTGACCATTGCCAGGGTTAGCGCCTGACGGCTCGATCCAAGCCGTTTTATAGCTTCACAGTCCCTTATCCTTTACGATTGTAACCGCCACACCGCTGGCATCTGCCGCCTTTTTTCTTGGTGATCTACTGCTTGCCGAAGCAGGCAGCTTCTCAGGCAACCTCGTCAATCGACGAGTTTAGCGCCTGACGGCTCGATCCGAGCCGTTTTATATTTAACGCCGCGTTCAGATCCCGATCGGCTTCGTAGCCACACCACTCGCACTGATGTACCCGATCACTGAGCGTTTTGGAGATTGTGGGCATCTTGCCACACGCGCTACAGGCTTGTGTTGTATCCTTGGCTGGGACTGGGATCACTACACAACCAGCCTCCTCCGCTTTGCGGTGCAGGATCGTCAAGAATTGGCCCCAACCCACATCATGCGTCGATTTTGCTAGCCGTGAGCGTGCAATGCCCTGAATATTTAGCTCCTCATGCGCGATCGTCCCGTACTGCGTGACGAGCTTCCGCGCCGTCTTATGATGGAAGTCGCGCCGCTGGTTGGCAATGTGGAGATGCAACCGTGCCACCAATTGCACAGCCTTGGCCCGACGCTTCGATCCTTTCTTCCGTCGTGCCACGCGCCGCTGCGCTCGTCGGAGCGCTTTCTCCGCCTTACGGTAGAACTTGGGCGGCGCGATGCTCTCGCCGTCTGATGTGACCAAAAACGCCTTCAACCCGAGGTCAAAACCGACCATTGGACCAGGATGTGGCGCGGGTCGCACGTCGCCCAGGTCGCACGCAAAGAGAACATGCCAGCCGTCCGCCTGCCGAGTAAATGACATCGTTTTGATCGTACCCTCAATCGGGCGATGGAGCTTAAACCGAACACGGCCAACATGCTGGAAGTACGCTCGGTTGCCCTCAACCTTGCAGCCGTCGCCATAGGCTTTAAATTCCACGGTATCGAAGCGCTTGCGGCTCTTGAAACGGGGATACCCTGGTGTTTCTCCTTCCTTGATGCGTCGGAAGAAGGCTTGAAAGGCGCGATCGAGCCGCTTCAAGGTTGCCTGACAGCTTGAGACGTTCGTGGCTGCAAGGTAGGGATTCGTTGCGCGGTCGTGTTTCAGGCGGGCGCATTGGTCATAGAATGTCACTGAGCGCCGCTCCTGCTCCCACGCCTCTTTCCGCTCGGCGAGTGCCCGGTTGTACAGGTGGCGGTGCGTGTCCAGCATCGTGAGCATGGCCGCTGCCTGCTGGCGCGTGGGATACAGCTTGTATTTGAACGCTTTATACATAATCCTGTGCTCCTCGCTGGGGCAGGCGCTCGACCTGCCCCGATCCCGGCTCTAACACGTAAAGCCCAGCCGTCGTTCGCGCATACTCACCCAGCGGCCCTTCCCGATGACCAGATGATCCAGCACATCTACATCAAGCAGCTCGCCCGCCTCTACGAGCTGCCGCGTGACGGCGATGTCCTCGGGCGAGGGCTCAGGATCGCCGGAGGGGTGATTGTGCGCGACGATGATCGCGGCGCTGTGACGGCGCAGCGCTTCGGCGAACACCTCGGCAACCCGGATAACGCTGCTGTTGATCGTGCCCTGGTACACCGTCGTGATCGCCTGTACGCGATTCTTGGTGTTCAAGCAGACCACCCGCAGCTGCTCCTGGGGCAGGTGGCCCAGCTCGACCAGCAGCAAGGCGGCGACATCCGCCGGGGCGCTGATCTGCTCCCGGCCCGTGGGCCGGAGCAGGGCACCCAGCGCCGTGATCAGGGCGAGCACATCGGCGGGCGGCTGATCCGTCAGCAGTGCCTCGCGCAGGGGCGTGCCCTGCTGCGCGGCCAGGCGGCGCAGCTTGGGCAGGCTCAGATACGGCGCGAGCGCTTCGCGTAAGGTGGGCGTGGTCGTCGTCGCTTTCGGCATGGTTGCGCCCTCCTTAAAACAGCTCGT
>DASWTW010000522.1:0-1725 GCA_036401895.1 Herpetosiphonaceae bacterium | reverse complement strand
TGTTCCCGATCCATTCAGTCGTACGCCTGGATTGCGGCTCTACCGGACCGGCGATCTGGCGCGACACCGCGCGGATGGCGCGATCGAGTTCCTGGGCCGGATCGACCACCAGATCAAGCTGCGCGGCTTCCGCATCGAGCTCGGCGAGATCGAGGCCGCGCTTGCCGACCATGCGTTGGTGCGCGATGCGCTGGTAGTAGCCCACACGCTTGCCCCAGGCGATACGCGGCTGGTCGGCTATGTCGTTCCAGCGCTGCCACACGACACCAGCCCAACCGAGACAGCCGACGATCTGACCTTTCATGCGGCAGCGGATCTGACGCCACGCCTGCACGAATACCTCCAGGCACGCCTACCTGAGTATATGGTTCCCGCTGCGCTGATCGTGGTCGATGCATTCCCGCTGACGCCCAACGGCAAGGTCGATCGCGCGGCGCTTCCCGCGCCCAGCTGGGGTAGCCTGACCGATCTCGCGCCGGAATCGCTGCCGCGCACACCGGTCGAAATGCTGCTGGCAGACATCTGGCAGCAGGTGTTGAGCGTGCCGGCGGTCGGCATTCACCAGAACTTCTTCGACCTCGGCGGGCACTCGCTCCTGGCGACCCAGGTCATGAGTCGCGTGCGAACCGTGTTTGGTGTTAACTTGCCGGTCCGCACGCTCTTTGAGCAGCCGACGATCGCGCTGCTCAGTCGTGTGGTGACGGCTGCCCAGCGCGAGGCGCAGGCGCTGCCACCGCTGCCGCCGCTGACGCCTCACGCGCCCACCGACGCGCTGCCGCTCTCGTTTGCCCAGCAGCGGCTGTGGTTCATCGAGCAATTGGAGCCCGGCACCGCGAGCTACCATGTGCCGGGAGTCTGGGAGACTCACGGACCGATCGAGTATGCCGCCTTCCAGGCCAGTCTGGATCTGGTCGTCGCCCGCCAGACCTCGCTCCGCACCACGTTTGCGCACGTCGACGGCGAGCCGGTACAGCGCATCGCGCCGCCCCAGTCGTTTCCCATTACGCGCGTCGATCTGACGGCGTCCTCGACAGACGTGCAGCATGAGGTCCAGCGCGTGATCCAGGAAGCCAGCACGCGGCCCTTCGATCTCGTCACCGGGCCACTCATGCGCGTGCTCCTGATCCAGCTTCAGCCCGAGACCCATGTCCTCGTGCTGATCCTGCATCACATCATCACCGACGGCTGGTCGATGGGTGTACTCGCTCATGAGCTGGCGGCGGCTTACATCGGGACGATTCGCAACCAACCGATCGATCTGCCCGCGCTGCCGGTCCAGTACAGCGATTACGCCCGCTGGCAGCGGACCTGGCTCGATCCCGCGATCCCCGATGGCATGCTGGCGGCACAGCTGGCCTACTGGCAGCGCCAGCTCACCGGCATACCGACCCTCGATCTGCCGACCGATCATCTGCGACCACCCGTCGAAAGCCACCGTGGCGCAATGCTGCCGGTCACGCTGGATCGGGCGCTGATCGAGCAGCTGACCGCCCTGAGCCGCCAGCAGGGCACCACCCTGTTTATGACGCTGCTCGCCGGGTGGTATGTGCTGCTGGCGCGCTATAGCGGCCAATCCGACCTCGCGGTGGGCACGCCAATCGCCGGCCGCACGCAGCCCGAGACCGAGCCCCTGATCGGGTTCTTTATCAACACGCTCGTGCTGCGCACCAGCCTGGCGGGCAGCCCCACCTTCCGCGCCCTGCTCGACCGGGTGCGCACCACGAC
>DASWTW010000521.1:0-4422 GCA_036401895.1 Herpetosiphonaceae bacterium | reverse complement strand
GAAGCTTGTACTGTCGCATGTTACGGCGTGTACTGTTGGTATGAACTACCAGGATATTATTACAATCGAGCCGGGCAAGCGTGGCGGCAAGCCCTGTATTCGTGGCATGCGGATTACAGTCTATGACGTGCTGTCTTACTTGGCCTCAGGTATGACTGAGCAGGAAATTCTAGAGGATTTTCCCTACCTGACAGCGGAAGATATTCGCGCTTGCTTGAGCTACGCCGCCGATCGTGAGCGACGCCACACATTGACCTCGTAGGGGCGTGATGTATCACGCCCAGAGCACGCTACAGGGTATTCTCAGCTACCAATGCCAAGGACACGCGATCACCCGCGTGTCCTTTTGTTTAGCCCGCCGGCTGCCGCAGCTCATTGCGATCGCCGGTGGTGGGCACGCCGACCGCCAGGCCGTAGAGCGGAACCTCGTCTTCCAGATCCAGCCCCAGCAGCGCCGCCATATTTGCGTCGAAGAAGCCGCCGAGATTGAGCGCGCCCAACCCGAGGCCACCCGCCACCAGATTCACAGTCTGCGCCACATGTCCGGCCTCGAACAAAATGTAGCGATAGCCGCGATCGGTGTACTTCCACAGCGAGCGCTCGACAATCGTCGTCAGCACCAGCACGACCGCCGCATCGCCGACATAGGGCTGGCCCATAAACAGATCGCCAAGCAGCGGCGATGGGACCGGCGTAGCGCTGAGCTGCTCCAGGGCGTGTGGCTGCGGTGCGTAGTGATAAACTCCGGGCGCGATCTGATCCACGCGCTGGACGAACAAATACAGCTCAAGCGGATACAGCCCACCGCCGGACGCAACCGGACGCTCCATAAACTCCTGCTCGCCGAGCAATACCTGATCTTGCACGCCATACGCCAGCTTGAGCAGCGTCGAGAGCGCCGGCAGCGACATTGGCGCGGCGCTAAAGCGGCGGCACGAGCAGCGGCGAGTGATCGCCTCGCCCAGCGAGATCATGGGCGGCTGCGGCTCCGGCAGCGGGAAGAGCGGCGCGCTCAGGTACTCTTTGAATTGCGCTTCCGGCTCGGTCTGCTCACGCGGCGGCTGCATATTGAACGGCCAGCGGCTGGTGTTGCGGTGAAACGTCCAGGCCAGGGGATATTTGTCTCGAAACATGGTGCGCTCTTTGCTTCAGGCGAGAGGATGCGGATCGTCGTTGAGCTGTGCGGATGTGCTGGGCGTGGCGGCAAATCCCAGCCGGCGCGGCAGATCGTACAGGCGCTTGCCGGCCAGGCGCGGCTCTTTCCAGCCGAAGTGGATCGGCTGAAAATCAGGCAGGATCGCGCGAACAGTGTGCAGGCCCAGCTTCAGCATGTCGGGCGGCGTCAGATTGACATAGATCAGATCCCAGCGCTCGGCGCGGCAATGCTCGACCAGACGGCCCAGCTTGTCGATCGGCGCGGCATCGCAGCGGCTAGCTTGCCAGTCGAAGGCTTCGAGCGGCTGCTTGAGCAGAAAATCCAGCGCCCCGATCGTTTTGCGGCTGGCGTAGAGCAGATCGTGATCGTCCAGTGTCTTGACCAGATGCGGATCTGCTACCAGCTCCTCCATGCGGCGGCGCTGCTTGGGATCGCGCATACGCTTACGCAGCGTCGGGCGCACCTGGCCGATCTCCAGCATGGCCTTGCGCGCAGCTCGGCTGGCGTCGAGATCGGCGCCCAGACCAACAACCACCGCCGGAGCGTCGGTATTGTCGAGCTGAAGCGCCACTGAGGCGAAGACATGGCAGGGATGATCCGTCGGCACGCGGTAGATGCGCATCTCGACGTTGCGCCGCCGGTAGGCCATACACAGATCGCGCATATCGGCGTCGGGATGCGTCAGCGGATCGATGCGCTGGCCCGGCATGCGGTTGAACCAGGCGATCATAAATGCGTCGCGCTCCAGCACCTCGCAGGTCGCGGCCAGGATCGCGTCGGCCAGTGTGGCGCCGGTTGCCAGGCCATTGGAGGTGATCGGGCACAGAAACTCGTTGGGCGCGCGCATATCGTAGTTGAGATAGATCGCCAGCGCCGGGACAAAGATCTGCTTGCCGGTCACCAGCGATTGGCCGCGCGTCCAGCCCAGGATATTTTCTCCGGTGTAGGGCTGGTAGGACAGCAGGGCGTACTGCTCGGCATTGTAGAGCACCAGATCGCGCGGATCGAGCGTGGCACCGTCGATCTCGCGTCGCCGGCCATAAACGATCTCGTTGTAATCCCAGCACGCGCCTGAGTAACGCTCGACGGCCTCGCCCAGCGTGCTGATCCGCGCCGAGTCGTTGGTCAGGCCCTTGCCGGAGCACATGCGCTGCTCCTTGGGCTCGTGCTCCAGAAAGCGATGGTTGGCCAGCTCAGCGGCGATCACGATCGGCCGCGCGGGCTCGCTGGTATCTTGCTTAATCAGCATCAGATTGCGCACGATTCCGGTTCTACGGCTAACCAGCTTATCGTCGACCGCCAGCAGATTACCCGGCGCGGTCTGGTCGCGGCGCAGCTCATCGATCAGCGGCTGGGCTCTGATCCAGTTTTTTTTTTCGCCGCAGACCGGACAATCCGGCTTTTGCAGCACCGGATGCGTCGTCGTCTGCAAGGTCAGCGCGTTGAACTCCAGCACATTGTTCGTCAGCACGGGCAAGCTCAAGCCCAGCGACTGTTTGAGAATCTCAAGCGCCAGCAGACTGCCGACGTAGGGCGGCAGCATCGGCAGCACGCCGCGCTCATGCAGTGCGGGCCGCTTCTGGCGATCCAGAAATTCCTCGTAGGACATCGCGGCGTTGAACTCTTCCTCACAGGCGATGCTGCGCATGCGGTAGCACATATAGCAGGCCGATTGGCCCGGCAGCACGCCTGGCCCGATCAGCGCCGTGTGGCCGCGCAGCTCGGCGTAGAGCGCCGGAATGCCCTGCTCCAGGCTGGCGCGGTTGATCCACTGGTTGGTCGCCGAAAAGCCTTTGTCGAAGCAGCCGACCAGCAGATGCGCGCCGGCTGCCAGCGCCGCGATCCGCTCCTTGGTCAGCTCCTGCGCTCCACCGATCGTGATCTCAGTGGTGACGCCGCGTGCTTGCAGCGCCGTTTGCAGCGCCTGCTCACGGGCTACGCCTACCGCCTCCGGCCCGACCAGCGGCATCAGGGTGAGGTTGCCCGGCTGGCAGGGAAACGGATCGATCAGCACCAGGCTGCCGATGCCGCAGTCAGCCAGATTAGCCGCCAGCTGCGCGCCGTGAGCTTCCAAACCAACAATCACGATCCGCAGCTGCTTGAGCTGACCTAGCGCGGCCTGAGGCTCGATCCCGATCGTTTCGAGCATGGCCAGCAGTGGAGCCTGCGCGGGATTGGTTGGGACGGCGGGCTGCGGCTGTTCCCGGCGCACGAGCACCTGCGCCTGTACCAGTGAGTCCAGACGCTGGCGCAGCTCATCGCCGGGCAGATCCGGCAGCAGCCCGGCTACCTGCTCAAAGCTGCGCTGGCCGTTCAGCAGCGGCAGCACGCGCTGGGCCAGAACGCGCGCAAATGCGCCCTCGATCCGGATCGCCAGCGTATCGGAGCGACACAGCAGGCTTCCATCGTTGAGCGGCACAATGTCGATGCCGGCGGCGAGCGAGTAGTAGGCGGGATCGTGTGTATTCATAGGTGTTGCCAGGGGCGTGAAGCTGTGGGTCGGGAGACGTGTTGCTTGGTAGCGCGATCGGCGCTGTGGGATTGGCGAAGAATCCCACAGCGTGAGCAAAGCTCAACATGCTAGCCGCCCAGCCCGCCAAAGCGGTTGCCGCCGCCGCCCAGGCCACCGCCGCCCGTGAAGCCGCAGATGTTGCATGGCCCGCAGATGCATTCGTTGATGCAGATTGTGCAGATCGTGCAGATCGTGCAGATGCGGCAGAACAAGACCGGAGAGCCGATACCTGCGGCTTGTGTTCCGCCCGTGCAGGGAATGCACGCGGTACATGGAGCCGCCGCCTGCGCGCCCATCGCCTGCTGGCCTCCGCTTTGGCAGGCGCTGCACATCATGCAAGGAATCGACGCCGGCACGGCTGCCTGCTCCTGTCCACCGGCGGCGTAGCAGTAGCAATAGCTGCAGTAGCAGTAGCCACAGTAGCCGCAGGGAACCGCCGCCTGCGCACCCGCCTGTGCGCCTTGTTGAGCTTCGCGCAGCTCTCTGAGCTGGTTTTCTAGCTCTGTGATCCGCATTTCGAGGTTGCCCGACGTGTCCTGGTCTTCCATTCGGCACCTCCTGGGGATTATGGACGGGAAAAGCCTTTCTACTATACTCTAGTACTTTGGTCATGTCTAGTACTAGTTTTCGGTGCAAAAGTCTAGAAGTCTTTATTGAGCGCTAAAACTCGGTTGTGGTGTAAATCTTTTCATCTCCCCCTGGCTGCTAACCTTACCCCTGGCCACTGGCCTTGGCCGTGCGGTGCTGGGCGATC
>DASWTW010000520.1:0-8634 GCA_036401895.1 Herpetosiphonaceae bacterium | reverse complement strand
ACAGAGGTAAACGAATGCAGCCTAACGTTAGCGATGTTCTTTGTTCTTTGTTTGGCTGTTCTTCTTATCAGAATCTGCTCGCCTGCTCGTCGAGCCGTGGGAAGCGATCGATTGGTACGGTCGCTTCCCAGAGATCGACGGGTGGGCAAGCGGATCTTTGGAAGCACGCGCAGGCTGGGAGACGTAGCGCACCGTGCGCGCAGTTTCTCGCAGCCTGTTCCAGCACATAGTTTATGAGTCGAATTTCGGTTCCGCGCTATCTGATCGTCCTGATCTCGATCATCGCCGCGCTGTGGCTGGTCGAGCAGGTCTTTCAGCTTCTCTACCGGATCGCGGACATTCTGCTGGTCTTCGGTCTGGCCTGGCTGCTCAAGCTGCTGCTCGATCCGCTGATCCGCCGTCTTGAGCGGGCGCACGTGACACGCGGCGGCGCGATCGCGATCGCGTACATTCTGGTGATCGGCAGCCTGATCAGCGGCTTCGTCTGGCTGGTGCCGCAGCTAAGCCAGCTGGCGCAGCGCACGCCCTCGCTGGCCGGGCAGTTCACGCGATCCGCTGAGACGCTAGCCTTCTGGCTCCAGCAGCGCGGCGTCGAGATCGATCCCGAGGCGATCACGGGCCAGATCTTCAGCTTCAGCACGCAGGTTGCCAGCCTGGTCGCGCAGCGTGCCTTCAACATAGCGCAGAGCTTCGCGGGCATGATTGGCCGTATCGCGCTGGTGATCACCGTCAGCGTGTACATGAGCATCACCTCGGGCCGCATGATCGACGTGCTGCGGCCGGTCATCCCGCCGCGCTGGCGCGACGAGTACGACGTCTTCGTGCGGGATGTCACCACCACCTACTCGTCGTATATTCGCGGCTACTTCTACATCGTCGCGCTGGGTACGCTCGCCAGCTCCGCGCTGCTCTTCGGCTTTCGCGTCCCGAACGCCGCGCTGTGGACGATCGCGATCATGCTGCTGCGACTACTGCCTTTCATTGGCGGCACGCTGGCTAACATTCTTCTGATCGCAACGCTCTTCTTCAGCCTCTCCATCACCGCCGCCATCACCGCGATCGTGCTGCTGCTGATCGGCCAGACCCTGCTCACCAACGTGCTGATGCCGCGCGTGATGAGCCGCGAGCTGGGCATCAATCCACTGCTGGTCTTATTCGCTGTCTTGCTGGGCGCGCGAATCTATGGCGTGGCCGGGATTCTGTTCTCGATCCCGGCGGCGGCGATCATCGCGACGATCCTGGGCAAAGCCGTTAAGCGCTATCTACTGCCGCTCTACGAGACCGGCGGCTGGTGGAATGATGAGGTTACGGTTGTTCAGCAAACACCCTGGCGCAAAGGCATGGTGCGCCAGCATTATCGTCCAGGCGATGGAGAGGAGCTTAACGTAGATCATACGCCGGTAGCGCATCAAGTTGAAACGCTGCCATCCGCACAGACCGAGCCCCGCGAGCCATCGATCAAGGAGACGCCCTGATGCATCTACACATCATTCGTGAAGATCACATTCGGCTGGAGATTAACGGAGAGGATGGACTGGAAGTTGTGGGCGAAGGCTTCGGCCCGCTCCAGATGCTGGCCGCGTCGCTGGCGCTGTGTACCGCCTCGGTCATGCAAGACTACGCCGCAACTGCGCATTTTCATCTGCATCAGTTCGCCGTGGTCGTCGCCTGGGCCTATGCCGAGCAGCCCTATCGCGCCAATCACTTCGATATGGTCCTTGAGGTCGGAGCCGACGTGCCGCCCAGCCGCCAGAAAGCGCTGCTGCGCGCGGTCCAGCAGTGTACCGTTCACAACACGCTGACGCATGGTGCCCATATCGAAACGCGCCTGGAGGTGGAAGGTGAGCAAGCGTAGTCGCCGGCGTGAGATCCTTGCCGATCTGCCCGAGCAGATCGATCCTCAGGATGGCCGCTCGCTGGGCTGGGAGCCGGAACAAAACGCCGAGCTGCGCTTGATCACGTTTGGATCGCCGCGCCGCCCCGCCGATCGCTGCACATACTTCGACGCTCCCGCCGAGTTCGCGCAGTGCCTGGATTGCCAGTATAATCGGGGAGCAAAAGGCAGCGGTGTGGTGTGCGCGCATCGCTTCGGCCTGGACCCGACCGTTGTCGCGGGCAAGACAACGCAGCTCAACGCCGGCGAGATCGTGTCGCTGGATGAAGCAAGCGCAAACAGGCGCAGCGTGAAATAATCACTGCTGCGCCTGAGTTTATGTTTAGGCCGATGTGTTGGTTTTAGGCCGATACGTCGATATTGGGCAGCACCAGCGTCCGACCGACCGGCGGCGTGATTGCCAGCTGGATCGAGCCGGCCGGGAACGGGCCGCAGTTGAAGCTGCTGGTATCACCGACCGTCGTCGTCGCCTGGATCACGCCCTCGCGCCGCAGCTCGACCAGTGCTCCGGTCCAGCTATCGTAGTCGTCGGCGATCACCTGGCCCAGAATGGTTACCTGACCTTCGGTAGCAGGCTGAACATCCAGAACAACGGTTGTGCCTTCGGCCTCGGCCATAATTGGACCGAGGGCCGAGCCGCGTAGCGCAAGCGCCGGTGTGCGCGGTAGAATGCGGGCCAGAATTTGACCGAACGAAGAGCGCTCGGGATGCTTCCGCGCGACGGCTGGCTGAGGATGTTTCTGGGACGCGCTGACGGATACGTTGTCGGAGACCAGGAAGACATTCAAATCCTCTACTTCAGCCTTGCAGCGTGCGCACTCTTCAAGATGTAGCCGGATCGTTCGCTCCTCGGTGCGGGCCGAGACCAGGCCCATGACGTACTCGCCAAGGCGCTGGGGCGCGGGGCAGTCCCACCGGTTGAGCTTAACTTTCAGGACATCTTCTAACATCTGAGCCTGCGTCAGACGAGCCGCGCAGCTTGCACACTGCGCAATATGGTGCTGGACATCGGCATCGGCAAAGCCATCAATCGCCGCGCTGATCTGATCTTCTGTAATCGGTGGTGGGAGACTGCACTCCATGTCTCACCTCTCTCTTGTCGTAAGTAATGATAGTTATTGTTGTTTGCTGTTGTATGACTAGCTAAATGCAAAAACAAGGTTAATATCACACAACATATCACAGTTCAGCGATATTATGCTTGATCATTTATGCATTGCTAGCAAGATCAAGCGCAGCCTAAACCATACCGGCCCGGTTTTGAAGCTCGTTGTCGTTGCGCAGCACGCGGCGGATGCGGTAGAGCGCCACCGAAACCTCACGCTCGTTGCGCCACTGCGTCGGATACTCGGTGACGATCTGGCGTGGCTTCAGATCCTGTAGAAACACAGCGCGCGCCAGCAAACGATCGCGCTCGTCGGGCAGCAGGCGGCAAACGTAGGCCCATAGCTCGGCCGCGTCGATGCCGCCTTCCAGATTGATCGTATGCGAGATCTCACTGACATTATCGAGTGGCGTGAGCGCTGAAGGCTGCTGATCGCGAAGATATTGAGCGATCGCCGTATGCACGCACATCTTGAGATACGAGAGCACTTGCGGCAGCGAGGGAAAACGATCAAACTTCTCTCCACGCAGCGCAAAGTAAAAGGTCCGAATCGCCGATGATGCGAAGAAATCCGCGCTTTCGCCAGTCTGAGAAAACCGATTATGGCTATATACCCAGTTCAACACCTGCCGCTCATAGATCTGATAGATGCGGGTAAAGGCTTCATCCGATTGGTCCGCCAGCGCACGACGCATCAGCTCGAAACAGAACTCAGGATTATTCTCCTGGCGGCTGTTGAATTTTTCGGTCTCCTCAGCGCAGCGCTGGGCGAGGTCTTCGTTTGATAAGCTTGTAAGCGAGGCCATATCAGCGCTCCCTTGGCGGAGGTTGTATATTCATAGTGTACTATGCTCCGTCAAATCAGGACTTATATCGTCACTTGTGTATAGCGTTATGATCTTCATAAGCTCCGGGCCGTACCGTTGGACATGCCCCATTGTACTCCTGATTTGATAATCCGCCGCAGCAGGTATTGATTAAGGTGAAAAATAGTGTATGAACGCTGACGCTCTGGTGAAACAATTGCTCAACGACAGCTCGATCATTCAAACGATTGCAACGCCACTCCCCGATCCGGTTGCCGCTGAAGTCGTGAGTCGTCTCAAGCAAGAGGCGGATCGTCATTTCGCGATCAATGTCAACCGTTCGCTGGAGATTGCCGAAACGATCGTGCAGATCGGCGAGAAGCGCAACGATTTGAGCCAGATGGCGCTCGGCATGATGGCGCGCGGCGATGCACTACGGCTGCTGGGTCGCAGCGAAGAAGCCTGGACGGCGCTTGAGCACGCGGGAACGCTCTACCAGCGCGCCGGCGACGAGATCGGCTGGGCGCGAACCAGAATCGGACGGCTGCCGATCAGCCTTGGGCTGAACCGCGTCACGCTGGCACTGGCCGACGCCGCTCGTGCTCGTGATGTGTTCACGCGTCACAGTGAGCACGAGAAATGGGTAGTGCTCGATCTCAATACCGCCGTCGTCTACACCTTGCTTGGTCAGTACCGTGACGCGCTCGATCTGTTTCGCTCGGCGCTCAGCACCGCAGAGCAGCTTGGCGAAGGCGGCGAGCACTGGCTTGGCCCCTTGTACACCAATATCGGCTTCGCCTACGAGGCGCTCGGCGATTTCCGACAGGCGCTGGCCTACCACGAGCGGGCACGCTCACTCTCCGAGGCCCGGCACGAAACCCGGCATCTAGCGATCATCGAGACCAACATCGCGATCATTGCCATGACTCAGGGCCACTACCGCCGTGCGCTCACGCTGCTGCACCAGGCCCACGACCTGTATGTCACCGAGAATCTGCTCCGCGATGCCGCCGAAGTCAATCGTATCCTGGTCGAGTGCTACCTGCTGCTGAATCGCTATGGCGAGGCCCGCGATCTGGCGCGCCAGGTAATCAGGGCCTTCCGCGAGTTCGGCGAGTCGTATGAAGAGGCGGTCACGTTGCTGCACCTCGCCACAGCCGAGGCCGAGCTTGGTGATGCCGCCGCCGCGAAACTGGCGCTGGACACCGCCGAGCCGATCTTTGCCTCGCTGGGCGCCACAGCCTGGAGCGCGACCACCCGGCTGCGTCGTGGGCGTCTGGCGCTTCAGCAGGGCGATCTCGCTAAAGCCCAGGAAGAAGCGATCGCCGCCGCAACCTGTTTCGAGGCCGGCGGTCAGCAGGTCAACTTTGCCACAGCGCGACTGCTTCAGGGCCAGGCGCTACTGCCATCGGGCGAGTTTGAGGTTGCAACCGAGGCCGGACTGACGGCGCTGCGTATCGCGCAGCGAGGTAACGTCCCGGCGCTGCGCTACACGGCACATCTGCTGCTCGGACGAATCGCGGAGACGCAGGGCAGCTATCAACGCGCGCTGCGCCGCTACCGGGCCGCCTCGGCGACGGTCGATCGGGTGCAGCGCGGGCTGACGATCACACTGCGGCCGGGATTTTTGGAAGACAAAGACGAGGCGCTGCGCGCGCTGATCACGCTGCATCTACGCACCGGCCGCGCCGAGCAAGCGCTGGAAACGCTGGAGCGCGCCAAGTCGCAGGTCTTGCTGAGCTACCTGGCCAATCGCGAGCAGCTACGCTGGAACTACGATTCGCACAGCCGCCTGTTGATCGAAGAGCTGGAGCGGCTGCGTGACGAGCACCAGTGGTTTTATCGCCTGGCGCACGATCAGCTGGTGAGCGACGACGGCCGGCCGACCTCGATTCAGCCGCAGCAGGCGCTCGAAGAAGTCAAGCTCCGCGAGCGACGTATGCGCACCCTCACCGAGCAGCTCTACCTGCACAGCCACGAGAGCACGACGTCTGGCCGCGCACCGCAGTTTGCGCTGGCCGATGTGCAGTACAGCCTGAGCGAAGATACACTGCTGATCGAGTTCTACAACGACGGAAATCAGCTGTGGGCGTTCACGCTCGACGAGCACTCGCTTCAGGTGCATCTACTCCCCCTGACCGTCAATGCGCTGAACGGGCTACTGGCCCAGCTTCAGGTCAACCTGGCCGCCGCGCTCCAGGCCGGGTCGGAGGCGCCGGCCGCACGCAACATCACAGCCCTGGCGCAGCGGATTTTGCAGCGGCTCCACGCGGCGCTGATCGAGCCGCTGGGAGCGCGCATCGCCGGACATCCCAGGCTCACGATTGTGCCCTACGGCGCGCTGCACTACCTGCCGTTTCATCTTTTCCACACCGGCTCGTCGTATCTGATCGACCAGCATGAGATCGTGGTGCTGCCGACGGCTGGACTGGCAACTCAGCGCGGCCCGGCGCGGCCCAAAGGCGCGCTGATCCTGGCGCACAGCTGGGATGGCCGGCTGCCGAACACTGCGATCGAAGCCGATACTGTGCAGCGGATCGTCGGCGGGCACATCTGCTACGACCACGCGGCCTGTCGCACGGCCTTGAGCACACAGCCAACACAGATTCTGCATATCGCGGCGCACGGCGAGCACCGCCTGGATCAGCCCGATCTTTCCTACATTCAGCTCGCCGACGGTCACCTGTACACCGACGATCTGTTGCAGCAAGACCTGAGCTATGAGCTGGTCACGCTCAGCGCCTGCGAGACCGGCCGTGCGAACGTGGCGGCCGGCGATGAGCTGATCGGTCTGGGACGCGGCTTTTTGTACGCCGGAGCAGGCGCGCTGATCACCAGTCTATGGCGTGTGCCCGACGATACGGCACATACGTTGATGGAGCATGTTTATCGCTCGCTGCGAGCTGGAACCTCAAAGGCGGCTGCGCTTCGGGATGCACAGCGGAGCATTCAGGAGACGAGCCCGAGTCTTCATCCCGCGTTTTGGGGCGCGTTCCAGCTCGTCGGCGATCCTCGTCCGTTGTCGCAGATTTAGAACGATCATTGCATAAGGAGCAACGATATGACCCCTAAGCAACCGAGCGATGAGCGCCAGGTATCACACTTCTTGCCCAGCCAGCTACTCCTGCTGGTCGAGCACCAGGGCACGCTCAACGGCGATCAACTGGTTCGCCTGATCAACCGGAGCAACCATGTGCTCCAGGATGCCAATCTATCGCCGCGCCGGGTGATCTCTTTTCCGCAGACTCGCGCGCACGGCGATTTCTCGCTGGTGTTTACCGACGTGTACGGCGTCGAAGATCAGCCTGCCGAGCTGCTGCCGCTGATTAAACAGCTGGAGGTACTCTTCGATCAGCCCGAGCAGCACGTCACGCTGCGCGCCGTGTCGCCCAACTGGCAGTCGGAGCGCGCGCCGCTGATCACGGGCTGGGGCCCTGGCGCCGAGCCGATCCCGGCTCCCAAGCTTGCCGAGCGCTGGCACAAGAGCAAGGTCGACGATCTGGATACGCCCTTTGGCTTTACGCTGCCTGCGCTGCCGGTCGGCGATGGCGCCAAGACCGGCGTCGAGGTCGCGATCATGGATACTGCTCCCTGCGTCCATGATCTGATCCATGCCTACAATACCTGGCAGGAGGATCATCCACTGATCCGCAGCTTGCTGCGCCCCGGAGGCCAGCTTGAGATCACCTACGCCTCGCTCGAAGAGCATCTACGCCTGTCGCGCTACGCGATCAAGAACCGCGACGCGATGGGCGATCACGGGCTGTTCGTGGCCGGCATCATCCATACGATCGCGCCGCACGCCAAGCTCAATCTTATCGAGGTGCTCAACCCGTTTGGCATCGGCGACATCGAAAGCCTGGCGATGGGACTCCAGAGCCTGCTCCAGCGGCCCAGCAGCCAGCCGCTGATCGTCAACTGTAGCCTGGTGGTGAATATTCCACAGCCCGAGGAGCGCGAAGCGCTAGCCTTGATCGATCCGGCCTGGAACACAGTCGCACCTGAGCAGATACGCCGCATGAGCTGGCCGCTTGAGTGGATGTTCAACGTGCTGCATGACCGTGATGTGCTGGTGATCGCCGCCGCCGGCAACGACGCCGACACGAATCATCGTCCGGCCGCGCGCTTTCCTGCCGCTCTTAACTGCGTGATCGGCGTGGGCGCGCTGGAGCGCGACAGCGATCTGGCGGTCTATACCAACATCGCGGACTCGCCAGCCAGCCAGGGCTTTGTCACCATCGGCGGCGACGCGGCCAACGGCAAGGCGCTACCGAATACCGGCATGCTCGGCATCTATATCGGCACGTTCCCCAACGGCCGAAGGAGCACCACCGGCTGGGCCTGGTGGGCCGGCACCTCGTTTGCCGCGCCGGTGATCTGCGGCTCGCTGACGATGCTGCTTGGTCACGGCAAAGCCTCCACGCAGGCGCTCCAGATTCTGCGCGATGCCGAGGGCGCGACAACTGCACAGGGCGAGGAGATCTTTTCGGTGCAGCAAGGCCGCACACCCAAGCAGGTACCGAACAACGGCATCGCCTCAGGTGACGAGGCGGAATACGTCGATATAACCAAACAGCGGGGATAATACGAATTTCAATAGTTTTTTAATGAGACCATCCTGAGCATTCAGAGTGGTCTCATAGTTTTATTATGCGCACCTGAAAGACACATGAAAGGCATGTTAAGAACTAGTACTAGTTTTCGGTGCAAAAGTCTAGAAGTCTTTATTGAGCGCTAAAACTCGGTTGTGGTGTAAATCTTTTCATCTCCCCCTGGCTGCTAACCTTACCCCTGGCCACTGGCCTTGGCCGTGCGGTGCTGGGCGATCA
>DASWTW010000519.1:0-20602 GCA_036401895.1 Herpetosiphonaceae bacterium | reverse complement strand
TCGAGCGCAGGTAGTGCGCCAGCTGATTGGCCCGGCGATTCAGCGCGCTATAGCTCAGCGAATCACCATCACACACCAGCGCGATCGCGGCGGGCGCTTGAGCGGCGTGATCTTCGAACAGCTGATGCACACCGCGAGTCGCCGGATACGATCGCAGCGGCCCGTGCATCGCCAGCAGCTGGGCTTGCTCGGCGGCAGTCACGAGCGGCACGTCGGCGGTGAGTCGATCCAGACTGGCCGCAAAGCCGGCCACCAGCTGCTCGATATGGCCGAGCATCCGGCGCATCGTCGGGGCAGCAAAGCGACTACGATCGTAGCTCAGGCGCAGCATCAGCACATCGCCCGGCACCACGACCAGCGTCAGCGGATAGTTAGTCTGCTCGGTGGTTTTAACGTTCTCAATCGCCAGATCGGTGCCGCTTCCCGCACGAGCGGCGGCGACCACCGGGTAATTCTCGAAGACGACGATGCTTTCGAAGAGCGGCAGGCCGCGCGGCACGGCGCTCCAGGACTGCACCTGCGCCAGCGGGCTATACTCGTACTGCCGCAGCTCGGCCTGCTGCGCTTGTAGCGCCGCCAGCCAGGAGTGTAGCGCCGCCTGTGGATCGATCGTGACTCGCACGGGCAGCGTATTGATAAACAGCCCGACCATCGTCTCGATGCCGTCGAGGCCAGCGGGCCGCCCCGAGACCGTCGCGCCGAACACAACATCGTTCTCGCGGCTGTAGCGGCTGAGCAGCAGCGCCCACGCGCCCTGGATGATCGTGTTGAGCGTCAGTCCATGCTGCCGTGCGATCGCGGTAACGTCGGCGGTCATCGTCGCCGAAAGCTGCAACCGCTCCTCGGCGTAGCCTGCGCCGCCTGCGGCTGAGTCCGCGCCCGGCGAGTCGACCACGAGCGGCGTTGGAGCCTGAAAATCGGCCAGCATTGCGTGCCAGAAGCGCTCGGCCTGCGCCAGATCTTGCCGCTGCAACCAGGCGATGTAGTCGCGGTAAGGCCGTGGCTGAGCAAGCGCAATCGGCTGCTTCTGGCAGAGCGCGAGATACGTACTGACAACTTCGTTCAGCACCAGCGGCAGCGACCAGCCGTCAAGCAGCAGGTGATGGCTGGTCCAGACGATCTGATACACATCGTCGGCCAGGCGGAAGATCGCCAGCCGCATCAGCGGCGCGCTGTCGAGCTGGAAGCCCCGCGCCCGATCGGCCTGAACGTACGCGCCGAGCCGCGACTCCTGCTGCTCCGGCGGCAGATCGCGCCAGTCGTCGAGCGTCCAGGGCAACGACACGTCGCGGCGCACCACCTGGAGCGGCTCGGCCAGCCCTTCCCACACGATCGCCGTGCGCAGAATCGAATGGCGATCGATGGTCTGCTGCCAGGCGCGCGCAAACTCCGCCAGGTTGAGATCGCCGCGCAGCACACAGCACAGCTGCTCCACGTACATGCCGCCCTCGGGCGTGTACAGCGTGTGGAAAAGCATTCCCTGTTGAGTCGGCGTCAGCGGATACACATCTTCGATCCCCCGCTCTGCGCCAAACAAGCGGTCGAGCGTTGGCTGATCGAGCGTCGCCAGCGGGAAATCGGACGGCGTGTAGCCACCAGCCAGCGGCGATACGCAGTGCAGGATCAGCTGGCGCAGCGCCGTGAGCGTGTTGTGCGCCAGCCGCTCTACGGTCTCGCGGCGATGAATCTGCTCGCCGTAGATCCAGGTCAGGCGCAGCTGGCCGCCCGCCACGATGCTGTTGATCTCAAGCAGATAGCCGCGCTGGTTACGTGGGCTTTGCAGCGGGCCGATCGGCTCGTGGCCCGGACGAAACAGGCTATCCGCCGCCAGCGCCTGATCGACCTGGCCGAGGTAGTTGAAGCTGATCTCGGCCTGTGGCTGCGACTCCAGCGCGCGGATGATCTCGGGATCGGCGCTGAGATACCGCAGCAGCCCGTAGCCGATGCCGCGCCGGGGAACGCGGCGCAGCTGCTCTTTGATCGCCTTGAGCACAGTGCCGGCCTGCGCGCCCGAGCGGAGATCCAGCAGCACGGGATAGATCGTCGTGAACCAGCCGACCGTGCGCGACACGTCCACGTCGTCGAAAAGATCTTCACGGCCATGGCCTTCAAGATCCACCAGCAGCCGCGCCGATCCGGCCCAGGAGCTGATGCCCTGTGCCAGCGCCGTGAGCAGCACATCGTTGATCTGGGTGCGATACGCCTGCGGCACCTGATGCAGCAACGCGGCGGTCTCCTCGGCGCTCAGCGTAACCGTCAGCGTTCGCGCCGACGCGACCGTGTTCGCTCCCGACGGGTTGTCAACCGGCAAGCAGGCAGGCCGCTGCTGCGTCAGATCGAGCCAGTAATCACGCTCGCGGCGCAGCTCCTCCGAACGCCCATACGCGGCCAGGCGCTCGGCCCAGGCTTTGAACGAGGTCGTTTTGCTCGGCAGGCGTACCGGCTCGTGCTGCGCCAGCTGGCGATAGGCCAGCTGTAGATCGTCCAGGATGATCCGCCACGAGACGCCGTCGACGACCAGATGATGCATGATCACCAGCAGGCGACTCGCGCGCTCGGCGCCGAGATCGAAGAGCGCGACGCGCAGCAGCGGCCCGGCTTGGAGATCGAGGCTGCCCTGAAGCTCGGCGGCGGTTGCGGTGATGGTGGTCTCACACTCCAGCTGCGAGCGCACTGCCAGATCGACATAGACGAACGGAACGTCGTCGTCGGGCGCGGCAATCACCGCCTGAGCCGTGTCGCCGCCGAGATCAAAGCGTGCGCGGAGAACATCGTGATGCAGCAGCAGATGCTTGATCGCCTGCCTCAGCAGCGCCGGATCGAGCGGCTGGCGCGACTCGAACAGCAGCGCCTGGTTGACATGCTGTGGATCGGGCTGCTGCTGAGCAAAGAGCCAGCGCTGAATTGGCGTGAGCGGCGCAGCGCCTGTCACCGGGCCTTGCTCGGATACAACTACCGGCGCTGCATCCGCCACTGCTGCCAGCTCGGCGATCGTCTGGTGCTGGAAAAGCTGGCGCGGATGGAGATGAATCCCGGCCTGATGCGCCCGCGCAATGATCTGAATGCTCAGAATCGAGTCGCCGCCGAGCGCGAAAAAGTTATCGTGAATGCCGAGCTGCTGCACGCCCAGCACCGCCGACCAGATCGCGGCCAGCGTCTGCTCGACCGGCGTGCGCGGCGCAACAAATGTGTGCTGCTGACGCTCTTCGTCGGGCTTCGGCAGCGCGCGGCGATCGATCTTGCCGTTGGGCGTCTGCGGCAGCGCGTCGAGCACCACAAACGCTGATGGAACCATGTAGGCGGGGAGCCGCGCGCCGAGATGCTCACGCAACTCGGCAGAACCTAGAACCGGGTGCCCTTTGGCCGACCTAGAACCGTCCGAATCATCCCCTAGGTTCTCCGTTCTCGGTTCTCCGTTCTCAACCACGTACGCCACCAGTCGCTTCTCGCCCGGTGCGTCGTCACGAGCGACCACGATTGCCTCGCGCACGCCGGGATGCTGGGCCAGCGCGGCTTCGATCTCGCCCAGCTCGATGCGGAAGCCGCGCAGCTTGACCTGCTGATCGATCCGGCCCATGAGCAGGAGCGAGCCGTCGGCGAGGAAGCGTGCCAAATCGCCGGTGCGGTAGAGGCGCGTTCCAGGTTCGGAAGCGAAAGGATTGGGAACAAAACGCTCGGCGGTGAGGTCAGGCCGATCCAGGTAGCCGCGAGTCAGGCCCAAGCCGGCGATGCAAAGTTCACCGGGAGCGCCGATCGGCACCGGGCGAAGATACCGATCCAGCAGGTGAATCTGCGTGTTGGCGATTGGACGACCGATCGGCACGTTGGCAAGTGAGGACGAGATGCGCCCAAAGTCCGGCGCATAGATCGTACTAGTAATTGTTGTCTCAGTAAGTCCATAAGCATTAATCCAGCCCACTCGATCGCCGACCAGCCTTAGCCACTCTGCGACTCGATCGGGAAGCGTGGCCTCACTGCCTACGATCACCAGCCGCAGCGACTCCGGCAACGGTGACGATGCATACGTGAGCGCCGCAACCCACTCATGCCAGAACGAGGTCGGCAGATTGACGAGGGTTAGCCGCTCACGCTCCACGAACGCCAGAAAATCGATGAGAGAGGCACGACAAGCATCAGGACAGAGCACCAGAGTCGCGCCGCTCAGCCAGCAGGGATAGATCTCCTCGGCAGCCACATCGAAGCTTGGCGACGAGAACTGAAGCACGCGATCGGAAGCCTCAAGGACATATTCTTTTGCGACTGCCAGATTATGATTGACGAGCGATCGGTGCGGCACAGCTACGCCCTTGGGCTGTCCAGTCGATCCCGAGGTGTAGATGATATAGGCCAGGTTGTCAGGATCGACGGCGACCTCAGGCGGCGTATCGGGATGCTGCGGCAAGTCGCGATCGACGCACACCACCGGAATCGCCAGCGCAGGCAAGCTATCCTGAAGCCGCGTCTGCGTCAGTACCACCGCGATCGCGGCATCTGCAAGGATAAACTGCGTACGCTCCTGGGGATAGCCCAGGTCGATCGGCACGTACGCGCCGCCGGCTTTCAGCACGCCCAGCAGCGCGACAATCAGATCGAGCGAGCGCTCCATGCAGACGCCGACGCGCACCTCGGGGCCGACGCCGATCGCCCGCAGATCGTGCGCCAGCCGGTTGGCGCGTCGATCGAGCTCGGCATAGGTATAGTTCTGGTTATCGGCAACAACCGCGATCGCATCCGGCGTTCGCGCAGCCTGCTCGACAAACAGATCATGCACACAGCGATCGGCGGAAAACTCGGCAACCGTCGCGTTCCAGTCGTCGATCGCCTGCTGTTCGGCGGCGGTCAGCAGCGGCAGCGACCAGACGCGCTGCTCCGCGTCCGCTGCGATCTGCACGAGTAGCTGCTGAAACTGCCCGATCATCCGCTCGATCGTCGTGGCCTCGAACAGATCCGTGGCATACTCAAAGACGCCCCGCAGTCCGGCCGGCGTTTCTTCCATCACCAGACTTATGTCAAATAGAGCAATGTCGCGCTCAAACGTAAGCGGCTGTAGCACCAGGTCAGGCGCTTCCAGCACGGCTATTGGCGCATTCTGAAGCACAAACATCGCCTGGAAGAGCGGGTTGCGGCTGAGATCACGCTGCGGCTGAAGCTCCTCCACCAGCAGCTCGAACGGCAGCTCTTGATGTGCGTACGCGCCGAGCGCCGTCTCGCGCACACGCCCGAGCAGATCACGGAAGCTCGGCTGGCCGCTGAGATCGGTGCGCAGCGCCAGCGTGTTGGCAAAAAAGCCGATCAGCCCTTCCAGATCGTCCTGCGTGCGGTTCGCGATCGGCGAGCCGACAACGATGTCAGACTGATGCGTGTAGCGCGCCAGCAGGACGTTGAACGTCGCCAGCAGCGTCATAAACAGGGTCGCGCCCTCGTGGCGACTCAAGCGGTTGAGCGCATCGGTCAGGGAGCGATCGATCGTGAAGGGGCAGCGCGCGCCGCGAAAGCTTTGCACGGCCGGACGCGGCCAGTCGGTCGGCAGATCCAGCGTCGGAGTGCCCGAGCCGGCGGGATCGAGCTGCTGCCGCCAGTAGTCGAGCTGCGCCTCAAGCACCTCACCGGTCAGCCACTCACGCTGCCACATCGCGTAGTCCGCGTACTGAATCGGTAGCGGTGCCAGCGGCGACGCTTGCCCGGCCGCGAAGGAGCTGTAGAGCGCAACCAGCTCACGCACGAGCACGCCCAGCGACCAGCCATCCGAGATAATGTGATGCATCGTCAGCAGCAGCACATGCTCGTCGTCATCGACGCGCAGCAGCCCGGCGCGCAGCAGTGGCCCGTGTTCGAGATCGAACGGGCGGCGCGCTTCCTCCATCGCCAGCCGCCGGATCTCGGCATCGCGCTCCGGCCCGGGCAGATGGCGGAGATCAACGAGCGGCAACAGCGCGTCCGCCGGCTGCGCCGGCTCAGGAGCAACAACCTGCACCAGCTGACCATCGACCGTCGCAAAGGTTGTGCGGATGGCCTCATGCCGGCGGATAATCGCGTCGAGGCTTTGCTCCAGCGCGGGAAGATCGAGGCACCCGCTCAGCCGAACCGCGCTCGGCAAATTGTAGGCGGTCATTCCTGGCGCAAGCTGATCCAGAAACCACAGCCGCTGCTGCGCGAACGATGGTAGGAATATATAGGCTTCGTGTGGCGTCATGTGGGCTTTCTCATTCGGCTTCGGGGTTCAAGGCGCGCTGGAGCGCAGATTAGCATCGCTGAGACGGCCGCCTGCGAGCGTGTCTCAGTAACTGTGGCTCAGGCGTGACGATGCCGTTTAGCCAGGCTGAGCCACGGGAAGTTATTACAATGGAACCATGCAGGGGCGGCAAAATCGACGGCGTGAGTATAGATCAGGCCACCAAAGATGTCAAGATTTGTCAAAAATGGCGAGCATGATAGCCGCCGATCAAGATCGCTCAGCCGGTATGCCTGGCTGGTGTATGATAGAATTCTGCTCTGTAGCATAAAGTGCTTGACAGTGCTTCAGCCGCCCTCTATAATCCGCAGCATGGCATCGATACACCGTCTGCATCCACCGCTGCCCGAATCATCCGAGCTTCACGATCGCGCGGTCGACAACCTGCGCTTTATTCGTGAAACCATGGAGGCAGCGACATCATTTACCGCCGTTTCCGGCTGGGGTCAGGTGATCGTCGGTGTTACCGCGCTGATCACCGCCGGCATCGCGACAACGCTAGCGCAGCCGGATGCCTGGCTGATCCTCTGGCTGGGTGAGGCGCTGCTTGCCATTGCCATCATCATCGCGACGACGATCCGCAAAACTCGGGCAGCCAGCATGCCGCTCTTTTCGGCACCGGCGCGCAAGTTTGTGTTCAGCTTTGCGCCGCCGCTGATCGCCGGCGCCATGCTCACCCTGGCGCTCTATCAAGCTGGTGCCACCGCCATGATTCAGGGAATGTGGCTCCTGCTCTTCGGGACCGGCGTCGTCACCGGCGGCGCGTTTTCGGTCAAGATCGTACCGATCATAGGTATGTGTTTTATGGTGTTGGGCAGCATTGCGCTGCTCTGCCCGGCGTCCTGGAACACCTGGTTCATGGCCGCCGGATTTGGCGTGCTGAACATCATCTGCGGCGTTTTGATCGCAAGGAGGCATGGTGGCTAAACGAACAAGCGCAGCCCGCACACCAGCACCCGCCACTCCGCTCGAGTCGCATCGCTCCGAACCGGTCTCCGCTCAGACCGGGCATGGTCAGCCGCCCGAGCTTGATCGGCTGATCCATGAGCGTATGCGGCTGGGAATTGTCAGCGCGCTGGCCGTCAACGAGGCACTAAGTTTTAATGACCTTAAGGAGCTTTTGAGTACGACCGATGGGAACTTGAGCGTTCACGCGCGCAAGCTGGAAGAGGCCGAATACATCACCTGCACCAAGTTTTTTGAGGGACGCGTGCCGAAGACCCAGTATCAGCTGACGGAGGTCGGGCGCCGCGCCCTGGAGCGCTATCTCGATCATATGGAAGCGCTGATACAGTCGCTGCGAAAACGCTAAGCCAGGCCCAGGCTCTTTTTTTTGGACCAGAACTTTATGATACAAAGCTCTTTTCTTATTCTCACAGACAACGACTTATCCGGCTCGATCAGCAATGACGACACCGATCGCCGGCGACCCACAGGAGGCAGCACATGGCAAACAGCATACAAGGACTGACGCTCAGCTCCGACGATCCCCGCACCCTGGAAGAGATGTACCGGGCAGCCCTTCAGCAGGGCGAAGCCGACTCTTTTGCGGCGGCGATGGTATCGCGCTATGAGCGCGCGCCGGACAATCCGCTCTACGCGGCCTGGTACTACCGCTTGCAGGCGCGTCAGCTGGATGACGAGATCGAAGAGGGACGCATCGCCTGGCGCAGGGCGCTGCCGCTGGCCTTGCTCACCGGCCTGGTGTTTGCGCTGCTGACTAATTCTCGTTTCACCTTCTCCAGCGAGGCGCCCTACCTGCTGTTGCTCTGGTCGCCGATCGTTGCCGTGCTGGTCTACCTTTTTCTGGCGCTGGAAAATCCCACCTACCGCCAGCGGGCGCTGCCGGCGCTGGGAGGCGTGGTAGCTGCCGCCGCGTACGTCTTTGTGCTCTCGCTCTGGCAGACGGGCGAAACCTATCAGATCTTGATGGTGTTTCACTTGCCGGTGCTGGCCTGGCTCGGCGTGGCATTCGGCCTGCTTGGCTGGGCATCGTCCGCGCGTGAACGCTTTGCGGTTCTGATCAAAACCGTGGAAATCGCACTCACGGGCGGCGTCTTCGGCGCCGGCGTGATTGCCTTTGCGCTGATCACCGTGGGCTTGTTCGAGGCACTTGGTCTCGACATACCATCGTGGGTGATCACCGCGCTCTTCGCGGGAGGGGCCGGATTGGTGCCGGTGATCGCGGTGGCTGTGGCCTTCCACCCAAAGCGCGCGGTGTTGGAGCAGCGTTTCGAACAAGGGCTGGGACGCCTGATTCCGATCCTCATGCGTCTACTGCTGCCGCTGGTCCTGCTGGTGCTGGTGGTCTACCTGTGCTTCATTCCCTTCAATTTCATGGCGCCGTTTCGCGAGCGGGAGCTGCTGATCGTCTACAACGTGATGCTCTTTGCGGTGATGGGCTTGCTGGTGGGAGCAACGCCTGTGCGCGCCAGCGATCTGCCCGCACGCTACCACAGCTGGCTGCGCATGGCGATCCTCGCCGTGGCCGGATTGAGCGTTGTTATCAGCCTCTACGCATTGTCGGCGGTGGTCTACCGCACCTGGCTCGGCGGTCTCACGCCCAACCGGCTCACCGTGATCGGATGGAACACGATCAACATCGGCCTCCTGATCGCCCTGCTCTACCGCCAGTGGCGGGACGGCCGCGCGCAGTGGATCGACTCGCTCCAGCGCGTGGTGAGCGTCGCGCTCGTTATCTACGGCGGCTGGGCGCTCTTTTTGGTGCTGGCGCTTCCGTTCCTGTTTCGGGACGCGTAGCCGGTTTTGGTAGCTGAAAGAAAGATCGCCATGGAATTACATATTCGCAACGTGTCCAAGACCTATGCCAACGGCGTGCAGGCACTGAAAGATGTGACACTCACGATTCCAGTGGGCATGTACGGCCTGCTCGGACCGAACGGCGCCGGCAAATCGACGCTGATGCGCATTCTGGCCACGCTCCAGGAGCCCGATGCAGGCAGCGTCAGACTCGGCGACATCGACGTGCTGCGCCAGAAGGCCGAGGTGCGCCAGACGCTCGGCTACCTGCCGCAAGAGTTCGGCTTCCACCCCAGGGCGCGAGCGGAGCGGCTGCTTGAGCACTTCGCGGTGCTGAAGGGCATCGCCGAGCCCGGGGTGCGCCGCGACGTCGTCGAGTCGCTGCTGCGGCAGACGAATCTGTGGGAGGTGCGCCGGCAACGTCTCGGCACCTTCTCCGGCGGCATGCGGCAGCGCTTTGGCGTCGCAGTGGCGCTGCTGGCCAACCCCAAGCTGATCATCGTTGACGAGCCGACGGCGGGGCTTGATCCTGCCGAGCGCGTGCGCTTCCTGAACCTGCTGAGCGAGATCGGCGAGGACAGCGTGGTGATCCTTTCGACACACATCGTCGAGGATGTCGAGGAGCTGTGCCGGCGCATGGCGATCATCGATCGAGGCGCGATTCTGCTTGAGGCGGAGCCGCTGCGCGCGATCGACGAGCTGCGGGGCCGGATCTGGCACCGGACGGTGAGCCGAAGCGAGCTGGCGGCCCTTGCGGCGGAGATGGCGGTGATCTCGACGAAGCTGCTTGCCGGCCGAACGATCGTGCATGTCTACGCGGAGTCGTCGCCGGGCGCGGAGTTCGAGCCGGTCGAGCCGGAGCTGGAGGATGTGTACTTCAGCGTCATGGAAGGCCATCACGACCGGCGGATCGTCGCGCCGGAGACGGCAGCGGAGGTGGCGACGTGAGGCTGCGCGAAGTTTTCCGCTACGAGATCGAGTATCGCATCCGCAGCGTGTCGACCTGGATGTACGCCGGGTTCCTGTTCTTGCTCGCGGCCTGGATGTTCCTCGCCACCTCCGACGAGAGCGGCGCCGCAGCCCATGCCAACGCGCCGGAGCGACTCGCCGGGGGCTCCGCACTCGTCGGGACTGTCGGCCTGCTGGTCACGGCGGTGCTCTTTGGCAGCGCAGCGGTGCGCGACGTCGAGGTCGGGATGGACCCGCTGCTCTTCACCTCGCCGCTGCGCAAGGCCGAATATCTTGGCGGCCGGTTCCTCGCCGCGCTAACGGTCAACGCCGTCCTCATAGTGGCGATCCCGCTGGGATTCCTAGCCGCCACGCGGTTTATAGGCTCGTTCGAGCCGGAGTCGGTCGGCCCGCTCCGCATCGGCGCGTACGTGCAGCCTGTTCTGCTCTTCATGCTGCCGAACCTGGTTCTCGCGGGAGCGATCCTGTACACGATCGGGATGTTCGCGCGCAAGGTCGTTCCGGTGTACCTGGGCGCGATCGGCCTTTTCATCAGCTATCTCGTCGCGATGAATGCCCTGGGCCAGATCGAGAATCCGGTGCTGGCGGTGCTCACCGATCCGATCGGGATGCGCACGCTCCAGGAGACAACCCGGTACTGGACGGCGGCGGAGCGGAATAGCCGGCTGATCGGCTTTCCCGCCGACCTGCTGTGGAATCGCGCCGTCTGGCTCACGGTGGCGGTGGCTGTGCTCGCGCTGCTGCACTGGCGATTCCGGTTCGCGCACGCCGGTATCAGCGACCGCAGAAGCAAGACGCGACAACCGGTCGGCGCGGCGCGGCCGGAGCGATCCCGGCCGGTGGAGGTTCCACGCGTCGCCGGCAAGTTCGGCTTCCTCATGACGGTGCGGCAGACGCTCGCGATCGCGGGCCGATCGCTGGCGGAGGTCATGGCGAGCCGCTGGTTCGTCGTGGTGATACTCGGCTGCACGGGTCTCACCATGCTCTGGGGCTGGAACGTGGGTGACACCGTCTTCGACACGTCCACGTGGCCGGTCACGCTCCTGGTGGCCGGGACAGTCCTGTCCGAGCGGATCACACCCTTGATCTACGCGCTCATCGCCGTCTACGCGGGCGAGCTGGTGTGGAAGGACCGTGACGCGAACGTGGACGAGATCACGGATGCCGCGCCGGTGCCGGAGAGCGTCGCGCTGCTCGGCCGGTTTCTGGCTCTCGTGGCTATGATCGCAATGTTCCAGGCCGCGTTCATGGTCGGCGGCATTCTGATCCAGGCGCTCCAGGGCTACTATCGGTTCGAGATCGGCCTCTACCTCCAGATCCTCTTCGGGCTGAACCTGGTCAACTATGTGCTTTTCGCCGTCCTCGCGATGACGATCCAGGTCCTTGTGAACCACAAGTATCTCGGTCACATCGTCGTGCTGATGGTCTTCGTTTCCAGGGTGACCCTGCCGATGCTCGGGCTCGTCGAGCACCGTTTGTTCCTCTACGGCACCGATCCGGGATGGACGTACTCGGACATGAACGGCTTCGGCCCGTTCATCGAGGCGGTCGTCTGGTTCAAGCTCTACTGGGCGGCGTGGGCGCTGCTGCTGGCGGTGCTCGCGATCCTGTTCTGGGTTCGAGGCCGTGAGCTCAGTCTACGGCGCCGGCTCAGCCTGGCGCGCGACCGCCTCACCGGCTCGGTTGCACGTGCGGGCGCGGCGGCGATCGCGCTGATCCTCATGCTGGGCGGGTTCATCTTCTACAACACGAACATCCTGAACGAGTACCGCACCGCAGCCGAACAAGGCGCGCCGCAGGCCGAGTACGAGACGCGCTACAGTCGTTACGAGGACGTCCGGCAGCCGACCATCGTCGACGCGGAGCTGCGCGTGGAGATCTATCCAGATCAGCCGGCGGTGGATCTGCGCGGCAGCTATAATCTGGTCAATCGGACCGACGCGGCCATTGATGCGGTGCATGTGTATCTCAATCCCGAGATCGAGGCGCGCTCGCTGTCATTCAGCCGGGCGGCCAAACCTGTGCTCGTGGACGAGGCGCTCGGCTACCGGATCTATGCCCTTGAGCAGGTGCTGGCGCCGGGGGATTCGCTGAGTCTCGCGTTTGATGTGGCGTTCCGGCCGCAGGGCTTTCGCAACAGCGAAAATCAGACGGGCGTAGTCGGCAATGGCGCGCACTTCGACCGCAGATGGCTGCCGTTCATCGGCTACCAGCCGGCCGTCGAGCTGCCCAACGGCGACGCGCGGCAGCGCCTGGGACTCCAGCCTCAGCCACCGCTGCCGTCGGCGGACGACCCGGAGGCGCGGCGATACCGCTGGAGCGTGCGGAACGAGGATCTTGTCCAGGTGGATGCGGTCATCGGCACGGCGACCGACCAGATCGCGGTCACGCCCGGCGTGCTGCGCCGGAGCTGGACCGAGCGCGGACGACGCTACTTTCACTACGTGACCGAGACGCCAACCTCGTTCGGTGCCACGATCTTCTCCGGCAAATACGCGGTGCTCGACGACCAGTGGAACGACGTCGCGCTTCAGATCTTCTATCATCCAACCCACACCTACAACCTGGACCGGATGGTGCGCAGCATGAAAGCGTCGCTTGAGTATTTCACCGATCAGTTTGGACCCTACCCGGACAAGCAGCTGCGCATCGTCGAGTTCCCGCGCTACGGAAATTTCGGCGTTGCGCACCCGCACACAACCGCCTTCGCAGAGGATGCGTTCCTGAGCCACGTCAAGGGAGGCGAGGTCGACCAGCCGTTCTTCGGAACCGCGCACGAGACCGCGCACCAGTGGTGGGGCGGACGGATACGGGGTGCCCAGGTTCAGGGCGCGGCCTTCCTCTCGGAGTCGCTCGCCAATTACAGCGCGATGATGGTGGTAGAAAAGACGTATGGCCGCGAGGCAGCCCGCCGCGTCTACGACTTCCAGATGCAGCGCTACCTGCTTGGCCGTGCGTCGCAGTCGCGCGAGGTTCCGGTGCTCGAAGTCGAGGACCAGCCGTATATCGCCTACCGCAAGGGCGCGATCGCGCTGTATACGCTGCGTGAGCACATCGGCGAAGAGGCCGTCAACACGGCGCTGCGCCGCTACTTCGAGAAGTATCGCGACGCGAGGCCGCCCTACCCGACGGCGCTCGATCTGTACGCCGAGCTGCGCGCCGTCACGCCCGACTCGCTTCAGTATCTGCTCAGAGACTTGTTCGAGGATGTGATCCTCTGGGATGTCGAGGCTGAGCGCGGTGTCGTCGGGCCGACCGGCGCCGGCGAGTTCCAGGTGACACTGGATGTGCGGGCGCGGAAGGTGCGGGCCGACAGCACCGGCAACGAGACCGAGGCGCCGCTGGACGACCTGGTCGAGATCGGCGTGTTCGCGCCCGGCGAAGGCGACAGTCTGGGTGAGCCGCTCTACCTGAAGCAGCACCGCATTCGCAGCGGCCAGCAGACAATCACCGTGACGGTGCCGCGCGAGCCTGCCCATGCCGGCATCGACCCGTACCACAAGCTGATCGACCGTCAGGGTGACGATAACGTCGTCGGGCTGGGAGCCGATAGAGCCGGATCGAGCGGTCCATAAGCGCTGAGAGCGCATACCAGGCGCAGGCAGCGGATGTATCACTGCTGCCTGCTGCCGTCCACAAATTGGGATCAACCATCCACGTATCAGATATTCAGATCGCGCCGGGCCTTACGCCGAGCTGCGATGCCGACCGCTTTAGCCGTTAACCTCCTGACGGCAAGTTCCCTTTGCGTCTCACCTTCTGAGCGATCCTGCACCGTCGCCAACCATCTGTTGACATCTGCCCACCCCTCGCCTATACTCTTCTTAACCCCCTGCCACCGCGCCTGTCAGCCGCCGCACCGTCCATGCGCATGGCTCATAGTAGCTTGACTCTTCGATGCGTACCTCGCATCTCGCGGGACGCGGTGTATGTTTTATATAAACCGCGTCCCCATGCCTGATCGATCTATCGCAGCGTGGGGCACCGCCAATGGGCACCTCCCGAGCGTCCATTCACAGCGGTACATATACGAGGCTCGTTAGGAGGAGCGCACCCGGCACTCTTTCACGAGCGTGCTCCTCTGTGGCCCGAGCAGAATCATCGGCGCTGTTCATGTAAACAACCGGCGCGTCCGTCGTTGCCCGCACAACCGCGCCCAGCCGAGCATCGCGCTGCGCTCATGGCCACCACGCCTATGCCGGCGGTGCCGGCTCAGCCTATCGCCGTCATAGATCAGCTCTATACGCAGCGCGACACCAGCGCCTGAACTCCATGAGCCGCAACGGTGGCGTTGAGCGTGCGGCGCTCGCCATCAATGCGCGGACACAACGCTTCCTCCAGGCGCGAGGACGGATGGAATATCCAGGGAGAAGGACACGATGATGATCCTGCCCACGGTCCTCGGCCTCGTCGTCGGCATCTGCTGCTATGTTGGCATCTTGCATCTGTGGCTTGGCTGGCGGCAGCCCGAGACGGCGATTCGCCTCACCTTCGCACTGCTTTGTTTCTGTGTGGCCGGGAGTGCTCTATCGAGTGTGTTCCTCTACCAGGCCACCACGGTGACGGCCTATGCCATCGCTCTGAAGTGGCAGCTGGCGTGTGTCTTTATGGCCGCTATGCTCCTGGTCTGGTTCATCGCCGAGGCTACCCGTGTCCGACCCATCCGGCTGCTGCTCATGTTGAACGGAATCGTCATCGTCGGGCTGGTAGTCAATCTCGTCTCGCCCTTTGGTGTCTTCTTTACGCACGTGGATGGGATCGCCTCGCTGGTGCTGCCCTGGGGTGAGCGCATTACCTATCCTATCGGAACGGCCATCAGCAACTGGCGGTGGTTAGCGCGGGCACACATGCTGCTGCTCCATCCATACGCCTACTATGCCTGCTATTACCAGTACCGGCGCGGCGAACGCCGGGCGGCCCTGAGTCTGGCCCTGAGCTTGAGCATCCTGCTGCTGGCGCGCTGGTACGATCATCTGGCGCTGGCGCGTGGCACGCCCGCACTCTCGCTGGTGGAGTACGGCTTTCTGGCGCTGATCGTCGTGATGAGCCTGGGCGTGCTTGATGACCTGATCCGCGTGGGGTTCATCAAGCAGGAGCTTAACGCCAACGAGCGGCGCTGGCGTGAGCTGCTGGAAAGCGTCGAGCTGGCGGTCGTCGGCCTCGATCACGACGGCCGGATCGACTACGTCAACCCCTACTATCTGCGCCTGACCGGTTTCGCGCGCTACGAGGTTCTGGGCCGCGCGTTCACTGTGTTCGTACCTGAGCGCGACCGGCCACGCCTGCTGACGCTCGCCGGGCAGATCCGAGCCGGCGTGACATTTCCACCGTACATCGAATTTTCCCTTATCACCCGCAGCGCCGACGAGTGCGTGATCGGCTGGTCGAACGTGCGCCTGCGAACACCTGACGGTCGCTTCGCGGGCACGCTCAGCATCGGCGCCGATTGCACCGACCGGATCGCAGGGGAAGCCGAGATCCGCGCCCTCAACGCCAAGCTAGAGCAGCGCGTCGCGGCGCGAACGGCGGAACTGCTGCGCGCCAACGATCAGCTAGAGCAGGCGGCGCTCGACAACACCATCCTGTATCAGCGCGCGGTCGCGGCCAGCGAGCGTTTAACGACGCTCTACCAGGCCAGCCAGGCGATCAGCCGGGCCAGCCTCGATCTGGAGCAGGTGTATGCCGAGTTGCACCGCGCCATTGCCCGCCTGATGCCGACAGACGCCTTCGCGATCCTGTTGATCGATCATGCCGCGCAGCACGCCGACGAGGTGTATCTGCTCGGGCCGGCCGGGCGCTGGCCTGGTAGACACTTCCCACTAGAAAACAGCGTTGTGGACGACCTGCTGCACCGCAACGCGTCGGTGCGGATCGACGACATTCGCAGCGCTCCGCAGACTGACATCGCCTATGCGGTGTTCGGCAACCAGCCGGAGCTACGCTCCGGGGCCGTGGTGCTGCTGCGCGGCAGCGAACAGGTTCATGGCGTGGTGTGCGTTCAAAGCGCCGCGCCGGGCGCCTACCGCGACGAAGACACCGATGCGCTTGAGCTGCTGGCGGCACAAGCCGCGATCGCGATCGAGAATGCGCGCCGCTCGCATCAGGCTCGTGATCTGGCGGCGCTGGCCGAGCGCACACGCCTGGCGCACGATCTCCATGATGCAGTCACTCAGACTCTATACTCGGCAAGCTTGCTGACCGAGGCGCTGCCCACGATCTGGCGGCGGGATCGCACCGCCGGCGAGCGTGATGTTGCCATTGTGCGCCAGCTAGTGCGCGGTGCCCTGGCCGAGATGCGCACGCTGCTGTTTGAGCTGCGTCCGGCGGCGCTGGTTGCGGCCGATCTCGGCACACTACTGCGCCAACTCGGCGACTCGCTCACCGGCAAACGCCACATCCCCGTCGATCTGATGATCGATGGCGACGGCCAGCTTCCGGTTGAGACAAAAATCGTGGTGTACCGCATCGCCCAGGAAGCGTTCAACAACATCGCCAAACACGCCGGCGCTACTCAGGTGTGGGTGACACTGCGCACGACCTCTGAGCAGCTCGTTCTGTCGGTGCGCGATAACGGTCGCGGCTTTGATGCCAGCCGTGTCACCGGCGATCATCTCGGCACGCGAATTATGGCGGAGCGCGCCGCCGGCATCCGCGCCGATCTGCACATCGACAGCACCCCCACCATGGAACGGAGGTGTTCCTCCGTTGGTCCGAGCCGGCGACGCAGGAGAGCCGAAAGTCATAGGTTGGCTGATTATCATGCCGACGCTTCCTGCGTCGTCGGCCGTCGTTCGGCGCTTCATCGATACCCATACGCATGGGAGGTAATAGCGTGGAAACACAGCCGCACCCAATCGGGGTGCTTATCGTCGACGACCATATCATGGTCCGCTATGGGCTCAAAGCCTTGCTGGCCCTTTCCCCGGATATCGCCGTTGTAGGCGAGGCTGCGGATGGAGAAGAGGCCTGGATGTGCTGCAACGAGCGGCGCCCGGATGTGATTCTGATGGACATTGTTATGCCGGTTATGGACGGCCCGAGCGCTACGTCTCGTATCCGCGCGGCGTTTCCCCGGATCCAGGTGATCGCCCTGACCAGCTTTGCCGACGAGATGCTGGTGCCACGGGCGCTCCAGGCCGGCGCGATCGGCTATCTGCTCAAAGATGTTCATGCCGATCAGCTGGCCACCGCGATTCGGGCGGCGCACTATGGACGCGCAACCCTGGCTCCGACCGCCGTCCAGGCGCTCGCTCACCTGGCTGCCGCGCCGCCCACGCCGCATCCCGACTTGACCAAACGTGAGCGGGATGTGTTGGCCCTGCTGGTGGCGGGTGAGCCCAACCTGGCGATCGCCGCTCACCTCGGCATCAGTCACGGAACGGTGCGCCTGCATGTCAGCAATATTCTGAGTAAGCTCGGCGCGAGCAATCGAACCGAGGCCGCGCTGCTCGCGGTGCAGCACAAGCTCGTTTCCTAGCCCAACCACCGGCAAATCTTCCCTCGTGGCACCGCCAGGAGCGCAAGCATCGCGGCCAGCGCGACCGTCCCTCGTCCCAACCTGGACAGGTGTTATAGGTTCTTCTATAACACCTGTCCAGGGTAAAGATATAACACCTGACAGTAGCCTCCTCTGCTGCGCTTGTGTATTGTGAACATACACGCCCTTATCGCCACCCAACCGAGAACGCCTATGAATGTTGTGCTGGCCGTCAGCACGGCCCCGCTTCGTCTGGCCCTGGACGTAATCCTCAGTGAAGAGCCGGGCGTGGCTGTGGTGGGCATGGCCAGCGAGACCGAGGGACTGCTCGCGCTCATCCATACGGCGCGCCCCGATCTGGTGCTCCTGGAATGGGAGCTGCCCGGCCGGCCGTCCGCGGCGGTACTGACCGCCGCCCACACGCGCACGTACCGGCTCCGCGTCCTGGTGCTGGGCCGCGATCCCACGCTGCGACCAACAGCCCTGGCGGCGGGCGCGTGTGCCTTTGTCCTGGTCGGCGATCCCCCCGAGATGCTGCTGACGGCGCTGCGCCTGGCTTGGACTACTCCCGCAGCATTCTGATCAAACCAGCCAGGCGCAGCGTATGCCGCAGATCGGCGCGCACAGAAACCGAGGCTCTGGCCTTGACACATGTCTCAGCGCTGCCCGCTCCACGACCACAACGCGATCAATCCGTGCATTCCGGGCGATATTCAGACCCACAATCGCCACCGTGCATAGCCGCATATGGAGGCTGTCCCATGACCAGCAGCTGGCCGGATAGCGAAAGATTTTGGCACGCTAAGCGCGTGATCGTCACCGGCGGCGCCGGATTTTTAGGCTCGTTCGTGGTTGAAAGCTTGCGGCGGCGCGGCGCGGCGCAGATCGTCGTGCCGCGCCGCAGTGCCTACGATCTGCGCCACCTCGACGCCATCCGCTGCTTACTGGCCGATGTCTGGCCGGATGTGATCATCCATCTGGCGGCGCGCGTCGGCGGCATCGGGGCGAATCGCGCCTATCCCGCCGAGTTTTTCTACGACAACCTGATGATGGGCGTGCAGCTGCTACACGAAAGCTGGCGCGCCGGCGTGAAGAAGTTCGTGGCCATCGGGACTGTCTGCGCCTATCCCAAATACACGCCCGTGCCCTTCAGCGAAGATGAGCTATGGAGCGGCTACCCGGAGGAAACGAATGCTCCCTACGGCTTAGCCAAGAAAATGCTCCTGGTGCAGTCGCAGGCCTATCGCCAGCAGTATGGATTCAACTCGATCTTTCTGCTGCCGGTGAACCTTTACGGCCCTGGCGACAACTGCGATCCCGAAAGCTCGCATGTTATCCCGGCGCTGATTCGCAAATGTATCGAGGCGCAGGAGCACGGCGAGGATTATATCGTCGCCTGGGGTGACGGCTCGCCGACGCGCGAGTTTTTGTATGTGGCAGATGCCGCCGAAGGAATCGTACTGGCGACCGAGCGCTACAACCGGAGCGATCCGGTGAATCTCGGCAGCGCATACGAGATCAGCATCAAGGAGCTGCTGGAGACGATCGCCCGCCTGACCGGCTTCGACGGCCGCATTGTGTGGGATACGACCAAACCGAACGGGCAGCCGCGCCGGAAGCTGGACACGGCTCGCGCGCAGCACGCGTTTGGATTTCACGCGACGACGCCATTTGAGTCGGGGCTGCTGCAAACCATAGCCAGCATGACACAACAACATCTATCACTCCCCGCCAGGAGCGAGATTATCGGGCAGAACTGTTAGGAAACCGATCGCAGTCACGTATTTCCTCTACACGAAAGGAGAAACCCATGCAAGGCAATCGACTCATCCGCCGCATGACTCTGCTCTTCTGTTGCGCCGCGCTGCTGGTCATGACCACGGGCGCCACGCAGCGATCAGGCAGACGAGTAGACCTGATCGTCGCCGGCGATTATGTCGTGACCATGGACCCGCAGCAGCCGGTGATCCAAAACGGCGCGGTTGCCGTCGACGACGGCGCGATCGTGGCGGTCGGCCCGGCCGCTCAGATTAAAGCCACCTATCGCGCCGATCGTGTGTTGCCGGGACAGGACAAGGTGGTCATGCCGGGGCTCGTCAACGGGCACACGCACCTGGCGATGGCGCTCTTCCGCAGCCTGGCCGATGACCTGACGCTCGAAGATTGGCTGTTCAATCACATCTTCCCGGCCGAGGCGCAGTTCGTCACCCCAGAGTTCGTGCGCATCGGCGTGGAGCTGGCCTGCTGGGAGCTGATTCGCGGCGGCACGACCACCTTTGTCGACATGTATTTCTACCCCGATGTCGAGGCCGAGGTGATCGAGCGCTGCGGGCTGCGCGGCGTGATCGCGCCCAGCGCGATCGATTTTCCGAGCCCCGGCTTTACCGGCTGGGACGACTCGTTCGGCGCGGCGGTGGATTTTGTCGAGCGCTGGCAAGGCCGCAACCCACGCATCATCCCGGCGCTGGGCGTCCACGCGCCCTACACCGTCTCGCCGGAGCACCTGGCCGAGGCGCGGGCGGAGGCGCTGCGGCTGAACGCGCCGATCAGTATCCATGTGGCCGAGACCGAGACCGAGGTGGCCGACATTCTCAGCCGCTACGGCAATCGTCCGGTCAATCATCTCGACAGCCTCGATTTCTTCGATGCCCACGTCATCGCGGCGCACATGGTCTATCCCGACGCGGGCGAGATCGCGCTGCTGGCCGAGAAAGACGTCGGCGCGATCCACAATCCCAGCTCGAATCTGAAGCTGGCCTCGGGCGTCGCGCCGGTGCCACAGATGCTGGCCGCCGGCGTACACGTCGGGCTGGGCACCGACGGCGCGGCCTCGAACAATGACCTGGACCTGTGGGAAGAGATGAACCTGGCCGCGCTGCTGCACAAAGGTGTGTTGAAAGACCCAACCACCATGCCGGCGCCGGCGGTGCTGCGCATGGCGACCTTGGGCGGCGCGGAGGCGATCGGGCTCGATGACCAGATTGGCGCGCTCACGGTTGGTCGCCGTGCCGACCTGATCCAGGTGCGGCTGGACGAGCCACGCATGACCCCCAACTACAACATTATCTCGAACCTGGTCTATGCCGCCAACTCCGACGATGTCGACACGGTGATCGTCGAGGGCAAGCTGCTCATGCTCCGTGGTCGTGTCCTGACCCTGGATA
>DASWTW010000518.1:0-5292 GCA_036401895.1 Herpetosiphonaceae bacterium | reverse complement strand
GTTGTACTGGCGAGCGAGCCCGGCCACTCGAACACCTCCGTCGACTCCAAGTAGCGTAGCTACCAAAGCCCCACCGTGTTGCCTCCTGTGGCGCGGTGGGGCTTTCTCGCTCCATCATCTGTGCTCAGGATAACGTGAAGGAGCAGCGGAGCGCAGACTCCTAACCGACTACCAGCGTGTACAGCTGACGCTCGCGCTGCTCCAAGAGCGGGACGATCGTACCTTCGATGATCTCCTTGAAATGCGGCGTTTCGCGGTGAGCCAGCAGCGCGGCCTCGTCTTCGTACTGCTCGTAAAGCAGGAACACATCCGGGTTATCCTGCGAGCGCGCCGCCTGGTACAGAGCGCAGCCGGGCTCCCGTTCCCTGACCAGCGGTGCCATCCGCTTCAGCGCGGCCACGATCGCATCGCCCTGACCGGGCTTGCCGTGGTAGTACGCCGTTAAAACGATCATATGCGCCCCCTCCTCTCTACCTTGCTGCTTGCCGGTAGCTCCTTACACCTGATCGCGACCTGATTTACCGCCGTTCTCGCTCCTGCGCAGATGCCAGCGCGCGGTGGACAAAGTCGATTACCACGTGCAGCACCTCGTCGCTGTTGATCTCGTTAAACACTTCGTGCTGCGCCTCTGCAAAAAAGTGCTCCTCGAAGTGCGTGCCGCGCAGATGCTCCATCAGCGAACGCGTCGCCGCCAACGGCACGAGCTGATCCGCCTCGCCATGCACCCATAACGTCGGCAGATCGCCGAGCGATGGCCCTGCGGCGGTGGCATCCAGCGCGGATGCCATGGCCTGAAGCATCGGACGCTGAAACGGGCCGTGCCAGACCAGCGGATCGGCCGCATAGGCGGTGCCGACCGACGTGTCGCGGGACAGCACGGACGGGTCCAGCGGCACGTCGGGGATGGTCTCAAGGCTGAGCAACTGCATCACCAGATCGCGCGCCCCGAACATCGGCCCCGACAGTACCAGCGCGCCAAGTTCGCTGCCGTACCGCTGGGCATAGCGGGCGGCGATCAGCCCGCCCATCGAGTGACCGATCAGCACCTGCGGCAATCCCGCGTATCTTGCCGCCGTGCGCTGCGCGACCTGATGTAGATCGTCGACCACGTCCTCGAAATCGGTAATGACCGCCCGCTGCCCGGCCGATCGTCCGTGGCCTTCATGGTCGGGGCCGACAACGGCTGCGCCTGCCGCCTGTAGAGCAGCGGCGACATGCGCGTAGCGCCCGATATGCTCACCGTAGCCGTGCGCCAGTACCGCCAGCCACGACGCTTGTTCGTTGGGCCATTCCTGCACGACGACCTGTCCGTGACTCCCCTCAAGCATCCAGTCCATACATGCCCTCCGTCGTCAATAAAGTAGGCGGATCAGTCCGCCGGCCGTGCGGCAGTAGGAGCGCTGCCAGTACCAGCGTGGATGTGCCGTCGATGGTTAAGTGTAGCACACTGGACTCCCGCATCTCGGCGATTGGGCATCTGGTCAGCGAGTGGGCTTCCAGGGGCGCCTGGATCTGCCGATCGCTCCAGACCGAGCTCTCGCCGTCTGCTCATACGCTCGCGCTGGCTGCTGGTATACTGATGCATTGCGGGTTGACGACCATTGCGCCCGCCAATCCGAGGAGCAGAGTGTGAGCCAGCGGCAGATTACCATCATCTCTTGGAACGTGAACGGCATCCGCGCGGCGGAGCGCAAGGGCTTTGTGTCGTGGTTACAGACAAGCGGCGCAGAGATCGTGGCTGTGCAAGAAACCAAGGCGCATCCCGATCAGCTATCGACAGCTCTGCGCGAGCCGCCCGGCTACCAGTCCCACTGGTGTGCTGCCGAGACCAAAGGCTATAGCGGCGTCGCCACCTTTTCGCGATGCGCGCCGCTCAGCGTAAAGCGTGGCCTGGACGATACCCGCTTCGACCATGAGGGCCGCGTGCTGATCAGCACCTTTGCCGAGTTCGTGCTCTTCAATATCTATTTCCCAAACGGTGGCCGTGGGCCACAGTGGGTTGCGCACAAGCTAGCGTTCTATGAGCGCTTCGTGGACCTGGTGCGACAGGCAGTGGATGCGGGCCAGCACGTGGTCGTCGTCGGGGATGTGAATACGGCGTATGCTGAGATCGACCTGGCGCGTCCCCGCGAGAACCGCACGACCTCCGGCTTTTTGCCCGAGGAGCGCGCCGGGATGGACGCGTTCTTCAGCGCCGGGCTGATCGACACCTTCCGCTTCCTGCATCCGACCACCGTCATGTACACCTGGTGGTCGCCGTGGGCGGGCGCACGCGAGCGCAATGTTGGGTGGCGATTGGACTATATTCTGGTCTCGCCGCAGCTACAGGATGCCATCGTTGCCGCTGAGATTCATACCGACGTGCCGGGATCGGATCACTGCCCGATCAGCGTGACGCTTGCGCTGTGATGAAGGAGAGTGGCGGAAGTCATGGCGCTGCTGTACACTTAACCTGTGTTTACTTGTTCCACTGCCGCCAAGCTCGCTATCGAATGAAAGATAGCTTGATGGAAGCAGCCAGCCAGTCTTGGGAGAGTCTGTATGAACCGACCACGTCCGAGCCACACGTCTGAGCGCACTACTCTGGTACAGACCGCCTTTCGCTGGCTGCTAGGAGCTGCCCTGCTTTTCGCCGGGACGTCGCATCTAACGTGGGCACGGACGGAGTTCCAGGCGCAAGTGCCGCGCTGGCTGCCGTTGCCCGCCGATCTGGTAGTCGTCGGGTCAGGGATCGTCGAGCTGGCGCTGGGTGGAGCCCTGGTTGTGCTGCGGCGCCACCGCACGATCGTGGGCTGGATCGTTGCCGCCTTTTTTGTGGCGATCTTTCCCGGCAATATCTCGCAGTACGTCAACCGCATCGATGCGTTTGGGCTGAACACCGACCGGGCGCGCGCAATCCGGCTCCTGTTCCAGCCGGGACTGGTCGTTTGGGCGCTGTGGGCGACCGGAGCCTGGCAAGCGTGGCGCGCGGGTCGGCGACCACCCAGGCTGTGAGCGGTGCTGCCAGGTTACGCCTACATGCGCTGTGCGATCAGGGATTGTGCTCCTTGTCCTTCACATGGAGCGGGCAGCGCCATGTTTCTTCAACAGCCCGTCCGGAATATTGGCGCGCCTCTGAGGCTGTTCCAAAATCGCACAGATTAGGATTAATATCTCCTTGCAGAGCGATCTCGCGCTGTCGAATCATCTGCTGTAAACGTTGATAGTGATTTTGCCTGCGCAGCCGCTCGAACTGGTGATGCGCGTTGAAGATCATCGTAGGCCAGGCAAAGCGACGGGCCAGACGGGTATTTACGCCGGACAGACCAACAATAAAGAACGCTTGCTCAGCGAAGCTATACGAGAAAAATGGATCGGCCGGATCTGCGCTGGCGGCTGTGTCCCAGGCATGATACTGGCGATCCAGATCGTGGAGCCGCTGTAGCTGCTGCCAGAGCAGCGCCTCAAATTCCAGCTCATCCCCTGGCGCAGGCTGATTAAAGCATGCGACAAAGGTCGTAAAATTGCTGTTGAAGCTTGGCTGATGCTGCACAAAGTTGAACAGGTCGTGAGCGAGACCGGCGGTAGCACCAGCCGATCCCATCTCGTCATAAACGCCGAGCCAGTAGCAGTTGGAGAGCACGGCTGCCCGTGCTCCAACACAGGGATAGCTCCGATCGCTAATAAAGGCGCGAAAATCGTTGTGAACTGTCTGGACCAACGGCGGTGTTGCGCCTCCTGGCGTTGAGATGCACGTCAGCTCATTGCTGCGATATGCAAAACAGGCACGGTTTTGCAACGCCAGCTCATCCGTGAAAGGATTTGTTTTCTCAGGAGGAAGGGGGGAATGCCCCGTCATGGGATCGCTCCTTATCACATCTAGGCGCTCAGGCACACGTCTGGCCTCAGTATTCGGCAATCGCAGGAATAATCTCGCGTCCAACAAGCTCGATGATCGCAGGCGTGTATGCGTGCGGCATGTTGAAGATCACCGTCTGCACGCCCACATCTGCCATTGCTCGGCAGCGTTCGATCACGTTTTGCACCGAAGCAGGATCGGAAAGATCGAACGTATCCAGCACCGTCCGCTCGATCGCCTCGTAGGGCCGGCCAACATCCTCACAGTGGGCCTTCAACACATCCAGCAGGCGTCCAATCTCCTTAGCCGGGACGTAGTAGGTGCCGCTGATGTTGCAGGCATCGGCATATCTGGCGACCAGGCGCAGCGTTTTTTTCTCGCCCGATCCGCCGATCATAATTGGTGGATGCGGCTGGCTGATCGGCTGAGGGCGATTGAGCGGCTGTTCCAGCTGGTAGTGCTTGCCGTGATACGGCGATGCGTCGTCCGCCCACATCTGCTTGGCGATCAGCAGGGTTTCCTCCAGCTGCTCATAGCGCTCTTTAAGCGGTGGAAACGGCACGCCCAGACCCCGCGCTTCTTCCTCGTACCAGGCGGCGCCGATGCCAAAATACGAGCGACCGCCGGAAAGCACGTCCAGAGTCGTCGCGGTTTTGACCAAAATGCCGGGATGGCGATAGATGACACCGCCCACAAGCAGGCCCAGCTTGATGCGCTGGGTTAGTCCGGCCAGGTAGCTGACCGTACTGTACCCTTCCAGCATCGGCGCCTCGACGGGACTAAGCCAATCCCAGCCGCCGAGCTGGAAAAAGTGATCCATCACCCATAGCGAGTCGAAGCCTACAGCGTCTGCGGTCTGAGCGATCTCCTTGAGCCAGGGCGCGATTGCCTGTGTGCTTTCAGGATGGTGAAAATGTGGGATCTGGAGACCCATTCGCATATCAGTCTGTTCCTTTCTTGTCGCTGTTGCCGATGCACAGCTCACGACTTAATCGTGCCTTTGCCGCGTCGTTCCTCATTGAACTGTAGGAGCAACACGCCGCCGACATATTACTACACGATGAACGGCTTAATCTACGTGTATACCGCTTTATGATTCTGCCGCCGCAATCGATGGACGAGCCAGGGCATCCGATAGCAAACCGGCAAGCTCCGCCACATGCGGCTCGCGAATCATGGTGAAGTGTGTGCCAGGCATCATGTGGAATGTCAGGCTATCAACCAGCGGTGCCCAGGCTGCGGCAAGATCGACGTGCTTGCTCCCGTACTGTGACTGGATCACGGTGGTCTGACCCCCGAATAGACGCGGCCGATAGGTTTTCATCGCCTCGTCATGTACCCGAAAGACCTCGAAGCGATCGCGGAGTTGCGCGGCTGTTAGCTCGGGCGGTAGCGCATTCGCTTGCCGGAGCCGCTCTAGCGCATACTCGAACGCCGTCTCCAGATCCTGCTCC
>DASWTW010000517.1:0-12165 GCA_036401895.1 Herpetosiphonaceae bacterium | reverse complement strand
CCCGAGGAAACGCTGATCGTTCCGGCGAATCACGCTCCTTCACCGCTGTACATCGACGAAAATGCGCGCGCTGTTCAAGTCTATGGCGTTGCCGCTCCGCTCAGCCCGCTCGAATACCGCATGCTGCTGTATCTGGCGACCAATCCCGGCACAGTCTGCACGCGCGAGTCCTGCTTTCTGGAAGTCTGGGGCCAGCCCTACAATCCGGCCACCTGTGAGGACGCGCTCAACGCCTGTATCGCGAAGCTGCGTCGCAATCTACGTGCCATCGCGCAGCCGCTGGGTCACGCGCCGCCGCAGATCACGACCATCCAGCGCAGCGGCTTTCGGCTGGACGCCGAGGTCGTGTTTGCGCCACGTGTGGAGGCCCAGCCGGTGCTCAAGGAGCGCGCGCTCGGCGCCTAGCTGAGCCCACGCCTCACCTGCGGCCCACATTACTCCTTTCTAAGCTTGTTCGCCGCCCATAATCGTTCTACAATAGTCAATGTTGAGAAATGTTGAATATTGGAGTGTCGCATGACGTTGGCAGAGCAACTGCCTGAGATGCTTACGATTCGTGAGGCCGCGGCCGCGCTGGGCGTCCATCCTGAAACGCTGCGCCGCTGGGATACGCAGGGCAAGCTGCGCTCGCGGCGGGCGGGACCGCGTGGTATTCGGCGCTATGCTCGTCAGGACATTCTACGCTTCGCTCAGGCGCGCAGCGACGCCGATCCGATCCGCGATGCGCAGCGGCTGGTGGTGGATGTGGCCCGCGCGATCTCCAGCTCGCTGGATCTTCATGCCGTGGCGCAGACCGTTGTGGAGGCTGCGGCGCGGATCGTGGGCTGCGATCGGGTGGCGATCTATCTGATGGACACGACACGCACGATGCTTGAGCCGATGATCGGCGTCGACGTCAACGATCCGCACAGCGTCGACGAGCTGTTCTTTCCGAATCCGATTCCGGTCGATGCGATTCCCTTGATTCGCTTTGCGCTGACCAGTCCCGAGCCGACTGTTGTGGTCGATACCGAGACACATCCGCTGAGCAATCCCCAGGTTTTTCGCATCTTCAACACGCGCACGCTGATCAATATCAACCTGAGCGGCCCTGATGGCGAGGTTTTTGGCCTGATGCCCTTCACCTGGACCGTCGAGCCGCACACGGTGACGCAAGACGAAATTTTTCTGGCACAATCGCTGGGGGCGCTGGCGGGCGTGGCGCTTTCCAACGCGCGGCTGTTTGCCCAGGTTGAGCAGGAGCGCTCCCGCGCGACCGTGATCAGCGATGTCGTGCGCGGCGTGAACAGCGGCCATAATCTGAGCGATACGCTGAGCCGTGTGATTACGAGCCTGGTCGAGCAGCTCAACGCCGACGAGGGCTCGATCTGGCTCGCAAGCAGTGATGGCCTGAGCCTGATCGGCGCGTCTGAGACGCGGGTGCATGGCCCGCCGCGTGTCGGCGCGGTGATGTCGATCGCCAGCTCGCCGAATATTGCGCGCTCGGTCGAGCTGCAAGAGCCGCTGCTGGTCTTGTTCGACGAGCGGCTGGGCGACGAAAGCCGCTGGTTCGAAACGCTGGAAGTGCAGGCGTCGCTGTTTACGCCGCTGCTGGCGCAGGGCAAATTTGTGGGTATGGCCTTCGTCAACTACCTTGACGCGCCGCCGGTGCTGCGCTCGATGGATATTCGCTTCACCGCCGTGCTGGGCGCTCAGTGCGCGCTGGCGATCGAGCGGGCACAGCTGCTTGAGGCGGCTTACGCCCAGGCTGCCGAGCTTGAGGCGATCTTCGATGCCATGCTCGACGGCGTGATCATCATCGATCCTAGTGGCCGTACGCTCAAGGCGAACGCCGCGATGATGCAGGCTGTCGGCCAGGAGATCGGCCAACAAACCCTGGAAGATCGGCTGCGCGCGTTTGCCGGACGCCTGCCCGACGGTACCAGGCTGGAGAAAAGTGCAACGCCAACCGCGCAGGCACTGGCGGGCGAAGTCGTCAGCAATCTGGAGATTGTGTACACCGACCAGCAGGGTGCTGAGCGCTCGGTGCTGCTTTCCAGCGGCCCGATTCGTGACTCAAACGGGCAGATCCGCGCGGCGGTCACGGTCAGCCGCGACATCACGGATGTCGTCGTGACTCGCCGCGAGAACGAGGCGCTCGTTGATTCGTTTCGTGCGAAAGCCGCCGAGCTTGAGGCGGTGATCTCACAGATGGGCGAGGGCATTGTGATCACCGACGGCGACGGGCATGTGAAGCTGGTCAACCAGTATGCCGTGTCGCTGTATGGCACCGCTGACGTACAGGTCACCACCTACGGCGCGGATACGCCCTACCAGCTGTTCCACCTGAGCGGAGAGCCGTTCGCCAGAACAGATCTGCTGCTCAACCGCGCCGTGTTTCAGGGAGAGACCGTGACGAATGCCGAGTGGCTGATTCGCCGCGCCGACGGCACACAGTTGATCGTCAACGGCAGCGCCACGCCGATTATTGGAGCGCAGGGCGAGCGTCTCGGTGCGGTGCTGGTGCTGCGCGACGTTACCCAGCGGCGGCAGATCGAGTCCGAGAAAGATCAATTTTTATCGATCGTGAGCCACGAGCTCAAAACGCCGCTGACGACGATCAAAGGTCTCAACGATCTGGCGCGACGAAAGATGGTGCGAGGCGCACAGCCGGCTGACGTTGTGCTGAAGCTCGACGTGATCGCGCAGCAGGTGCGGCGTATGGAAGGGCTGATCGGCGATCTGCTCGATATTCGCCGCCTGGAGACCGGCGTGCTGCCGCTGGTATTCGCGCCGCTGGATCTCACGGTTACCGCGCGTGAGGCCGGCGAGCGTGCGCAGGCGATGACCGAGCGCCATACGATCATCGTGTCGACAGATCCACCGTCCGGGGTGCTGGTGAGCGCTGATCGTGATCGGCTGGATCAAGTGCTCGACAATATGCTCTCCAACGCGATCAAATACTCGCCCGACGGCGGCACGATCCGGCTGGATCTTTGCTGCGATGGTGACCAGGCGCTGGTGCGGATTCAGGATCAAGGTATCGGCATTCCGGCGACCGGTCGTGAGCGGCTGTTCGAGCGCTTCTACCGGGGCTCGAATGTGGTTGCCAGCGAGTATGGCGGCCTCGGGATCGGCCTGTCGCTCAGCCGTGAGCTGGTGCTCAAGCATAACGGCACGCTGGCGCTTGAGGCCACGAGCGAGAAAGGCTCGACGTTTCTGCTGTGCCTGCCGCTGCTGATCGACACCGAGGCTACACGCGCATCCGAGGCTTGTCCCTGATCCTTTCCTGTCCCAACGATCGATGTTCGAGCCGCGCCGGCCGTTTATGATCCACAACGTTATGCTCAAAGGAGGCGTCGATGCAGCAGGAACAGGCGATTGCGGTGGTTCAGGCGTGGCAGGAGGCGGCGAATAATCAGGATGGCGAACAGCTTGTCGCGCTGTCCGATCCCAATATCGAGATCATTGGGCCGCGTGGCTCGGGCTTTGGCGCACAGCTGCTGCGTGAGTGGCTCGGCCGTGCTGGGCTGACTCTGGAAACGCAGCGCGTCTTTGCCCGTGACCAGGTGGTAGTCGTGGCGCAGCATGGCGTGTGGCGCTCGGTGGAGACCGGCGAGGTGCAGGGCGAGGCCGACCTCGCGTCGCGCTTTCGGGTCGCGGATGGGCGTGTAGCTCAGTTTGCGCGCTACGATCGGCTGGAGCAGGCGCTGGAAGCGGCCGGCTTAGAGCTCGCGGATGAGCTGGTGGAGCGCTAAGGCCGCTCGCTGGTCCGCTCCGTGCAGTGTACCCGGTGATGCACGAACGGAGCTACTGCATGAACAATACGTTAGCTGTTCCCGACGCGGCGATCCCGTATATTTTGTTTCAGCGCACGGCCTATCTGCGCTTTCCGGTCGCGCCGGTGTACCGCTTTTTCAATCGGGCGCTGCCGTTTGAAACGCCGCTCTACAACGTCGTCGTCGCGATCGAGTCGCGGCTGCGCAGGCGGCAGATCAAGGCGCTCTACGCCGAGGATATGCAGCGCGAATACCAGACGTTTCGCCAGTACTTACCGGAGCGCTGCAACGCTGTTCTGGATGTCGGCTGCGGTGTTGCCGGGATCGATGTGTTCATTGCGCGGCATTATCCTGGCCGCGATCTGCGCTTCTTTCTGCTCGACAAATCGCAGGTCGAGCAGAACGTGTTTTATCTGTTCAAAAGTCAGGGCGCGTTCTATAACTCGCTGGCTGTCGCCCGCACGCTGCTGACGAGCAACGGCGTTCCGCCCGAATGTGTGCAGCTTGTCGAGGCCAACGCGCGCAACGAGATCAACATCGACGCGCCGGTTGATCTGGTGCTCTCCCTGATCTCGTGGGGCTTTCATTATCCGGTCGCCACGTATCTCGATCGTGTGCGCGCGCTGCTGAGCGACGACGGCGTGCTGATCCTGGATGTGCGCCGGGGAACGGGCGGCCTTGAAGAGCTGCGGCGCGCGTTTCATCAGGTTGAGATCGTGCAGGCCGCCGACAAGTTCGATCGCGTGCTGGCGCGGAAGTGATGGAAAACCATTCGTTTGTAGGGGCGTGATTCATCACGCCCGGCGCATTTCACATTGCTATGGTTTCAAATTAAACCAACGAGCGTGAAGCCAATGCTCCACGCTCGTTCTCGTTCTTGAGAGTAGCCGCCAGCTCTACTTGCCCTTCTCCTGCTCGATCTCGCCGCGCCACGCGCCGGTCTCATTGCCGCGCGACTCGATGAACTCCTTGAAGCGCTTGAGATCGCCCTCGACGCGGCGCTCCACAAAGCCCAGCGCGCTGCCGACATTTTCGATCACGCCCTCGGGCTCGTAGTCGAGCTGAAGCATCACGCGGGTTTTGCTGTCGTCCAGGTGGTGGAACGTGACCACACCGGCGTTCTTCGCGCCCGTGGTGTTGGTCCAGGCCACGCGCATGTCGGGCTCCTGCTCCGTGATCACGGCGTCCCACTCTTCTTCCTTGCCCGCAATATTGGCTCGCCAGTGCAGGTTTTTATTGTCAAGCTGCTTGACTTCCTGGACGCCTTCCATGAATTTCGGAAATTCCTCGAATTGAGTCCACTGATTGTAGGCAGTTCGCACTGGAACGTTCACGTCGATCGATCGCTCAATGTTCGCCATTTCTCGCTCCTTCAAGCTGCTGCGGAATCAACGAACGTGTTCGGGATACAGTTCATGCGATTCGGCATATGCGGGGGCTAGCGTCATGGGCCTCTCTCCCAAATCCCCCGATCTCTTATTCAATTGAGATTTTTTAGTGCAAAAGCCGTGCCAAAGATTTTCAAAGCCTGGCGCTCGATCCGTCGTGTGTGCAATGCTGAGCAGCAGGTATGCCGCATGGCCTGTATCTGCAAACAATCTCCGATCAGGGCGACATAGGAGCCACGGCCTATAGCCTTTAGCAGGGCTACTACCTACAATAGCTTTTATCCTCCTGGGATGCGGTTTCTTCGTACCCTTTGCTATTGTTATGGAGAACCTGGATGCGCGTATTTGCACTATTCGTCGTCACCACCGCGCTGGTCCTCACCTTCGCTGGTGTTGGCGCGGCCCAATCGTCTCAGACGCAGGGACCGCGTCTGCGCCTCCATCGCGCAACCTTCGATGCGAAAGCTTCAGCCGGCCCGGCAGTCGATGCCACGCTGGCCCTCGCATCGTCGACGCACGCGATCGTTCAGTTTCGTGGCCCGATCACGCCGGCCGACCAGGCTGCGCTCAAGGCCACGGGCGTAGAAGTTCTGGAGTATGTGCCAGACTACGCCTACCTGGTTCGCGGCGATCCGTCCGCGATCACGGCCGCTACCAGGCTGCCGCAGCTCTACGCCCACGCCCCTTTCACCAACGCCGACAAGCTATCGCCGTCGCTGCTCAGCGCGCTGAGCCGTGGCGATACCGTCATGGGCCAGATGCACATCCTGGGCTGGCCCGGCGATACAGGTCAGCTTGAGCGCGATCTGCGCTCGGCGGCGGTTAATACCGCCGGATCGCTTAGCGCCGATGCGCTGGTACGCCTGGCGCGGCTGTCGAGCGTGCGCTGGATCGAGCCTGAGGGCAAGCCGCGCATTCTCAACGATGCCGCGCGCACGATTATGCATGTCGATCAGGTCTGGCAGCAGCGCAGGCTGTACGGCGCAGGCCAGATCGTCGCCGTGGCGGACTCGGGTATGGATACGGGCAATCCGGCCACGCTCAGCCCCGATTTTGCCGGGCGGCTCGTCGCGACTCACGTGCTCTCCGATGGCGGCGACCTGGCGGATCAGCACGGCCACGGTACGCACGTCGCGGGCTCGGTCGCGGGCGCAGGCGTGCAGTCGGGCGCGAATCCGGCGCAGCGCCAGTACGCGGGCTCGTACGCCGGCGTGGCTCCCGAGGCGCGGCTGGTGATCCAGGCGTTCGAGGTGCTGGCGAGCGGTGAGGCGGTGGGCATCAACCCCGACTACTATCAGATCTTCCAGCAGGCCTACAACGACGGCGCGCGGATTCACTCGGATAGCTGGGGCGATGTGACCGGCCCGGCATCCGATCCCGAGGCTCAGTTCGGCGGCTATCCCTACGGCTCGCAGCGCCTCGACCAGTTCATGTGGGATCATCCCGACATGACGATCTTTTTCGCGGCGGGCAACTCCGGCATCGACGGCGCGGTAGCCAGCAGCGGCTTTTGCAACGGCAGCGACGGCGTGATCGATCCCGACTCGCTGCTCGCGCCCGGCACCGCCAAGAACGCGATCACCGTGGGCGCGTCCGAAAACCTGCGGCTCTCGGGTGGCCTGAGCGGCTATCCCTGGTTCTTCTTACATCCGAACTTCTGCTATGGCCGCGAGCCGATCGCAACCGACACGATCTCGGACGATCCCAACGGCATGGCGGCCTTCTCCTCGCGCGGCCCTACCGACGACGGCCGCATCAAGCCGGATCTGGTTACGCCCGGCACGAATATCGTCTCGAACAAATCGCACGTTCCCGACGCGACGCTGCTGTGGGGTCAGCACGAGACCAACACGCACTATGTGTACTCGGGCGGTACCTCGATGGCCACGCCGCTGACCGCCGGCGCGGGCGCGATCGTGCGCCAGTGGCTGACGCTCAACGGCCTGTCTAATCCTAGCGCCGCCGTGATGAAGTCCACACTGCTCAACACCACCGCCGATGTGGGCACCGGCCAGTATGGGCTGGGAGCCACGCAGGAGATCCCGAACGTGCGGCCGAACAGCGTCGCCGGCTGGGGTCGTACCGACCTGGACTTTATGACCGCGCCGCTGCCCTACAAGCTGTGGGTTGACGATCATACCGCCGGCCTGACAACCGGCCAGGAAGTGCAGTACACCCACACCGAGAGCCGGCCGCTTGAGGTGCTGCGCACGGATCAGCCGCTGCGCGTGATGCTGAGCTGGACCGATCCGGCGGCCTCGCTGTCGGCGTCGAAGCAGCTCGTCAACGATCTGGATCTGGTCGTGGTGGGGCCGGATGGCACGCAGTACTACGGCAACAACCTGGCGACCGGCGATCGCACCAATAACGTCGAGGGCGTGATCATCAAAAATCCGGCGCTCGGCTTCTACACCGTTCGTGTGCGTGCCTTCAACGTGCCGATCGCAGCGCAGCCCTACGGCCTGTCCGTCGCCGGCCCGGTCAACCTCCAGAGCCAGCTCAACGTTTCCAAGACCGCCAATCCGGCCACCGAGGTCGAGCCGGGCGAGCTGATCACCTACACGCTGGGCCTCAGCGCCGGCAGCAAGGCGATCACGCATCCGATCGTGCTGACCGATACGCTGCCGCTGAACGTCGATTTCGTAAGCGCCTCGAACGGAGGCACGCGAACCGGCCCTGGCGGCTCGATCATCCGGTGGTCGATCCCGACGCTGGCGGCCAACGAGTCGATCACGCGCCAGCTGGTGGTGCGCGTCGGCGCGGACACGCCCGAAAATACGCAGATCGTCAACAACGACTATCGCGCCGAGAACGGCTTCGATCTGGCCGGCATCGGCACACCGGTGACGGTCACGGTGCGCAAGATTCCGCGCGGCGTGCTGACGCTCAACAAGGTGGCCGAGCCGAGTCCCACGGTTGCGGCTAGCGGGCTCGTGACCTACACGCTGACGGTTGGTGCGCAAAACGCGCCGATTAACGGCGTGGTGCTGACCGATACGCTGCCGATCGATACCTTCTTCGTTCGTGCGAGCGGCACCTATACGCGCTCCGGCCCTGGCAACAGCGTGATTACCTGGAACATCGGTGCGCTGGCTGTGGATCAGACCGCGACGCGCACGCTGACGGTTCAGGTCTCACCTGACGCCGCCAATGGCACGACGATCAGCAACAACAGCTATCGCGTCTCGGCCACGGATGCGCCGACGGTCAACGGCTCGCCGGTCAATGTCACAGTTGGAGGTGGCGGCACGACACCAACCAGCACGCCAACCAGCACGCCAACCAACACGCCGACGAATACACCGACCAACACGCCGACCAACACACCAACCAACACACCAACCAACACACCAACCAACACGCCGACACCAACCAACACAACGATTCCAACTCACACGCCAACGGCGACGCCGACACCAACCAGCACGCCGACGCTAACGCCGATCCCGGCGGCGCTGACGCTGAGCAAGACGGCCGATCCCGGCACTGAGGTGTTTGCTGCACGGTTGATCACCTACACGCTGACGGTCGGCGCGCAGAACGGCGATGTCAACAACGTCAGGCTGACCGATACGATGCCGCTCTCGACGGAGTTTGTCTCGGCCAGCGGCTCGTACTCGATCACTGGAGCGCAGAACAACATTATTGCCTGGAACATCGGCTCGCTCACGTCCGGCAGCAGCGCGACGCGTACACTGGTGGTGCGAGTGCTGCCCGACACGATCGACGGCACGACCATCAGCAACAATAATTATCAGGCGACTGCGTCCAACGCCGCGACGGTCAACGGCTCGCCGGTCAATGTCATGGCGCGGCAGGAGCCGCCCGACGGCAGGATCAGCCTCAGCGGCTACGTCGATCCCGACAACGAGATCGTCGCGGGCATCCCGATCACCTTTGTGATGACCGTGAGCGCAAACGATGTCGCTCTGGAGAATGTCACGCTGACCGATATTGTGCCGGCCGGAACCGAGTTCGTCTCGGCCAGCGGCAACTACTCGCGCGCGGGCGTCGACAATAACCTGATCACCTGGAACATCGGCTCGCTGGCGGCCGGGCAGTCGGCGACGCGCACGCTGACGGTCTATGTGCCGGAGGACACGCCCGACGAGACGTTCCTGAGCAACGATCGCTACGCGGTGAGCGCCGACAACGCGGCCACAGTCAGCGGCCCGCCGATCAACGTGCGCGTACGGGCGGCGTTCATCTTCGGACCACGCGTCTGGGTGCCGTTCGCGTCCTAAGTCGATCGCCTCCATTTCAACCAAAGTCCTCGAAGAGCGTGGGATAATCCGCGCTCTTTGGTTTTAATGCCAGCCCTGGATATGCTACGATCGCGCGGCAAAGGATTCAGGCCGCTCGGGCGGCTGCTTAGCGGAAGGAAGAGTTATGTTTGCACCCAAACTACAGCCGGGCGATCAGATCCGGGTGGTCGCGCCGGCCATATCGCTGGCGGTGATTCCGCAGGATCAGCGCACCACGGCGAGCGAGCGCTACGCCAGCCTGGGCTTGAGCATCTCGTTTGCGGAGCATGCCGAGGAGCGCGACCAGTTCGAATCGTCGTCGATCGCGTCGCGGGTGGCGGATCTGCACGCCGCGTTTGCCGATCCGGCCGTCGCCGGCGTCGTGACGAATCTGGGCGGCTATAACAGCAACCAGCTGCTGCGCTACCTCGACTTCGATCTGATCGCGGCCAATCCCAAAGTCTTCTGCGGCTTCTCCGACATCACGGCGCTGGCCACGGCGATCTACAGCCGCACCGGTTTAGTACCCTACTCGGGGCCGCATTTCTCGACCTTCGGCATGGTGCGCGGCAGCGAGTACACACTGGAATATTTCAAAAAATGCGTCATGGATGCACAGCCGTTCGACGTGCCGCCCGCCTCGACCTGGAGCGACGACGCATGGTTTCTGGATCAAGAAAATCGTGAGTTTATACCGAACGAGGGCTATCTGGTGATCAACGAGGGCCGCGCCGAGGGCACGCTGCTGGGCGGCAATCTGTGTACGCTGAATCTGCTGCAAGGCACCGAGTACATGCCTGCGCTCAACGGTGCGATCCTGCTGATCGAAGACGATCTGGAGTCCAAAGCGCCGAACTTCGATCGCGACCTGCAATCGCTGCTGCACCAGCCCGGCTTTAGCGAGGTGCGCGGCCTGATCCTGGGACGCTTCCAGAAAGGCTCGGCGATCGATCGCGAGACGCTGATCAGCATCGTCAAGAGCAAGCGTGAGCTGGACGCGATCCCGGTGATCGCCAATGCCAGCTTCGGGCATACCACGCCGCAGTTCACTTTTCCGATCGGCGGGCAGGGACGGCTGATCGCGGAGAACGGCGGCGCCGGCTTTACGATCGTCGAGCACTAGCGCAGTTAGACGGCTTGCTAGATTCGCTCAGAACGGCTAACAGCTTCAACGTAAATAATCCACCCGCGCATCTTTCGGCAAATCATGATCACACTCGCATCGGCATCGCTGGGCCTGGTAGCCGCGCTGGCCTGGAACGAGGCGATCAAAGCCACGATCGTACAGGTCTTCGGCGCCGACGATAGCCTGGCCGGGCTCTACACCTATGGGATTCTCGCCACGGTGCTGGCAATTGTGGTCCTGAGCTTGCTAGGCCGGGCGGCAGCGCGGATCGGCGGCGATGCAGCTATCAGCCGCGAGGCGGACTAGCGCTGATCGTCGTCGGATGCGCTCCGTGCAATGTTGCCACATCCGCTTGATCGCGGGTGTTTAGCGTTTCAGATGCGACGAGCCTATGTCTGAGATTGAGGAGATCGAAGTTCGGAGCTTGACTGAGCTGCTGGACGCGGTAACGCCGGAGACAGCCGATCCCGCCAGTGGCCGGCTGCGGGATTGGGCGGTGTATCGCGGCTCGGCCAACGCGGACTGGCCGCTGCTGACCAGTCTGGATCGACTCGGCGGCGTCGATCGGCCGCATGCCAAGGCGCAGCTTGAAGAGCATATTCTGCGCACGTTTATTCGCTACTCGCGGCCCTACGTCGAGCAGCTCGCGCCCAACGAGTGGGAGCTGCTAGTGATCGCTCAGCATCACGGTGTCCCTACCCGACTGCTCGACTGGTCGTACTCGCCGTTTGTGGCGGCGCACTTCGCCACGCTGGAGCCGTGTCCCGGCGCCGATCGCGTTGTCTGGCGGCTGGATTGGAAGCGCGTACACGAGCACTTTGGCTTTGCGCCGCTGGCCTTCTTGATCGAGGATCTGGACGAGGTGCTGCGCGGCAAAGGCCACGAGTCGGCCTGGGATCTGTTCAGGGCCGAGCATCACCAGCGCGCTTTCGCCTGTTTGTTCGATCCGCCCGCCGTCGATACGCGGCTGGTCGCGCAGTCGGCGGCCTTCACGCTGTGCTCGGATAAAAACCAATCGTTCGATCAATTTTTGGACGGCTGCGGCCTGTCGTCGGCGCTGACGCGCTATGTGATTCCGGCCGCGCAAGTCGACTTTGTGCGCGATCAGCTGGATCTCTGTGGCATCGACGAGCGCAAGATCTTTCCTGATCTCGGCGGCATCGCGGCGCAGGTCCGGCGCTACTACTCGGCCTCGGGATCGGATCAGGAGGCCAAAGAGGTCAGCTGCTGAGCCAACAGTCGCCAGAGCAGGCAAACAAAGAACAAAGAGCAACAGCAAGTACCATATTTCCCCCTCTCCTATCGCAATGGGAGAGGGGGAGATGCGCAGCATCGGGGGTGAGGGCCTGGATTACACCCCCAGGAACACGCCGACGAGCCCCAGCACAAACGGCAGCGCCAGCAGCAGCAGGGTGACGGTCAGTCCCAACCGCTGCTGGAAGCGCAGCACCGCGAACGAGATCGCCACCATGACGGCGTAGAGCATCCAGGCGAACCACTCGCTGTACTGATCCAACAGTTGGAGCGACGTGTTGAAGACGACGAAGAGCATCAGCATCAGGATTACGCTCAACGTCCGCGATTGGGTTTGTTTCTGCATAGATCGTTCGCTCATAAATCTAGCGCCTATCCTTATGACTGCTGATGCG
>DASWTW010000516.1:0-29399 GCA_036401895.1 Herpetosiphonaceae bacterium | reverse complement strand
GGCAATTTCTGGCTTCCGGCGCTGCTGCTGCGCTGATTGTACTGAGTGTCCAAATCGAGCGGCTCTGGATTGTGCTATCGGTACGAACTTGTGAAACCGCTCCCAAAAGTCTTTGACATCGCCGATTCCACGACGTATACTCCCAGCCACACTAAACGAATAATCAGGCTCCGGTACACTTGGAGGATACACGTATGTCGCAGACTCGACTGGTTATCGCCGACGATGAGTCCTTGATTCGCATGAATCTCAAGGAAACGTTGGTTGGGCTGGGCTATCTGGTTGTCGGCGAGGCGGGCGACGGAGTGAGCGCGATCAATCTCGCTCGCGAGCTGCGCCCAGATCTGGTGATCATGGACATCAAGATGCCGAAGCTTGATGGGATTCAGGCGGCCGAGGTGCTGACACAGGAGCGCATCGCGCCGGTGCTGCTGCTCACGGCCTACAGCGATCGCGCGCTGGTCGATCGGGCCAAAGAATCCGGCGTAGTTGCCTATCTGGTCAAGCCTTTTCGCGAGGCGGATCTGCTGCCCGCGATCGAGGTGGCGATGGCGCGCTTTGCCGAGCTGAAGGCGATGGACAAGCAGATCGGCGATCTCAAAGAGTCGATCGAGACGCGCAAGGTTGTGGAGCGCGCCAAGGGCCTGCTCATGGAGCAGCAGGGGCTTTCCGAGGCTGAGGCGTTCCGCAAGATCCAGCAGCTGTCGATGAACACTCGCAAGCCGATGAAAGAGATCGCGCAGGCGCTGCTGCTGGCCGCTCAGATCGAAACCTAGCTATGGCGGCCGCACTACGGCGTGCGCCTGTCTGGACGCTGGTGCTGGCGTCGGCGCTGCTGGCGTCGGTGCTCACGCTGGCGCTGGATCGCGGTGTGTCGGCGCTGCGCTCACAGCCCACGCCGACGGCGACGGTTGCAGTGCCCGAGCAGCCGATTGTGGTGTTGATCGAGACGCCCGAGCCGGAGATCGAGCCGTCGGTGCTGCCGGAGGACGAAGAGCAACGGCTGCTGCGTCAGATCGAGCAGCAGTCGGCGCAGCATCTCGGCGCAACCTTTGTGCTCAAGGCCGAGCGGCAGGTCACACTGGCGATGGATGCGCTGGCAACCAACGACTCGGCGCGTGCCGATCGTGAGCTGGTGGCGGCTCAGGCATCGCTCGACGAGGCTTTTCGGCTGGTCTCCGAGGATCTCAAGCCACAGATCAATACTGAGCGCCTGGAGATTGGACGGATTCGCGCGGATCTTGAGATCAATCCGCGTAGCCTGGACGAAGACCTGCGCAAGATGCGCGATCGGCTGCTGAGCCTGATCGTGCCACGCTGAGCAGCGGAAATATAAACGGCGCGTGCAGACGGTAGAAAGCTGCACGCGCCGTTGTTTGTTGTGTAAGCTGAATTTTAGCGGCGGGTGCGCACGCGAACGCGTACGGGAGCAGGAACGGCCTGAGAACGTGCAGCGTAGGCGAGAGCGAGGGCTGCGAGGAATGCGAGTAAAGTTAACATAACAATCTCCACTAACTGAGGTATGGAGTGCAGAATAGAATACATGAACCGTACCAGAATCTTTGAGCTACGTCAATACGGTGTTTGAACCATTTTTAACGCAACCAATCGGGCTATTGCCGGGCGCGACGACCAGAAGCTTATGGCAGCCAGTATTCCCAGCCCTCGCGCCAGGCAAAATCGCCGGCGATCAACATTTCTAGCGGCTCGCCATTGAGCAAATGGTCAAAGGCCCAGCGCGTGGCAACATGGCCGATCACGAGTACCCGCGCGCCGTCCCAGCGCAGAGCCAGATCCGGCAGAAAGCGCCCGACGCGTTGTACTGCCTGGCGCCAGCTCTCACCGCCGGGATACGCCATATCCAGATAGCGCTCGCGCTCGGTGTGCAGCTCCGCAGCCGGACGGCCGTTCCACTCGCCGTAGTCGCACTCGCGCAAGCGCCAGTCGTGCAGGATCGGGAGCGATGTGTGGGCAAAGGCGATGCTAGCCGTCTCGACGGCCCGCCCGAGATCCGACGTGAAGACCGCTTGAATGCCGTCATGCTGTCGCCGCGCGCCGAGCTCAGCTGCCAGCCCACGACCGCGCGCCGAGAGCTGGCCATCTCGCCAGCCGGTTGCGATCCCACGATCGTTGTCTTCGCTCCAGGAGTGCGTTTCAAAAACGATCTTCGTACCCATGCGGTTGACTTTCTTCTGCTACCGCCGCACACGCCGCCCGATCGCCGCGCCGAAGACGTAGAGCGCTTCCAGCCGCAGCAGATAGGCCACGACCGCATACACCAGCAGCCCGATCGCGCCCAGGCTCAGGATCAGCCCCAGCAGCGCGAGCTTACCCTGCGCCAGATCGCCCACCAGCAGATACAGCCCGTAGCAGATCGCGCCGGCCGCAGTGCTGGCAGCCGCGCCTTTCCACAGTGCCTCGCCAAGCCGCTGACTGCGCAGCGCGTCCAGCCGTCGATGCGCAAACCAGAGCATCAGCAGCGCATGAACCCACCACTGCACGACGTTGCCCAGAATCAGGCCGTACACACCCCAGACACGCACCGTTAGAAACGCGACCAGCAGATAGGCCGCGATCGCGCCGCCGTTAACCAGGTTGGGCAGCAGCGTGTTGCGCCGCGCGTAGAACGCGAAGATCAGCGGCTGATCCACACCGGCGGCGATCAAACTCGGCAGATAAAAGATCAGCGCGGTGCCGATCGCGGCGGCGGCGGTGGGCGTCGTCTCGCCGCCCTGGAAGAGCAGCGAGGTGATCGGATAGGCCAGCGCGCCCATCAGCGCTGTCACCGGCAGCAGCAGCAGCAGCAGCGATTTGACCGACAGCGCCAGCGTGCGCCGGTACTCGGTCAGATCGTTGGGATCGGCTCCTTGCCGCGAAAGTGTGGGCAGCGCCGCCAGCGAGATCGCCGTGGCTACAATGCCGAGCGCCAGCTGGATCAGCGTGGTCGCAAAGCGCATCTGAGCGGCTGCGCTCTCGCTCACGCCCGAGGCCAGCGATCGGTCGATCACAATGCCGATCAGGCTGAAGCTCAGGCCGATCAACACCGGAATGTAGAGCTTACCAATGCGTCGAACCTCGGGATGGCGCAGGTTCAAGCCCAGCCTGAGCGGCACGCCGCGCAACCCCGGAGCCTGGAGCAGCACCTGGCCCAGCGCACCGATGCCCATACCGATCGCCAGGCTGCGCACGCCGTAGACTGAGCTGAAGAGCAGTCCGCCAACAATAATGCCGACGTTGAAGGTCGCGGTGCTGAATGCCGGCAGCAAAAAGCGCCGTCGCGCCTGGAGCAGCCCGGTGATCAGTCCAGCCAGCGCCATACAGATCGTCGCGGGCAGCATCCACGGGATCAGGCCGATCGTCTGGTCGCGTAGGGTGGGCGAGTCGGTGTTGAGCGTCAGCAGCGTGCCAATCCACGGCGCTACGAGCCAGACCAGCCCGGCGGCGATCGCCATGAGCAGCGTTGCCAATGTGAAGATCGTGCCCGCGACTCGGCCAAGCTCCTGCTCGTCGCGCTCGGCTAGCTCGGAGAAGACCGGCACCAGCGCCGCGCTCACCAGCCCGCCGACGATCAGATCGTAGAGCGTGGTCGGCACTGCCGAGGCGATCGCGTAGGCGCTGCTGTCGACGCTAACGCCGAAGAGATGCGCGATGATCGTCTCTCGGGCCTGGCCTAGAATACGGCTGGCGATGTTGCCAAGCGCGATCAGCGCGGCGGCGATCGCGATGCCGCGCCCAACCTGAGCGGCGGCTTGCTGCGCGGCTGTCGGCTCGGCTGGCGTGGAAGCTTTACTCATCGAAGATTGTGCTGGCTACGGGCTCGTCGGGCGCAACCGGCGGGAAGACGCGAAATAGCCGGTCGGTCGTCAGCCAGTCGCGGTCTGCGAGCAGTGGCTCCCAGTCGGCGCGCTGCGACTCGTGGCAGCTCAGCGCCTCACGTTTGATCGTCTTGTACGCGCTGACATCGATCACGGCGGTCGCGGGCTTGGGCGGCGGCGCGTCGCCCATGGGATGCTCGATCACGCGATCGGCGGGAATGGTGTTGTAGTACAGGCGCGGCTGAAATTCCGCTTGCTCGTCACAGTAGCGATTGAATGCCGTTTCGGTGGCGCGCGAGATAGCGATATGGTCGGGATGGCCGGTCACGCCGTCCGGCCCAAAGGTGATCACGATCTGCGGCTGCCAGTCGCGCATGACCGCCAGCACCTGATCGGCCAGCACCTCGGGCGGCAAGTCGCGCAGGCCGCCGTCGGTGTGTCGCCAGACGTGCAGCTGGCTAACGCCCAGCACGCCGCAGGAGCAGCGCAGCTCGTTTTCACGGAAGTCGCCCAATGTTTGGCCGGGCGCCAGCTGCGCCGCCTGGCTCTTGCCCGCGTCGCCGCGCGTTGCGGAGATCACAGCGGTTTCCCAGCCTCGATCCACGGCCAGCCGCATGGTTCCGACCGGCCCGAACGCCTCGTCGTCGGGATGCGCCCACACGGCAAGTACACGTTTATTCACCATAACGCTCCACAATTCGCTCGATCAGCTCGGTGGTCGAATGTCCCGCCAGGTAATTGATCAGCTCGACTTGCCCGCCGTAGCCCTGCACGATGCGCGCTTCGGGCAGCACCTTTGCAGGTTGCCCGGAAGCCTGATCGCCGGCGCTTAGTGAATAATCGCCGCCTTTGACGTACACATCGGGCTGGAGCGCGGCAACCAGGTTTTCAGCCGTGCGATCCGCAAAGATCGTCACATAATCGACGGGGCGCAGGCCCAGCAGGAGCACGGCACGCTCAGCTTCAGGCACGAGCGGCCGTTTCGGACCTTTGAGCTGCCGCGTCGAGCTGTCGCTGTTCAAGCCGACGATCAGCAGATCGCCGAGTGCGCGCGCTGCCTCAAGATATTGCAGGTGGCCGACATGCAGCAGATCGAAGATGCCGTTGGTAAAGACGACTCTGAGCCCGCGCGCGCGCCACTGTTCACGCAGCTGTACCAGCTCCTCAAGCGCGATTACCTCGCGAAGGTCGGGCTGTGGCCAGTTAATCGGTTCCATGCGCTATTCCTTGAGCAAGCTCTTCGGGTGTGACCACCGCGTTGCCGATGCGGCGCACGACCAGGCCGGCGGCGTAGTTGGCCATCTGCGCCGCCGTGAGCGGATCGATGTCTGCGGCAAGAGCGAGCGTCATCACGGCAATAAACGTGTCGCCGGCTCCGGTCGTGTCGGCGGCCTCGACGCGATGAGCGCCAATGCGCTGGTAGGGCTGGCTGCGACCCTGGATCGAGAGGCCATCGCGGCCACGGGTGACGATCATCAGCTCGGGCTTGAGCAGATCCAGCAGCTCGTCCAGCGCACGGCGATACTCGTCCTCCGTGGTGATCTCGCGTCCAAGGTAGGCGGCGGCCTCGTCGTTGTTGCAGCGGATCAGATTCGCGCCGCTGTATTTCGCCAGCTCGCCCTGCGCGTCAACGGTCAGCAGCACCTGATGCTCGGCACACAGCGCGACGATCTGCTGGACCAGCGGCGGTGTCAGTAGGCCGCTCAGGTAATCCGAGCAGAGCACCGCGTCGATCCGGGCAATGTGCTCGCTCAGCCGCTCGATCAGCGCCGCGCCGATCGATGCGCCAATCGGGTTGCGATCGATACGGTCGATGCGGGCCAGCTGCTGGGAAAAGCGCAGCGAGCTTTCGGAGATGATGCGCGTCTTGACTGTCGTCGGGCGATCGGCGTCGGTTAGGATGCAGCCGGGATCGACGCCGGCGCCGCGCAGCAGCTCAATCAGCTGCCGGCCCTCCGCGTCATCGCCGACCACCGCAGCCTGGATTGCGGCGGCGCCCAGCGCGGCAATATTGTTGGCCGGATTGGCCGCGCCGCCTGGAATGTAGGCGCGTCGATCGAACTCCAGCACCGGGATCGGCGCTTCCCGTGACAGCCGCGTAGCATGGCCGAAGACGTACTCGTCGAGAAATACATCGCCGATCACCAGGATGCGCTGCTGAGCCAGCGCTGCGAGGATTTTTGAACGTTGGGTCAAGGCGGCACCTGCATCAAAGCTTGGGCAGCGTCAAGCCCTGCTGGTTCTGGTATTTGCCGGCCTTGTCGCGATAGCTGACCATGCACGGCTCGTCGCTCTGGAAGAAAAGCACCTGCGCGATGCCCTCGTTGGCGTAGATCTTGGCCGGCAGCGGCGTGGTATTGCTGATCTCTAGCGTAACAAATCCTTCCCACTCGGGCTCGAAAGGTGTTACATTGACAATAATGCCGCAACGTGCATACGTACTTTTTCCAACGCAGACTGTTAATACGTCGCGTGGAATACGAAAATACTCGACTGTTTTAGCTAATGCGAACGAATTGGGAGGAATAATACACTCGGCGCCCGTAAAATCCTTGAAGGCTTTGGGATCGAAGTTCTTGGGATCGACAACCGTCACCTCACCCGTCGCGCTGGTGAAAATTTTGAACTCGTCGGCGACACGAATATCGTAGCCATACGACGATAAGCCGTACGAGATCGCACCCTGGCGAACCTGATTCTCCTCGAATGGCTCGATCATGCCATGCTCAAGCGCCATCTGCTTGATCCAGCGGTCAGACTTAATCGCCATTGCACGCTCCTTATCTGGGAAAGTTCGAGTATCAATCCCGGCATTTTCGGCTTGATTCAGCGCTGCGATGATACTCGAACTTTGGCGTTGCAACAACTGCGGCAGCTTACAGCCCGCTTACGATGGCGACGAGACCAGCGAGCCGGACGCGGGCGTGCGCTGCGTGCTTTCGCGGCGAAGCGCCCAGGCGCGCCAGATCGTGTGGACCATCACGCTCCACAGCACCACCAGGCCATAGAACTTGTAGGAGAGCGCCAGAAAGGGCAGGCCGGGATTTTGCGTGCCGTCGAAGAAGCTCCACTGGTTACCGTAGGCGATCAGCCCGAACGAGAGCGCCAGCAGCGCGGCTTTGCCCAGCGGCAGCGGATGATCCGCGCTGTACCAGGCCAGCATCGCAAAGGCCAGAATCGTGATCGTCGAGTAGTGCATCCAGGCCGCCGGCACCGCCAGCACCATCACCACCGAGAAGATGCCGAACTGGAGCGCGTAGCTGCTCGACTTGCGATCAAAGGGCGCGAACGACAGCAGCAGCGAGATGCCCGCCACCAGCGCAAAGCCGCCATAGGTCAGCAGGCTAATGCTGAGGCCGCGCACCGGCTCCGTGCGCAGCGGATCGTAGCTGAGCCGGTTCAAAAAGCCGTTGATCGTTTGATTCTCGACCCAGCTCGTGCCGCCGCCGATATTCGGCAGCACCTGCGTCACATACATCACGTGGTTGTCCCAGCCCATCACGGCGATCGCAATGCCGTTCAGGAGCGCCAGCCAGCCGGCCACCCAGCCGATCGCCTTCCACTCGCGGCGCACGAGCAAAAAGCCAACCAGCATGAACGGATACAGCTTAAAGAGCGTCCCCAGCGCAATGCCCAGGCCAATCAGCCAGGGTCGCTCGCTTTGCAGGCCAAGCAGCGTGAGCGTCAGCAGCAGCAGCAGCACAATATCGATCTGTCCGTAGGCGATCGTATCGAAAGGCGGCTGCATCAGGCCCATGATCACGCCGACCGCCGTCAGCGCCAGCAGCCAGCCGAAGCGTGGCCGCAGCAGCCGCACCAGCAGGCCGCCGGTTGTCGCGTAGAGCGCGAGGTTCATGATTCGGTGGGTGGTCAGCGCCAGGTTGTACTGCGCGTCAGTGGCGTCGGCGATGGGCAGGAAAAGCATGCCGTAGAACGGCGGCACCTTGAACACATGGCCGAAGTGATTGGCCAGCACGTCGCTGATACTGTAGAGCGGCCGTCCCAGGTGGAAGTCGTAGGCGGCCCGCCACAGGATGAAGAAGTCCGGCCCTGAGCGGCGGAACGAGAACCAGGCGGAGTACGCGGCCTCGGTCACACCGCTGATCGCCAGCACCACCAGCGCGGCCTTCCAGCGCGTGCTCGTCGCCAGCTTCGGGAGCAGTGCCAGCACCAGCAGCAGCGCCAGCACGATCAGACCGATGTAGCGCGTGCCCGGCCGTGGCCCCTCGACATCCAGCAGGACATTCGATGTGTGGTGATACAGCAGCACGATCCAGTAGCACACACCGAGCAGTGTGATCAGCAGCGGCAGATCCACGCGGCGCGGTAGCTCCCACCAGCGCGCACCCGGCCGCGTGAGCGCGGTCCAGAGCAGCAGCGCCGCATTCGCCGCAAGCATCATCAGCAGTATGCGCACTGTGTACGGCGCAACCTCAAGCGGACGTAGCCCGGCTCCCAGCCCCAGCGCAACACCCAGCGCTCCCGCAACCACAGCCGATAGCACGGGCGATTGGCTGAGACGTAGCAGCAGCAGGCCAAACACAATCACCAGCGCGGGCAAGACCAGCAGCTGCATCAGCGGCGGCAGCGTCCAGCCTAGCTCATTCCAGGCGGCAAAGGTAATGCCCACACCCAGCGGCCGCGAATCGACCTGCGATCTGGAGATCTCGCTGAGCAGCCCCAGGCGCGGATCGCCGCCGCTCACGGCTGCGCCCGGCACCAGCAGCGAGACCGTGCGCTGGCCCTGGATCGACGTGGTGATCAGCGGCTGCTCGTTGAGCGTCAGCGTCAGATCCATCGATCCTTCGGCGTTGGGCTCAAGCAGCGCCAGCGCGAGAATCGCATTGGCCGGCTGTCCGACCTGAGGAAACACAACTTTGCTCTGGCCGGTGCCCCAGCGATACACCAGCGTGCCAAGCTGCTCTGAGTCGAAGAAATCGCGAAACACAAAGGTATCGTGCGGCTCGACGCTTTGCGTGATGGGCGGTGTCAGGCGGTAGGCGGCGAACAATCCGCCCAGTGTGGCAAGGATGGCAAGTCCCAGGCCGAGGATCGTCGTTAAGAAACGCTTATTCAAGCGGTCACGCATGGCACACAGATCGACCCATCAGCGCGATCGGTCGATGACGAACAGTAGGCGATTGAACACATTGAACACAACGATGCCGCCACATATTGCGGCGGCACTGCGGGCTGGCGGCGGTCTAGGACTCGACCAGCGCGTCTTCCATGACTTCGGGCTGCTCGGCCTCGGCCGTGGCGGCGAGCCTGCCGCTGATAAACGGATCGAAGTAGCGCTCGATAATCACGCGCTGCTCGATTGTGGATTTGGCGTGCTGCACATCGCGGCGCAGCGTTGCGGCTCCCGGCATCCCGACGTAGAATTGGCCGATCAGCTGCTTGAGCTTGCCCATCGCCTGATGCTCGGGCATGGTTTCCAGCAGCATGTCGAGGTAGCGGATCAGCAGCCATTGTTTATCGGCGGGCTGTGGCTCGAAGATCGAATCTCCGGCGCGCAGCTGGCTGATCTGGCGGAAGATCCAGGGATTGGCCATCGCTCCACGCCCGATCATAATGCCGTCAACTCCGGTCTCGGCCAGCCGCTGAAGCGCTTCCTCGGCGCTTTTGACGTCGCCGGAGCCGATCACCGGAATGCTGACCGCCTGCTTGGCCTGCGCGATGCGCGTCCAGTCCGCCGATCCGGCGTAGCCCTGAACTTTGGTGCGCGGATGCAGAGCAATTGCGCTCACGCCGGCCTCCTCGGCAACTCTGGCGGTGTCGACATAATTCAGCGTGTCGTCGTCCCAGCCGGCGCGGAACTTGAGCGTGATCGGGATCGACACGGCCTCGCGAACGGCGCGCAGCATTCGCCCGAGCTTGGGAAGATCTTTGAGCAGCGCCGAGCCGTGGCCGCCGCCGGTGACTTTGGGCGAGGGACAGCCACAGTTAATATCGATAATATCCGCTCCAAGCGCCTCGACTTGCCGCGCAGCATTGGCGACCAGCTCCGGCTCGTTGCCCGAGAGCTGCATCGCGATCGGACGCTCCTCCGGCAGATAATCGAGCAGGCGATGCCGCTGCATGGCTTTCGGCGTGACGCTGGCAGCGTTAGTCATCTCCGTTGTCACCATGCCGAGACCGCCCAGCGACAGCAGCAGCCGTCGAAACACGGAGTCGGTGACGCCTGCCATTGGCGCGAGCACAATATTGGGCCGCACCGTAATCTGGCCGATCTGGTAGCTATCTGGAAGATGTTGAAACTGCTGACTCATAACCTACGAATAAGAATAGCGCGGAGCCTGCTCCACGCTACAATAACGAATGCTCTCGTCGAATTATACCATGCGCTCCCGATTGGTGAAGCTGACGTCACGCTGGCGGCTGAGTAAAGGATACAGCTATGTTTCTGGAGATCGAGACCGAGCGGCTGCGGCTGCGGCTGCCGCGCACGGCCGACGCGGAGGCGACCGTAGCGGTCAACAATCATCGCGCGGTCTTCGATATGACGGTAGGTATGCCGTTTCCGTTTACGCTTGCCGACGCGCACGAGTGGATCGCGCAGGCGCTGGCTGAGGCGGAGCGCGGCACGACGCTCGATTTTGTGATCGAACTCAAGGCCACCGGCGAGATCGTCGGTATCTGTGGGCTGGACTCGATCTCGCGTGAGCATGACAGCGCCGAGGTGCACTACCGGCTCAATCCGGCATTTTGGGGCCGAGGCATCGCGACCGAGACACTGCGGCGGGTGCTCCAGTTCGCCTTCGAGGATCTCCAGCTTGAGCGCGTTCTGGGGCGCTGCATTCGCGGCAATGATGCGTCGGCGCAGGTGCTGCAAAAATGCGGGCTCCGGTACGAGGGCTGCACCGTGCACGACTGCAAGAAAAACGGCGTCTACCACGATCTGCTGTGGTTCGGCATCATCCGCGCGTGGTGGCAGGCGGAATGATGGCGAATCATCCACGAAGATTGAGCGAGTTATACGTACCTATTACATGGTAGTATGAAAACATTCTTTGGAGCAAATATATGTCTAACCTTATGGAGCGCATAACAATCAATCCTGCACAATGTGGCGGTCGTCCTTGCATTCGTGGTATGCGCATTCGAGTAATCGATATTCTTGATCTTCTGGCTTCGGGGCTCAGTAGCGAGCAGGTTTTAGAGGAACTGCCTGACTTAGAGCCGGAAGATGTGCAGGCGGCGCTCCAATACGCAGCTCGAATGCTTGATCATCCTGTCCTTGCTGCATGACAATCTGGATCGACGCTCAACTCTCGCCAGCTCTTGCTGACTGGATTGCTAACACATTTCGTACGTCCGCTTTGGCACTCCGTGATCTTGGATTGCGTGATGCCACTGATCATGCGATTTTTATGGTAGCGCGGCGAGAACAAGCAATTGTCATGACCAAAGACAGTGATTTTGTGCAGCTCCTGAATCAGTATGGTACGCCACCACAAATTATTTGGCTCACGTGTGGGAATACCTCGAACGCTAATCTGAAACTCATTCTTGGTTATACCTTGACACAAGCATTAGTTCTGTTAGATGCTGGAGAAAAGCTAGTGGAGATTCGAGGGATGAACCGAGGCGGGGCAAAAGTATAGAATCGGCCCGCATTCCACTTGCTTCTCGGAATGCGGGCCGTGCTGTGCCTTAGTTCGTCGCGATGCCGCGAGCGTTGAAGACCTGCCGGATCTTGGCCTGGTTCGCGCCGTTGTTGAGCGCACGATCGGCTGCCAGAATCGCGTTCGCGCCGTCCTGGAACGAGGCGGTCGGCGTGAGGTAGAAGTGGCTTTGAATCACCAGCTTATCCGCCGTGGTTCGGCCCAGCGCATTCCACAGATCGAAGAGCGCCCGCGACCAGATCTCGCCGTCGGCGTGGACCTGACCGCGCACATCCTCGGGATAGTGCTTGTTCTCGTCGACGCGGCGCAGGCAAGGCGGCGACGCGCTGTCGTAGGAGGTTGCGTCCCACTCGGCGACACACGCGAGATACGCGCCGCTCTGGCCCTGCGCGCTCATCGTGAACGCCAGGTAATCGCCGAAGCCCTCGCCCATCGCTCCGCCCTCCAGGCTGCTGCCGAAGCCCGGCACCTGATTATCTTGCACCGAGTGGCCGTACTCGTGCACGATCACATCGGCGTCTTCTGCATCGTCGACGCCGCCGCGTCCGAGCGAGATCGTGCCGTTGGACGGATTGTAGTAGGAGTTGTCGTAGCTGAAGGTGCTGATCTTCACCGGATGCTGGCGATTGTTCACGTTGCTGAAGCCCAGCGACTGGATGTAGCGCTGCGTGCGATCGATGTGGTAGTAGGCCATCACCTGCTCAAAGCGCACATCGTCGCGGGTGTAGTTGAAGACAAACGACGGCTCCTTCGCCGAGTTCTTGCTGCTGGCATCCACGTACGGGCCGCGCAGATAGCCCGAGCCATCAAGCTCGCGCAGTGTGATCGTGCGGTAGGCAGCAGCCAATGCGGCGTAGTTGGTGTCGTCCTGATCGCGCAAGGTCGGATCGGTGAGCGTGGCTACTGGATTCGGCGTGAAGACCCGGCCGGTGCCCTCAACCTGGCGCAGCAGACTGCGCGTGGCGATCGTCTTGCCGCTGATCGCATCCACGAACACATCCCAGGCTCCGGCCGGCGCGTCGGTGCTGAGCGTGACCTTCCATGCCAGTGCGGTTGTGCCCTCGGCATAGATCACCAGCTTGCTCTGCGGCGCGGCTGCCAGCGCTCCCTGCGCTCCGGTCGCCGAGCGTGCCGCTGCCAGCGCGGCTTCGGCCGTGATACGCGGTGTGGTGCTGATCTGCGGCAGATTGGCCTTGTATCCGCTCACCACCAGCTGCACGCCGTTGCCGCGATTCAGGCCGACATTGAGCGTTGCGCCTTCTACAGGCACGCCGTTGATCGTCTGCTGGAACTGGACATGCGCGCCACCCGGCGACGAGGTTGTCGCGGCGTCTCGCAGATCCGCGAGATCCGCTTTGAGATGATAGCGATTGCCGTTGGTCTGGAGATACGATCGCGCCGCCGCTCGGGCTTTATCGCCGCCGCCCGGCGCGGCAAAGCTGATCGAAGTCATCGAGAGCAGCCCGGCGAGAACGAGTCCATAGGCTCCGGCACGTTTGAATGAGTGAGGCATAGAGAAGCTCCTTAAACGCGAGACAGACCCGGATGAGTGAGGAAAAACCGTCGACGCGCGCAGAGTGGAAGGTTCTGCGCGCGTCTTGTAGTGTAGCCGATATTCAGTTGTTCGAGAAGATGCCTAGCGGGTGAACTTGAAGTTCGCGTAGTGGGTAGTGCCGTCGCTGAGCTTGACGATCAGCTGGCGGCAGGTGTTCGCCCACGACTTCTCGGTCTTCCACACATAGGTGTAGGTGTCGGTGCTCGGATCGTAGCTCAGGCCGCTGTTACCCGCCGAGCTGGTTTCTTCGATGACATCCGAGGGAGCCGACGAGCTGCACGAGATTGACTGCGACTTGGGATAGCCCGCCGCGAAGATGTCCAGGCCCTGGTAGCCGCCGAGGCTGAACTTGACCGGAATCGACTTGCCCGCGTTGGCCGTGTTCACCGTCGGCAGGTTGTCGATCGGCTGGAAGAAGCCGCTGAAGACGAATGCAACCGAGACGTTGAAGCTTGCGCTGCCGGTGCCGCCGTCCTTATCCGTGACGGTGACGGTGACGGTGTACTGGCCCGCGTTGGCGTAGGTGTGGCTGGCGCTGCCGAGCGAGCCCGCGGTGCTGGCTGTGTACGTCAGAGGAGCGGAGCCGTCGCCCCAGTTGACCTCAACGGTCCACGGCGCATCCGGGCCGGGATCGGCGAACGATCCAAGGTTGAACGTCGTCGCGGCGCCCTTGGTCGCGCTCTGGTTAGCCGGAGCAGTAACCGTCGGCGCAACGTTGAGCACATTGATCGTGGCCGTGTCGGTCGCAGTCAGGCCGCCGTTATCCGTCACGCGCACACCAACGGTGTGGCTGCTCGGGCCGTCGAGCGCGGCTGCCGAGAAATTAGCGCTCTGGCCGCTGGTCTCGAACGAGCCGTTGTTGTCGAGATCCCAGGCGTAGCTGAGCGCGCCGCCCTCTTGATCGCTGCCGCTCGCGCTGAGCGCCACGCTGCCGCCCTCGTTCACGCTGTACGGGCCGCCGGCGTCGACTGACGGAGCCGTGTTCGGTGTCGGGAGGTTAAGACCGACGATCACCGGGTCGTGATCCGACGAGCGATATGGTGTTGGGGCGTACAGATCCTGCGGCTTGAACTCGGTGTTGTAATCGATCACGGACGGCTCGTCCGCGTTGATGTGCCACTCGGTGACACCGCTGACCTGCGCGTCCAGGCTGCTCGACGCCAGCGCGTGATCGAGATAGCCCGCCTGGCCGTCGAACACGTACGAGTAGGCGTCGTCGCCGATGAAGCGCGCGATCTCGTTGACGAAGCCGCCCGCCGTCAGCGTCTGGATCGGGTCTTCCATGCCGTAGGCGTTCAGGTCGCCGATGATCAGCACATCGCTGTCGCCAGCCGCCGGTACGACGGTGGTGTTGATGAAGCCGAGCAGTGCCTGCGCCTGCTCTACGCGCTGCTGGTTCCAGCAGCCCTGGCCGTCGCCCTGATCCGCATTCGGATCGCTGGAGCTGGTCGGACAGCTGCCCTTGGACTTGAAGTGATTGACGACGACGCTGAACAGCGCGCCGTTGCTGTTGAGCTGGAAGGTCTGCGCCAGCGGCGGCCGGCTGAAGATCGTGTCGCCACTGGTAAGCGGCGCTCCAACTGGTGTCACGCGGCCCGGCTTGTAGATCAGCGCCACGCGAATCTCATCAGTGCCCAGCAGCTGCGCATCAGGGTTGGGATCGCCGGTTGGGATCGCCGTTGTCGCGTAGGTGCCTGGCGTCGTCGCATCGTTCAAGCCGTTGACCAGATCCTGCGCCGCGCTGAGCGCACCATTGCCGTCGTTCTCCATCTCCATCAGGCCGACGACATCGGCATCCATGGCGATGAGCGCGGCGATCTCCTTGGCGCGCTGGCGCTGGAACTCGGTTGTCGTGCTCGCGCCGCGTGAGGTCGGGAAGCCGCCGCCCTGGCCGTTGCCGTTGAAGTAGTTCAGCACATTGAAGCTGGCGATCTTTGCGTTGCCGCCCACAGCTGCCGGCGCGGCCGTGCGCTGGTTGACGCGGGTGAAGCTGACCGGCTGCGTCGGCTGGATGCGATAGTCGCGAATGCTGGTGTCGGAGTTGATCGCGCCGAAGTCAAGCGCGCCCGTCAGGCCCGGCGTGGTATCGCCCGCGCGCAGTGTATTGTCCGCCCCGATATACGGGATCGGATTCGGGTTCTGGCTGGAGCGACCATCATCAAGCACGATCAGGCGGCGCGCGTTCTCGTCGGCCAGCGCAATCGCGGCCGGGCTGCCGGCGTCGTACAGGTTCGTCGGGTTGTACAGCCGGCCGCCGGTCGACAGCGTCACCTGGCCGTAGCGACCCTGGAAGAAGTTCTGATCGACCGTGAGCGTCTCGGGAATGGTGATCAGCATGCCCTCGTAGCGCTCAAGCTCGCCGTTGGTCGTCTCCGGCAGATCCACCACGGTCGGCGCCAGTGTTGCGGGCGTGCCACACTTGACGATGCTGGTCACAGTGTCGAGCTCGGTCATGCCCTGGAACTCGGTCGCGCGACCTGAGACCTGCACGGCATCGCCGACTGCCACATCAAAGCTAAACCAGGCGCTATTGGCGCTCGGCACGAAGACGAACACGCCATCCGAGGTCAGCGCGTTGCTGTCGCCCTGCTGGTCCTGGACATAGAAGCCGTTCTGGCCGGTCGCGCCCTGGCTATCCGCCACAACCACGCCGCGCACCGTCACGGTCTGGCCGTTGGCGGTGTTGGTGTCAGTCGTGCCCTGGAGCGCCGGGATCGTTCGCAGATTCGCGACCGTCGGGCAGGTGCCGGGCTCGGGCGATGGGCTGGGGCTGGGCGATGGGCTGGGGCTGGGCGATGGGCTCGGGCTGGGTGACGGGCTCGGGCTCGGGGTATCGCACGGGAAGGCTGGCACGGCGGAGTTGCGCGGAGTGGGCGCGCCGATTGCGAAATCCGTGCTGTTGTTATCAGTGTCGGTACAGCCACTGTTCGCGCGGAGAGCTGCCGTGGTGTTGCTTGTCGCGGCTGTCGGAGCGGCGCCTTCAAAGAAGTTAGCACTGCCATAGCCTACGAGATCGACAATGCTTGCGAGAGCCGTAGACGAACAAGCGTTAGGGCTGCCATTGCATCCAAGCGGCGTTGTAGTGTTGACCAGCGCGACTTTACCGCCCGTAGCGCTCATGTTAATCGGCGAGGCATCGGTAACGTCTGGTGTCGGCAGGGCGACTCCAGCGGTGCTGCTGGCTTCTTGCACCAGGAGATATTTTCCGGGCGCTAGCAATGTGCTTGGCAGCTCGGTGATCAAGTTCGTGGCAGAGCCAAAGTTGCCGGTGCCGGTTGCGCTCGCGTATTGGATCGACCATCCGGCGAGTGAAACGCTGGCCGTTCCGCGATTGAAGATCTCAATATAGTCGTGTGTGTACGGTGCGCCAGTGTTGCCGCCACCGCCATAGACCTGGCTGATCACAACATTGGGCGAGACGGCGAATGTGGACTGGGTGTGCGCCGCGAAGGGAATAATCAGGGCACACGCGAGCAGGAGCCGAACAGCGAACCATCCGTGCCGGTTCATAATCCATCCTTTTCCCCGGCGGGGGGAATTGCCTTCCAAGCAATAAGTCGGTATTTGGCTTCGGGGCATACGACAGCCCTGTCGGCGGCGATTCCGAGCAGGACCATTTGGGTTAGGGCATGAGTAAGGAGTAAGATGAAGTGCAGGAGAGGTCTCTATTATAACGAAAATTTGGCAAGATGGGATGAGATTCTTAACCCAATATACTCCTCGCGTACTCACTCAGGAGCGGCTTCTGCTCCCGCTGGCGAACCTGCTATAATGCCGCCCGTGAATCGAGAGTAAAGAGTAAGCCTATGACCTTTCCGCTCCGTCGTGTCGCCGCAACCATCGCCGGAAAAGCCGCCATGCAGCTCAGTCGCCGGCTGGGAGCAGGAGGCGGCACCCAGCTGCCAGGCGTCGTCGCGCGCCGTGTCGCTCCGAGTGTCCTCCACGATCTGGCCTCCGCTCTGCCGCGCGGCGTGGTGCTGGTCACCGGCACCAACGGCAAAACCACGACTGCCCGCATGCTAGCCGCGATTTTGAAAGCCGACGGTCTGCGGCTACTGCATAATCGCGCCGGCGCGAATCTGATCACCGGCCTGACCGCAACCGCCGTCGCCGGAGCTGCTTTTGGGGGCCGGCCCCGCGCCGACATCGGGCTCTTCGAGACCGACGAGGCGCATCTTCCGGCGGCGATCCGCGAGACGCAGCCGCAGGTCGTGCTGATGCTGAATCTGTTTCGCGATCAGCTCGATCGCTACGGCGAGGTCGATACGATCGCCAAGAAATGGCGGGCCGCGCTCGATACGCTGCCGGCATCTTCGACGGTGGTGCTCAACGCCGACGATCCCGCGATCGCCTATCTGGGCCAGGGCCTGCACTGTAAGGTGCTCTATTTTGGTCTGCAAGACACGCGGCATGGCATCGGCGGCGTGCAGCACATGGCGGATTCGCAGTTCTGCCAACGCTGTGGCACGGCCTATGTGTACGACGTGGCCTTCTACGGCCATATCGGCCACTACCGCTGTCCCAACTGCGGCCTGATGCGGCCCACGCCACGCGTCCGGCTTGAGCGGCTCACGCTCACCGGCATCTCGGGCGCGAACCTGGTCATCGCCGACGACGAGGGCGGCTTCGATCTCAAGCTGCCGGTTCCGGGCCTTTACAACGCGATCAACGCGCTGGCTGCTGCCTCGGCTGGTCTGGCGCTGGGCATCGCTCCGGCCAGGATTCGCGACGCGCTCGAAGGTTTTACGGCGGCGTTTGGTCGCATCGAGCGCATTCCGATCGCCGGCCGCGATGTGCTGATGGCGCTGATCAAAAATCCAGTCGGCGCGAGCGAAACCGTACGTATGCTGGCGAATCAGAATCCCGGCGCCGAGCAGCTCGCCCAGCCTACCGATAATCTTTATCTCCTGATCCTGATCAACGATAAGATCGCCGATGGTACCGATGTATCCTGGCTGTGGGACGCCGATTTCGAGCAGCTGGCCGGCCGTGTGGCACACGTCGTCGTCAGCGGCACGCGCGCGGCAGACATGGCGGTCCGGCTCAAATACGCGGGCGTTCCCGCCGATCGCATCGACGAGCAGCCCGAGCTTGGCCGCGCCCTCGATCGCGTCCTGGCGATCAGCCCCGCCGAGCAGCCGCTCTACCTGCTGCCGACCTACACGGCAATGCTTGAGCTGCGCGAGGAGCTGGTGCAGCGCGGATTCGTCAAGCCGTTCTGGGAGGACTGACGGAGAACCTAGAACCAAGAACCTAGAACCTAGGAAAAACAAACGAACAAAGGAACAAGCGAACAAAGAGGGCTCGGTGATAGTTTTTGTTCCTTTGTTCGCCCGCAGGGAATCTTTACCCTTTGTTAACCATTCAGTCATCCGGCGATTGGTGATCAATCCGGGATCATGGTATACTCGCCTACCGATGAATCTGACGAAACGTGCATTCGATCTGCGGACGGCGCTGCTAATAGGCGGCGCTGCCGTGCTAGGCACAGTCTGGGCCTTCTTTAACATCTATCGAGTGGGCGGCACCGGCTTTGGCAGCGCGCTAGCGCCGTTGATCTGGACCGTCTTCGCGACGCCGTTCTTCGCGTTTTGGGGCTGGCTACTCGCTCGGCGCAGCGAAGGCTGGCTTGCGGCGATCGTTTGCTTTTGCATCTATTTCTTCGGCATCTTTCTGGGCGCTCGTATCGAAGGGCTGATTGTTGGTGCGGAGGCAGCCGCCGCCAGTGGTCATGCGCTCTACTTCCAGCTCACGCCCGCGATTCAGCTGATCGCCTGTATAGTCGTCGCTCTTCAGCGTGCCGGTACCCGTGGTACAATGCAATCAGCCACAGATCTGTAGATCCGCGACACGCTCGAACATCGAAGGGAGCCGCTAGATGGACGACCGCAGCCTGGCGCATCTACGTGTGCGTAGCCGCCTAGAAGCCAGTGAGCGTACCCGTCTCTCACCTCTCGCTGCTTTCAGCGCCGACGCTCGCCGCGACGATCCCGACGACGAATCGCCGATCCGCACCAACTTTCAGCGCGATCGCGATCGCATTCTCCACTGCAAAGCATTTCGGCGGCTGAAGCATAAAACGCAGGTTTTCATCGCTCCCGAGGGCGATCATTATCGCACGCGGCTGACGCATACGCTGGAAGTAACCCAGATCGCCCGCACGATCGCGCGTGCCCTGGCGCTGAACGAAGACCTGGTAGAGGCGATCGGCCTGGGCCACGATATTGGCCACGCTCCCTTTGGTCACGCCGGCGAAACCGGCCTATCGCGCGCGCTGGGCCGCTCGTTCCGCCACAACGAGCAGAGCCGCCGCATCGTGGAGCAGCTGGAGCGCAATGGTGCCGGGCTCAACCTGACGATCGAAGTTCGCGACGGCATCGCCAAGCACTCCAAGGCACGCCGCGACATCGCCGCAACCGCCTGGGGTGTCGCCAGTACGCTGGAAGGGCAAATCATCAAGCTGGCCGACAGCATCGCCTACATCAATCACGACATCGACGACGCACTGCGGGCAGGAATCTTGCAGGAGTCGGATCTGCCACAACCTTGCCTCGACGTACTCGGCAGAACACATTCACAGCGGATCAACACCATGGTCTGTGACGTGATCGACAATAACTGGTGGGCGAGCGGCGAAGGTTCTCCCCCGGAGCCACGCACCATCGCCATGAGCGCGCCTATCCTTGAGGCGACCAACGCACTGCGCGAGTTCATGTTCGCGAATGTGTATATGACGGGACCGGCCAAAGAAGACGATCCAAAAGTCTATTTCGTGCTCGACCAGCTCTTCTCACATTTCATGCAGCATCCCGAGACGCTGCCCGCCGACCTGCTGGCCATCTGTGATCGTCACGGTGATAATGTCGAATGTGCCGTCGTTGATTATATTGCAGGCATGACCGATCGCTATGCGCTCAGAGTTTTTAATCAGATCTATGTGCCACGCACCTGGAGCATGTAACACCGGCGCTCAGCGCTGAGTGTGGACTCGAAGCCGGCATGAAGAGGAGAGCGCCCGCACGGGCTAGAACAGTGTCTGCGCTATGACCGTAACTGATGATATCAAACAGCGCCTCGACATCGTCGCTCTGATCAACGAGAGCGGTGTGCAGCTGCGCAAGGCAGGCCGTAACTTTACCGGCTTCTGCCCATTTCACCCGAACTCGCGCACGCCCGCATTTTACGTTTTTCCCGACACGCAGAGCTACTACTGCTTCGGCTGTCATGCGGCGGGCGATAGCTTTAACTTTGTCATGGCGCGGCAAGGGCTCGATTTTGGCGATGCGCTGCGGCTGCTGGCGGGTCGTACGGGCGTGCAGCTAGAGCAGCGAACGCCTGAGCGCGAGCAAGAAGATGCGACGCGTGTGCGGCTGCGACAGATCAACGAGGACGCCGCGATCTACTGGCAGCATGTGCTGCTCAATACCCAGAAAGGCCAGATCGGGCGCGACTACGTGGCCGGGCGCGGTCTTGAAAGCTCCACGATCGAAGCCTGGCAGCTGGGCTATGCTCCCGAAGACTGGAGCGATCTGCTGCGCTATCTGACCGATCGCAAAGGCTACCAGCCGGAAGAGCTGGAGCAGGCCGGGCTGGTGATCAAGCGCGAGCAGGGCGGCTACTACGATCGCTTCCGCAACCGGTTGATCTTTCCGATCCGCAACGTCAAGGGCCAGATCGTCGGCTTTGGCGGGCGCGCGCTGGGCAACGATCACGCCAAGTACATGAACACGCCCGAAACGCTGCTGTTTCACAAATCCAGCGTGCTCTACGGCATCGACCTGGCGCGCGATGCGATTCGCCGCGAGGACTCGGTCGTGGTCGTCGAGGGCTACATCGATGTGCTGATGGCGCATCAGGCTGGCTTTGCCAACGTGGTCGCGCCGATGGGCACCGCGCTGACGGCGGATCAGGTCGGCGTGATCAAAAAGCTGACGCACACCGTCTACCTGGCGCTGGACGCTGATGCCGCCGGTGCCAACGCGACGATCAAAGGGCTGCAAACGCTGCGCGACAACATGGACTCGACCGTCGTGCCCGTGCCGACGCCGCAGGGCTATATCCGCTGGGAGCGTGAGCTTGACGGCGAGATTAAAATCATTGCTCTGCCCGAGGGTCGCGATCCCGACGATGTGATTCGCGCCAATCCCGACGACTGGCGCGCGCTGGTCGCCGCTGCGCAGCCGCTGATGGCCTACTACCTGGATCAGCTGACCAAAGACCTGGACCTGCGCAGCGCCAAAGGCCGCGCCGATGCCGTTGAGCGGATGGCGCCCCTGATCGGCGCGCTGGCCAATCCGGTGGAGCGCGCGCACTATGTGCAACAATTGGCGCAGAAGCTGGCCCTAGAAGAGCGACTGATCCGCGAGCAGATCGAGCGGGTGCGCCGTGGCCGGGGTATTAATCGGGCTAACCTGGAGATAGGCCCGACCGAGACTAGTACCTCATTGAGTCGCGAAGACCAACTGTTGTCTCTCTTGCTTCGCTTCCCAGGCGTCCGTTCTGCGGTAGAATCCGAGCTATCGAAAGACATCTCACAGTTTCCAGAGATTGTCAGCGATATCCAGGGCTCGGTTGCAGAGCCGCTGGTCCATATCGAAAATCAGCAGATCTGGCAGACGTGGCTACGTCACGCCGAAGAACCGACCACCGATCTGACCGCCTGGCTGGACGCTCTGGACCCGTATCTAACGGCTCACGCGCAGCGCTTGTTAACATATCAGGATACGCCTGAGCTGCCTGTCATCAACCGCCAGTATCACGCCGCCGAGCTTGCTACCCGTATCGCCAAAGAACTTCGTAAAACTGTCGTGATCCATCGCAAAAATCAGCTTAAGGCCATGTATGAGTCGGTCGACGATCCCGAAGATCAGCGCACCCTTGAGTCGCGGCTAGATGCGCTCAACCGGTATCACAGTCTTGTTATAGCACCACGTCGCAGCACCTTCTATCTGGATCTTGGCACGCGCCTGGACCAGCTTAAATAACCCGCGTCGATGTTTGTTTGTACACATCGCTTGTCCTGGATAATTCGCTCTATGCATCTTGGCTGAGGAGACCTGAATGGCTGACCACGACCTTGATTTACAAGAAGATCTTGAATTTACTCCGTCCCAAACAGCCGAGACTGCATTGGAGGAAGTTGCTGCGGCTGAGGCGGTCCATTCCCTTGAACAGCTGATCCAGCGCGGCAAGGAGCGCGGCAAGGTCACCCAAGAAGAGATCATGCAGCTTGTTGCGCAGCCGGAAGAAAACCTGGATCAGCTGGAAGAGATCTACGAGGCGCTGACCAAGGCCGGCATCACGATCATCGACGAGCTGGTCGAAGAGGATGATTTCACGCTGGATGTCGATCTTGATCCGATCGTGATCGTCGGCGATGTGCTCGACCACTCCGATCCGGGCGTCGGCGATAGCGTGCGCATGTATCTGTATGAGATCGGCCGCGTGGCGCTGCTGACCGCCGATCAGGAGGCGCGGCTGGCGCGGCAGATCGAGCAGGGCGAGAAGGCCGAGGCCAAGCTCAAGCGGCTCGATCCGCGCTCGCCCGAGGTCGTCGATCTGCGGCGGGCGATCGAGGTGGCGCGCGAGGCGCGGGCGGCGCTGACCAACGCTAACCTGCGGCTCGTGGTGAGCGTGGCCAAGAAATACATGAATCGCGGCCTGTCGCTGATGGACCTGGTGCAGGAAGGCAATATGGGCCTGCTGCGCGCCGTCGAGAAGTTCGACTACCGCAAAGGCTACAAGTTCTCGACCTACGCCACCTGGTGGATTCGCCAGGCCATCACCCGCGCGATCGCCGACCAGGCGCGCACGATCCGCATTCCGGTACACATGGTCGAGACGATCAATCGTCTGATGAAGATCAGCCGCCATCTGGTCCAGGAGCTGGATCGCGAGCCGACGATGATGGAGCTGGCGCTGGAGTGTCGCATTCCCAGCATTCTGACCGACCAGCAGCGCCTGATGTATCAGCTGCTGCCGTCGCAGCTCGACGAGGATTGCGCGGGCGCATACGATCCGCAGATGATCCAGAGCCTGCGCCGCGCCGCCGATCGAGCCGCGAATATGCTGGCGACCGGCGATGTCAATAATCCGTCGTATGTGCGGCTCAAAGAAACGCAGGCGTATCTTCAGCGACTGCTGCGCCGCCAGCCGAAGATGGAGGAGCTGGCGCTTGAGTGCCATCTGCCCGATATTTTGCCCGAGCAGATCCGTATTCGCTTGCAGACCAGCCCGGCGATCATCAATCCGCAGTCGCGCCACTACGATGTGAGTATGCGCCAGATGCTGGAGCGCGCCGCCAACAAGGTGCGCGATATTCACAAGGCCGCGCAGGAGCCGGTCTCGCTGGAAACGCCGGTGGGGCAAGAAGAAGACAGCAGCCTGGGCGACTTTATTGAGGACTCGAAGGTGGAGGCGCCATCGGATGCCGCCGCTAACCAGATGCGCAAAGAGGCCGTCGAGCAGGTGCTGGATCAGCTTAACGAGCGCGAGCGGCTGGTGATCAAGCTGCGCTACGGTCTGCATCTGACCGACGAGGAGCGCAAGATGCTGCTGGATCTGCCCTCGCGCAAGAAGTACGATTTCCAGATCGAGGGCGGGCGGCACAACACGCTGGAGGATGTCGGTAAGATCTTCGATGTGACCCGCGAGCGCATCCGGCAGATCGAGGTCAAGGCCCTGCGCAAGCTGCGCCATCCCAAGCTCGGCAAGAAGCTGCGCGATTATTTGGAGTAACCGGCCGCAGGCGCATGGTGAAACGACGACACCACGTCAGGTTTGTCTGGCGTGGTGTTGATCTTTAATCGTGAGTGCGCTGGTATCAACTGATCCTATGAGTCTCGCCAATCAACCTGAGATCAGGTATAGTGTTTCATACCGGGCGATAGGAGGAATAGTATGATTGCGTTCGAATTTCAAACGAGCATTAAAGATGGAGTTATTGAAGTACCAGCAGAATATCGCGATCAATTACCTGGAACAGTACGCATTATCATTCTTGCTCCAACTACACAACAACCAAGCGGCATTATTTCTCAGCTCCTCGCCAATCCCGTTCAGGATGAGCAGTTTACGCCACTGACGCGCGATGAAATTTACCAAGATCGGGTACGAGGCTAATTCGAGCAGTCCGATACGTTACCACGAGACAAGCTTATGAGTAGCGTTATCTCGCATACATCGGTGTTTATTGACACCAATGTCTGGTTGTATGCATTTATTGCAGGACAAGATCTCACGAAAACGCAACGTGCCAATCGCCTTATCAGTACGACAACGACGATTGTAGTGAGCACTCAGGTGATCAACGAGGTTTGCGTCAATCTGATTAAGCGCGAAAAGTTTAGCGAGGCACAAATCCGAGATGTGATCAACGATTTCTATCACTCGTACGGTGTAGTTGGGCTAGATCAGCCTGTCCTGCTCCTCGCGTCAGCGTTACGTGATCGCTATGCTCTATCGTTTTGGGATGGATTAATTGTTGCCTGTGCTGTGACCAGTGGTGCAGATCATTTGTATTCGGAGGATATGCAGGACGGACTAAACATTGACGGCGCTCTAACGATCATCAACCCCTTCAAGCACCCGTAAGGTGTACAAAACCTGACTTTTGATTATTCAACCGCTGGTAGCTACGATTTGTCCAGACCTACAATGATCTTTTCCGCCACCCGCCAGCCCTGCTCGATCGCCAGGTGTACGCGGCCCTGCCCGGCGGTGTAGTCGCCCGCGAAGAACAATCCACGGATCGCGCTGTTGAGCGTGTCGAAGTCGGCGCAACCATCCGGCAACGCATAGCGCCAGCCCTGCCGATCTCCCCACAGCGGCGCGCCCAGATCTTCGTCCAGCAGCGCGCTCACCAGCGCCGCGACCTGCTCCGTTAGCTGGGACAGGTTGTCGTTCCAGTGGCTGGTGCTCCACTCGGGGGCCATCTGCGCGATCACGACATGCTGATCGCTGCTGGCTCGCCCAGGCTTGAGATGCTCGTAGGCCAGCCATGAGATCGGATGCTGCCGATCGGTGTTGACCAGCGCGTAGAAGGGACGTGGATGTAGCTTCGGCGGATAGCCCAGCGTCACCGTGAGACAGGGCCGGTAGCTGACTCTTGCAAGCTCGGCCAGAACGACTTCCTGAGCGGCTTTCGGCAGCGCGCTGGCGGCGATCAGATCATGCGTCTGCGGCGCCGGTGGGGTCAGCAGCACCGCATCGGCCACCCCGACGATCGCATCTTGCTCGTCGAACAAAATGTAGGAGCCGTTGGCCTGTGCGATGTGCCCGATCCTGAGTTGCCGGCGAATATCGAGGCCCTGCGCCAGCTCCTTGGCGATGCGGGTGATGCCGTCGCTGTAGGTCCACTTCGGATCGCTGTTCTGCTCGGGATCGCCCTCCGCAATCTGGTTGTGCTGATCGAAGGTCCAGACCGGCAGCCCAATATCGCGCAGCGTCTCCTGCGCTGTGCCTTCGCGCAGCAGCGCTTCCAGCTCCGGCGTCGGCGCTTTGATGTACTGCGCGCCGTGGTCGAAAGTCGCGCTGTGCAGCCGCCGCGTGGCCGCTCGTCCGCCCAGGCCGCGGCTCTTCTCGAAGAGCACGATCTCGATCGCGGATTGGCTGTGGCGCAGCTTGTGGGCAGCAGCCAGACCTGCAAGCCCCGCACCGATAATCGCCAGCTTCATGATCGTTTCCGTGGGCTGGGCTGCTCCGTCAGATCGCAGCGAAAGACCAGCATATCGCGGATCTGAATACCGTGCTCGTAGACCGGCTCGCGGTAGTAGCGGAAATAATCCTGGCGGATATGATCCATGCGGAATCCGGCCTTTTGGTAGAAGGCAATATTGGGAATGCTGCTGTTGGCCGTGCCGACGACCATCTGCCGCTTGCGCCGTCGCCGGCCCTCGTCGAACAGCCAGGCGATGAACTGCTTGCCCAGGCCCTGGCCCTGCCGCTCCTCCGCGATCGCCAACTCCTGAATCTCGCAGGGCTCGTCGTTCCAGCGCAACGTGGCCGCGCCGACGAGCTGACCATCGTCGTCCATGCGGTAGACCGTATCGACCAGATGCGACAGCCCCCAGCGCAGGGCGCGCTCGGAGTGTTCCGCCAGCAGCAGCAGCGGAATCACCTCATCGATCTCGTCTTCCGGCACTTCACGAATAACGATGGTCATAGCTCGGCTCTCTCGTTGAGCGGCGCTCAGCCAGTGGCCTAAACGCCTAGCAGATCGGTGAAGATTGCCTCGTCGTCATACGGCCCGATCACGGCGAGATACAGCGACTCGGGCGTGATCAGGCGCTGGGCCACACGCAGCACATCCTCGCGCGTGACGGCCTCGATCTCGGCGACAACCTGCTCGACCGGAATCACAGTATCGTAGCGCAGAATGTGCGAGCCGTTGCGCGAGGCGACCGACCAGGTGTCTTCCAGGCCGATCAGCATGCCGCCTTTGACCTGCTCCTTGACGCGCTGGATCTCTTCCTCGGTGATGCCTTCTTCGCGCAGCTTGCGCAACTCGGTCAGACAGGCAGCGATCGCATCCTGGACCTTGCCGATCTCGACGCCGCCATAGATTACCCACTTGCCGGCGTCGTTGAACTCCGCCGTGTAGGAGTAGACCGAGTAGGCCAGGCCGCGCTCTTCGCGAATCTCCTGGAACAGCCGCGAGGCCATGCCGCTGCCGAGCACCGAGTTCAGCACCTGAAGCGGACGGCGATCCGGATCGGCGTAGGAGACTGCGGGCAGGCCCAGGCAGAAGTTTGCCTGCTCCGTGGCCTTGGTCAGCAGCCGCAGCTTGTTGTTCGGCAGCGTGCCGTGCGTGGGCTCGGGCTCAAAGCGCTGGCCGCTGCGATACTTGTTGAGCGCCCTGGTCCAGGTATCGACCATCTCATCGGTCGAGATGTTGCCCGCGATCGAAACCACGGTGTTGGGATAGGTGTAGTGCTGGTCTTTGTAGTCGATCAGATCTTCGCGGCTCAGACCGCTGACGCTCTCGGCGGTGCCGGCGATGTCGCGGCCCAGCGGCTGATCGCCCCACATCGTCTCGTCGAGCAGCTGATGCACCCAGTCGCCGGGCGAGTCCAGGCTCATGTTGATCTCTTCGATGATCACCCGCCGCTCTTTTTCGATCTCCTTGGGATCAAAGAGCGAGTTGAGCAGCATATCGCTCAGCGTGTCGACGGCGCGATCGAAGTGGATGTCGGCGACCTTGGCGTAGTAGCAGGTCGAGTCATACGAGGTGTAGGCGTTGAGCATCCCGCCGATGCCCTCGATCGCCTCGCTGATCTGCTTGGCGTTGCGCTTCTGCGTGCCTTTGAAAAACATATGCTCAAGAAAATGCGACACGCCGCTCAGCCGCGCAGGCTCGTACCGCGACCCGACTTTGGTGAACACGCCCATCGAGACGGAGTGCGTATGCGGCATCTCCTCGGCAATAATCCGCAGCCCGCTGGGAAGATCGATTTTGGTATACGACATAGACACCTTTCTAACATCTCGCTTTCAAAGCGACCATCTGAATTGATCCCTTTTCTATGTATGCTGCTCAAGCGCCGCCAGAATCAGCTCTAAGGCTCGCAGCGCCGTTTGCTGCTTGTTCTGCTGCCGATCGCCATCGAAGACGTAGCGCCGGCACAGCGTGGTCTCGGGCGTTACGACGCACATATACACCAGGCCGACCGGCTTGGTCCCTGTGCCGCCGCCCGGCCCGGCAATGCCCGTGGTCGATACGCCGACCGTGGTGTCGAGCCGCTCACGCACGCCCTGTGCCATCGCGCGCGCCGTGGCCTCGCTGACCGCGCCCTCGGTCTCAAGGATCGCGGCGGGAACGCCCAGGTGGCTGTGCTTAACGGCATTGCTGTACGCGACAACTCCGCCCTGGTAGTAGGCGGAGCTACCGGCGATTTCGGTGAGCAGATGCCCGACCAGACCGCCCGTGCAGGACTCGGCGGTGGCGATCGTCCACTGGCGCTGCTGGAGCGCCGCGCCGATCTGGCGTGAATGTTCGATAGCAGATTCGGTCATGCTCGCAGTATACCATCTCAAAGGCTTAAGCGCGGCGCGGTTTGAAGCGTGCCAATCGAATGTGCTACAATGCGCGCTATGTCGCAGACACACACGACGGCACCAGCGACGCTGGAGGTTATGAGCCACAGCGAGGCAGAAACGATCGCGTTCGGGCGGCGACTTGGGGCGCTGCTCCAGCCCGGCGATCTCCTGCTGCTCTTCGCGCCCTTCGGCGCAGGTAAAACCCATCTGACCAAAGGGATCGCCGGAGCGCTGGGTGTAGACGAGGCCGACGTGAACAGTCCCTCTTTTGTTTTGATCAATGAATACGATTCCGCCCGCAGAGGCAAGCCCGGCCAGCGCCGCACGCCGATCTATCATGTCGATCTGTACCGTATCGAAACGCCCGAGGAGCTGGCGACGGTCGGTCTTGACGATGTGATCGCCGGTCACGGCATTGCGGTGATCGAGTGGGCCGAGCGTGCCGCCGGCTGGTTTCCGCAGGATCATCTAGCGATCGAGATCGCCTATCTGGGCGAGACCGAGCGCCGAATCGTCGTGCGGCCACAGGGTGCGCGCGCTGCCGAGATCGTTGCGGCGCTGCAAGCGGGTGACTAGCTGCTCGAAGCTGCGGCGCCGTTATAGCCCAAGGGTACCCGGCTGCCGCGCTTCGTCTGAGTTGTATGCTACTAGCGATCGATACATCGACCTATGATACCGGCGTCGCGCTCTACAATGGGCGCGTGCTGGCCGAGTGCGCCTGGTTCTCGGATCGCCGACATGCCGAGCAGGTGCTGCCGCTGATCGATGTGCTGCTGCGCAATCTCGACGCGGCGCCGGCCGATCTCACCGCGATTGCGGTGGCCCTGGGGCCCGGCAGCTGGAGCGGCCTGCGCGTGGGCATGAGCCTGGCCAAATCCCTGGCGGTGGCGCAAGAGCTGCCGCTGATCGGCGTGCCGACGCTGGATGTGCTGGCGTTTCCGCATCGGCATGGCGCGCTGCCCGTGGTGCCGATGGTGCGCCTGGGCCGCGATCGCTACGGCGCGGCGGTCTTCCGGCACGCAGCAGGCTGGGAGCAGGCAGGCCCGTTGTATAATCTGTCGCTTGAGGAGTTGCCCGGCCTGACCGATACCGGCCTCTTCTGCGGCGATGTGGATCAGGCGGCACGTGCGTTGCTGATAGAACGTTTGGGCGATGCCGCCGCCTTTGCCGAGGGCGCGGACAATGTGCGACGACCGGCGGCGCTGGCTGAGCTGGCGTGGAGCCGGCTGCAATCCGGCAGCGTAGACGACGTGACGGCGCTAGAGCCGATCTATTTGGGAAGTCCGGTTAAAGAACCGAGTAAGAACAAAGAACAAAGAACAGAGAACAAAGAAAAACCTAGAACCTAAAGGGAACGAGAGAACA
>DASWTW010000515.1:0-7781 GCA_036401895.1 Herpetosiphonaceae bacterium | reverse complement strand
CCGGCTGGACAGGTGCGCGTGCTGATCGATCGGCATGAAACCGGCGTCCACGTGCGCCATGCTGGGTACGTGAAGCGGGTGTTCGTGGCCGACATGAATCGCCGCCACCAGGATCAGATGACCGGCGTGTATGCCAACATGCAGCGCACGGCAGACGCGGACCGGAAGCAGGCGTACGATCGCAAGCCGTGGTGGAAAAAACTGTTTGGGTAGATCGCTGCACTGCCGGGTTGCGCACACGAGTTAGAACCTTAAAGCGAGGGATGCTATGCCACAGTATCTGCGACACGAGGCCGAGGACGCCGCCCGACGCCGCGCAGCGGACAGCGAACGGCGCACCGATCAGCAGGTCCGCCAGGAACGCGCCAATCTGGAGCGCTGGCGGCACGCGCACGACCGCCGTGTGACAGCCGATGCGGCCCGGCGGCGGCGCGCGGACGAAGAGCGCAGTCGGCGCGCCTTCTAACGCAGACGCTTCAGACCGGACGGCAACGCTGCGATTGGCATCATCTCTAGGAGCATGTATGAATCAACCAACGACATGGCAGGATATTGCCACCTCCGTTCATCGGGCGCTCGGGGAGCACCTCGACCTGCTCCCAGAGAACGGCCTTGTGCAGCGCAGCGATAGGCTCCTCGCACAGCTGCCACGGCACAGCGGGTCACAGGCGATCAGCACGGCGCTGTTTCTCCGCCGCTACCATACGGCCTTACACCAGGAACTGTGTCAGGGAGCCCAGCCGCGCATGATCTCAGCCACGGTCGAGGATGAACTCCGCGACCTGACCCGTGCCGTGATGCTGACGATCGGCAGCACCGAGGGTGTTTCCGTCGAGGCGGCGGTCGGTCTGGCCCTCGTCGTGTACAAACGCGGCGTGACCCCGTTCTGCGCCGTGCCAACCATGCCGATCAACACGGCCTAGGCGGATCGAGTCCGGGCTGCGGTGTTTCTATCGCTGGCCTGTGTCCATACACTGGAGTGTTCTCATGTTCCTGCTCAAACGACTGTTCGCGCTTCCCCCCGATACCTTTGAACTCAAACAGCGACACGATGTTCCAGGCCTGATCGCTGCCCTGGGGCACCGCTTCCCCTGGATACGCCGCGATGCCGCCCAGATCTTAGGGCAGATGCAGGAGCCACAGGTACGAGCGCCACTGACAGCGGCGCTCAACGATCGCGACTCTGAAGTCCGCCACGCCGTGCAGGATGCGCTCGACACGCTCAATGCACCCGCTCCGCCACCGAATTCGGTGGCGGTGTAGCACTGTCACGCCGTCGAGCTCAATCGCCTGATCCAGATGGAACTGGAAGGGTCAGTCGGCTAAGGACGAGGTTATGAACACGCCGATGACACACCAGGACGTCCGCGCCCGCGTCGACGCTGCGCGCCGCCAGGGCCGGCCCATTCTCTTGAATGGAGCGAATCTTGAAGGGTTGTTCCTCCAGGGCATCAACCTCAGCGGCGCATGGCTGCAAGGCGCGCGCCTCAGGAATGTTAACCTCCAGGAGGCCAGCTTGCGCGGCGCGTATCTCCAGTACGCCGACTTAAGCGGGGCCAACCTGGTGAGCGCCGATCTGCACGGGGCTAACCTACATACCGCCAATCTCGCGGAGGCAAAGCTCCAGGGGGCGAACTTACAGAACGCCCAGCTTGGCGACGCGAACCTGACGCATGCCGATCTGCGTGGGGCCGACCTGCGCGGTACCTATCTCGGAGTACGTGACATTGACCGCGTCGATCTCAGCCTGGCCCGCCGCTCACACGGGATGATTGCGGCGTTGCGGGATCGTCTGTGGAGCATGCTGGGGATCAGTCGTCGCCGGCACCTGCGTCCTGCCACGGTACCAGTGAGCGCAGAGATCACCAGATGAGGGCTGGGACACACCGTATCAATGTCGCCGATGAGATCCCAGTGAAGGGGAGTTGGTCTCGGCTGCCAGATTCTACCGCTCGCAGGTTTGCTTGTGCGTCATCTCCGCAACGTTCGGGCTCACGCATGTAATCGAAATGGGCAGCTCGACCAGGAGCGATTGACCCTCCGTGCTACGATCTCCCATACGTCTCAAGGAGAGGAGGTAAACCCGTATGAAGATGCGACAACGCCGCGCCCGCGTGAAGCAGCGCAAGCTCACGCAGGGGGCCGTTATCATCGGGGTTTTGGTGGTGGTCGTAGGCGGCCTCGCGCTGGTCTTGTACCTCCGCTAAGCCGCAGGTGCCGCGCTGTCGCCAAAGCGAGCAGGCGGGCACCAACAGACTCGGCGTGACATGCCGAGCCTGTTGCGCTGCGCCGCGCGAAATAGGCTTGTATAGATGGAACTATTCGACGGATGCAGCCATCGGTTGGCGCGTATGGCGCTGGCTGTGCTATGATACGGATGCTCCTGCTTTACCACCCACCATACCAGCGCCGGGCGGGACACCACCCGTCGCCGATCGGTCCTGCCGTCTCCACCGTGTCGCACCTGCCCGGCACGCTCGATCGACGGCGGAACACAGGTGATCAGCGCACGTTCGTAGAAACAGGTATCGCATGTCAGACGCAGCGCCGCCGGTCCAACTCGTCGTCGTGGGTGCCTCCGCCGGTGGCATTGAAGCGCTCTCGACGCTGGTCGCAACCCTGCCCGCGCAGTTTCCAGCCCCGATCGTGATTGCCCAGCATCTTGATCCCACCCGCCCCAGCCATTTAGGCGCGATCCTGGCGCGGCGCGCTTCCCTTCCGGTGATCACCGTTGAGGAGCATGCGCCGCTGCATGCCGGGACGATCTATGTGGTGCCGTCGAACCGGCATGTAGCTATCACCGATCACGATATGACGGTGCTGCCGGATGGCCCACAACGCCCGAAGCCGTCGGTCGATTTGTTGCTCTCCAGTGCCGCCCAGATCTTTGGCGAGCAGCTGATTGCCGTCATCTTAACCGGAACCGGCTCGGACGGCGCGCTCGGTGCGCAGGCCGTCAAGCAGGCCGGCGGCACGGTCGTGATTCAAAACCCGGCGACGGCGGCGTATCCCGGCATGCCCTTGTCACTCGCGCCGCAGACGGTCGATATTGTGGCCGATCTGCCGGAGATCGGACGCATCGTGCAGGATCTCCTGGCTGGCATCGTGGTCCCGCCACACCCGGAGCCGGAGCCGGAGCTCCAGGCGTTTCTGGAGCAGGTCCGCGCGCGCAGTGGCATTGATTTTCGCGCCTATAAAGCCGCGACCATTCACCGTCGGCTCCAACGTCGGTTTGTCGCGACCGACTCCGCCGATCTCACCAGCTACACGGCCTATCTCACCGATCATCCTGACGAGTATGGGCGGCTGGTCAGCACCTTCCTGATCAAGGTGACCGAGTTTATGCGCGATCCGGACCTCTTCGACCTGTTGCGGAGCGAGATCTTGCCGAAGCTCGTCGCCGCGAACCGCGCCCGCAACTACGAGCTGCGCATCTGGTCCGCTGGCTGTGCCACCGGTGAAGAAGCCTATTCGCTGGCGATTCTGGTATGTGAGGTATTGGGCGAGGAGCTGGGCCGCTTCAATGTCAAGATCTTCGCCACCGACCTGGACGCCGCTGCGATCGCGGTTGCCCGGCGCGGCGTGTATTCGGCCGCTGCCCTGACTGGCCTGTCCGACCCGCTGATCGATCGGTATTTCAGCAGCAGCACCGGCGGCTATGCGGTCAAGAAACAGGTGCGAAGTCTGGTCGTCTTTGGCGAACACGATCTCGGCCGGGGCGCACCGTTTCCCCGCATTGATCTGGTGCTGTGCCGCAATGTGTTGATCTACTTCACGACCACGCTCCAGCAGCGCGCCTTGCAGCTCTTTGCCTTCGCGCTGCACGAGAACGGCTATCTGGTGCTGGGCAAAACCGAGACGGTCAGCCCGCTCAGCGCGTTCTTTACCGTCCAGCATGCACAGCACAAAATCTACCGCCGCCACGGAGAACGCCTGCTCGATCCACCGGTCTCCACCGGCGGCACGGCCTTGACGACTCAGCGCACGGAGCAGCGCCAGCAGACCGCGCGGCAGCTGTTCCAAACGCAGCAGGACTTACGCCACTCGCGCGTGGCCCAGGAGAATCTGCTGCTGACCTTGCCGGTCGGCGTGGTGGTGGTGGACCAGCGCTATGATATTCAGGTCATCAACAGCGCCGCACGCCGCCTGCTGGGCATCCACACTTCGGCGCTGGGCGAGGATGTCGTGCATCTGGCGCAGCACGTGCCCCATCGCCCGCTGCGCACGGCGATCGACCACGCGATTCGGGACATGGGTGCCACGAGCCTGGACGAGGTTGAGCTTCCGCAGGTGGCAACCGGGGAGCCGCAGTTCCTCCAGATCACATGTTATCCGCACACACCCGCCGATGAGCGCGCACCTCGATCGGCCCTGATTCTCGTCACGGACATCACCGAGGCCGTCCAGGCACGCCGGGAGGTCGAACATTCCCGCGTTCAGCAGGCGGCGCTGGCGAGCCAGCTGGCCCAGTCAGTTACCGATCTTCAGCGCGCGAACGCCGATCTGGCACATCGCAACGACGAGCTTCAGCAGAGCACTGCCGCGCAGGAGCAGGCGCGGCAGGCGGCCGAGGCGGTCGCCGCGCGTCACGCCCAGCAGATCACCGAGATCTCAAGCCGCCACAGCCAGCAGCTGGAACACGTCGTTGCGTCGAATCAGGCGCTGCTGGCGGCGAATGAAGAGCTGACCCGCATGAATGCGGAGCTGCTCGCGACGCATGACGAGGTGCTGCTGAGCAACGAGGATGCGCAGGCGGCGCTGGAGGAAGTGGAAACGCTCAACGAGGAGCTGCAAGCGACCAATGAGGAGCTGGAAACGCTCAACGAGGAGCTTCAGGCGACGATCGAGGAGCTGAACACCTCGAACGCGGATCTGGCAGCCCGTGGCACTGAGCTGCACGATCTCGCCGCCTCGCTGGAACGCCAGCACCAGCAGAGTGAACGCGAGCGGGCGCAGTTAGCGGCGATCCTGGCCAGTATGGCCGATGCGGTGCTCGTCACGAACGCGGCCGGCGAGCGGGTGGTCACCAATGCCGCCTATACCGCGCTCTTCGGCGGCGATGCGGTGATCCTGGCCGATGAAGCCGACCAGCCGTTGCCCGCAGAGGCGACCCCGCAGGCCCGCGCGGCGCAGGGCGAGACGTTCAGCATGACCTGTACCTTCACGTCGGTCGACGGAAATCGTCGCTGGTGCGAGGCGATCGGGCAGCCGGTGCGCGGTCCCGATGACCAGCACTGGGGCGTGGTGGTGATTCGCGACATCACCGAGCGCAGTCTGCGCCGTATGCAGGAAGAGTTTCTGGCGCTGGCGAACCACGAACTCCGTGCGCCGCTGGCGGTGCTCCAGGGCTACCTCCACCTGCTGATCAAAGATCTGAGTGTAGAGCCCACACATGAGCGCCCGCTGCGCTACGCCGCCGCCCTGCAAACCGAGATCGATCGCATGGCCCGGCTGGTCAACGATCTGCACGATGTCACGCGCTTCCAGCGTGGCACGTTTCGCCTGGAGGTCGCGCCCGTGCAGCTTGAGACTCTTGTACAGCAGACGGTGGAGATCGGGCGGATCGTACTCCCACGCCTCGCGATTGCGTTCCATGCGGACGATACACAGATCTGCATCAAGGGCGATGCGCAGCGGCTCCAGCAAGTGCTGCTCAATCTGTTCACCAATGCCGGCACCCATGCCGCCGGGAGTACCCGCATCGACGTGCGGCTCAGACAGGTCGATGGCATGGCCGAACTGGTGGTCCAGGATGACGGAGCCGGCATTGCCGCCGAACACCTCGCGGACCTGTTTTCCCGCTTTTATCAAGTGTCCCACACGCCGTACGCTGGCCAAGGCCTTGGCCTGGGGCTGTATATCTGCCAGCAGATTGTCGTGGCGCATGGTGGCACCATTACCGTGACCTCGGTCGAGGACGAAGGCACAACCTTTACGATCCAGATCCCGCTGAACGCTGGCATACTGGAGTAGAACATATCACGCCACACTGCGCTCAGCGCGTACGACACGAAATCCATCAATCTGCCGTACGTACCGTAAACACAAGCATTGATTCTTCCCTCGATAAGTGTTATAGTGCTAGCACTAAGAATAGGGGAGAACCTACTCGTTCGCTTCAGTTCGTAGAGCACGTCTGTCTATGCGGACTATGGCGAACGGATCAGGGTTGAACACAGCGAGCGCTCCTCCTCCGGTGGTGGATCGCGCGGCCCGGTGTTCCCTCCTGTAAAGGACGAATCATGATCAACTTTCTTGTATGGCTGCTTGTTGGCGGGATCATTGGCTGGATTGCCAGCATGATTATGCGGACCGACGCCCAGCAAGGCCTGCTGCTCAATATTGTGGTTGGCATCGTCGGTGCCTTCCTGGCTGGCTTTCTTGTCCGTGCCCTTGGGATCGGCGGGGCAACGATTAATGACAATGCCTTTAGTCTCCCAGCGCTGCTGGTATCGCTGCTCGGCGCGGTCGTGCTGCTCGGCATTGTCAACCTGGTCCAGCGCCGAGCGGTACGGTAATCCACGCTTCCAAACCTATGACGCCACACAGCCGCACCCATACGGTGCGGCTGTGTGGCAGCCAGGAGCCGCATCTGCCTCCAAGAGGCGCGCAGCGTAGGGTCAGCATGGAGCAAAGCGGCGTGTCCGTGGCATGCGCGTGTCGGATTCACGCAGACGCTGCACCGCGCGTGTCCTCCCCAGGCGGGGATTCACCTGCTGTGTACACCATGCCGGCCTCGCCCTCTGCTATGAACGCGTGAAGGGAACTATGCACATCAAGAACCTTGGCCCCCGAACCCAACGCATCTATGACGCCCTTCGCGATCAGATCGTTCGCGGCGAGCTTCCAGCAGGGGCGAAACTCCCGCCACATATCGAGCTGGCTGCCACCTACGGCGTGGCTCCTCTGACCATGCGCCAGGTGCTGGCGCGCCTGGAGGCAGACGGGCTGATCTCGCGTGAGCATGGGCGGGGAACCTTCGTGCGCGCGCAGGTGCTCCCCGCCGTCCTGATCGTCGAAGATGATTCGGCCATGCGCGTCCTGCTGGCCGAATATGTGACCCGCGCCGGTCACCGTCCGCTTCCCGTGCCCACGCCGGTGGACGGGCTGGCGTGTCTGGTGCAGGACCCGTCCATCGCCGTCGTCTTCAGCGATGTCCGCCTCCCCGATCCGGCGAGCGGCATTGAGTTCATCCGAGCCGTGCGCCGTCGCTGGCATCTGCTGCCCCTGGTCGCGATCACCGGCTATCCGGATGACCTGGCCGATCTCCACGGCTCCCCGGAATGCCCGGTCCTGATTTTACCGAAGCCCTTCTGGCCGCAGCAGATCGAGGAAACCCTGCGCCTGACCCTGCGCGGCTAGGACATGGTAGTCAGGTTCTGAACAATCGACGCGGGACAGAAAGGATGCCCAATGGCTTGGTTGACCCGGTGCCACGTCTGGCTCAAGCGACTCCACCAGCGCAGCCAGCAGCTCATGCCGCCGTGGCGCGCAGCGCATACGCCGCGTGCCGGGATCGCTGACAGCCTGCCGCGGCGCGAACGTGTCCAGCCACCTGCTGCATCTGAGGAGGATATGCGGCTGGGGGACGAGGTGTTGCTTCAGGTGATCGCCGGCGGGAAGCAGCAGGCGTTGCGCACCCTCTACGACCGGTACAGTCGGCGGGTGTTCAGCCTGGCCCTCCACATCACCGGCGATCGGCGGCGTGCGGAAGCGGTGACGGAGGAGGTGTTTGTGCTGGTGTGGCAGCACCATGCGATTGGTCAATCACGTCCAGGAAC
>DASWTW010000514.1:0-19648 GCA_036401895.1 Herpetosiphonaceae bacterium | reverse complement strand
ACTCTTCATCGAGACTGGTTGGATTCCCATCCCTGAGCTTGGCGGCTTCGCCAGCCCCGACGGCAGCCCGAACACCGGCCTCGTCGGCCCGATGATCAAGTATCTTCTGCCGCTGCTGATCGGCTATACGGGCGGCAAGCTAGTCTACGATCAGCGCGGCGGCGTGGTCGGCGCGGCGGCAACCATGGGCGCGATCCTCGGCACAGATATTCCGCTGTTTATTGGCGGCATGATCATGGGTCCGCTCGGCGGCTGGCTGATCAAAAAGATCGACGAGTTTCTGGAAGACAAAACTCCTACCGGCTTTGAGCTGCTCTTCAATAACTTCAGCGCGGGCTTTCTGATCGTCGGCCTGGTCTTGATCGCCTTCTACGCGATCGGCCCGGTGGTGGAGCAGCTCAGCACCGGCATGGGCGCGGTCGTGTCGTTCCTGATCGCCAACCGGCTGCTGCCGCTGGCCGACCTGCTGATCGAGCCAGCCAAGATTTTGTTCCTCAACAACGCGATCAACCACGGCATTCTCGCGCCGCTGGGCGTCGAGGAGGTTTCCCGCAACGGCAAGGCGATCCACTTCCTGCTTGAAAGCAATCCCGGCCCGGGCCTGGGCCTGCTGGCGGCCTACTGGGTCGCGGGCAAAGGCACGCTCAAGCAGTCCGCTCCGGGCGCGATGGTGATCCACTTCCTGGGCGGCATCCACGAGATTTATTTTCCCTATGTGCTGGCTCAGCCGATCATGATCCTGGCGATGTGGGCCGGTGGTATCCTGGCCGATCTGTGGTTCGTGATCTTCAACGCGGGCCTGGTTGCCACGCCGGCGCCCGGCTCGATCTTCGCCTATCTGGCGGTCACGCCGCGCGGTGGGCACTTTGCGGTGTTTGGCGGCGTGCTGGTCGGCGCGGTCGCGTCGTTCCTGGTCGGCTCGATCATTCTGCGCCTGGCCCCGGTGCGCGCCGACGAGGAAGAGGCCGAAGACGTCACCGCCTCGGATCAGGCTGCTCCGGCTGGCGCAGTCCCCTCACATTAAGCTACACTCAGGCGATCAACACGCGTTGATCGCCGACCAATCATCCAGTGCAGGAAGGAGACAGCTATGGCAGCATCAATTCCAGCGGCGAATGTCGACACGATTATTTTTGCCTGCGAGGCCGGGATGGGATCGAGCATCATGGGTGTGAACGCGCTCAAAAAGAAGCTCAAGCAGGCCAACGTCAACGTCAACGTCGTGCATAAATCCGTGCGCGCGCTGCCCGCCGATGCCAAAGTCGTGCTGACGCACAAGGGCCTGGCCGAGGGCGCGCGTCAAAAAGTGCCGGGCGCGGTGGTGGTGGCCTTCTCGCAGTTCTTGAACGATCCGGTCTTCGACAAGGTGGTGCAGGCGCTCAAAGATGGCCAGGATCTACAAGAGGTACGGTGACGCGTATGGGCATTGTATCTCCTGAAACTGTGCGCATCGGCGGGCAGGCCAGCGACAAGGCCGATGCGATCCGCCAGGCCGGCGAGCTGCTGGTGCAGGGCGGCTGTGTCGAGTCCGGCTACGTGGACGGCATGCTGGCGCGCGAATCGACGATGTCCACCTATCTCGGCAACGGCGTGGCGATCCCTCACGGACAGAACGCTAACCGCGCCCAGATTCGCCGCACCGGAATCTCGGTGCTTCAGCTGCCCGGCGGCGTAGAGTGGGAGCCCGGCGAGCAGGTGTATCTGGTGATCGGGATCGCCGCCAGCGCCGACGAGCACGTGGGCGTTCTGTCGAATCTGGCCGAGATCATCGAAGATCCCGACATGGCGATGCATCTGGCCAGGGTGTCCGACCCGCACGAGATTGTGCAGCGGCTCAACGGCTAAGCTGCGCCTGGATCGACGGCACTCGCCGCGTACGTGGTTTGCAGCCGGGCTGTGCGCTGCGTGCCGGTACGTGCCGTCCACCGAGAGCTAGACGATGAAGCAGATTGACGTAGTTATTCAGAACCCGACCGGGCTACATGCTCGTCCCGCGCGAGTCTTCGTCGATACAGCCAAGCAGTTTCGGTCGGCGGTGCGGGTGCGGTACAAAGAAAAACAGGTCAATGCCAAAAGCCTGATCTCGCTGCTAACGCTGGGCGTGGAGGCCGGACAGTCGATCTCGATCGAGACCGACGGCGAGGACGAGGCTCAGGCGCTGGAAATATTGAGCGATCTGGTCCACAGCGGACTCGGCGAGTCGCTCCTCGACGGCAGCGCCACCAACGGCCACCCGGCGCAAGCTCCCGATGCGCCATCCGCCGCGCCGCCCATGCCGGCCAATACTATTCGCGGGATCGCCGGAGCGCCCGGTATTGCGCTCGGCCCGGTCTTTCAGTTCCGCCGTGCCACGATCGCCGTGCAGGAGGGAGCCGGAACGCCCCTCGAAGAACGCGCGCGGCTCACGGCGGCGCTGGCGGAAGCGCGCACCCAGCTGGGCTGGCTCTACGAGCAGACCAAAGATCGCGCCGGCGTCGAAGAGGCAGCGATCTTCGAGGTCCACCGCGATCTGCTGGACGATCCCGACCTACTGGACAATGTGCATACGCTGATCGACGGCGGGCAGAGCGCGGCTCAGGCGTGGCAGCGCGCTACCGAGGAGCAGGCCGCCGCTCTGGCGCAGCTCAGCGATCCGTTGCTGGCCGAGCGTACTACGGACGTGCGCGATGTCGGCGAGCGTGTGCTGCGCGTGCTGACTCATGCGGCATCGACCGCGCCCGCGCTTCCGGCCGAGCCGTTTATTCTGATCGCCAATGATCTGACGCCCTCCGAAACTGCCGCGCTCGATCCGGCCCGCGTGCTGGGCTTTTGCACAGCGATCGGCGGCCCCAACGCGCACACCGCGATTCTGGCGCGGGCGCTGGGCCTGCCCGCCGTGGTCAGCGCCGGTAGCGCCGTGCTGGAGCTGCCCGACCACACCTTTGCGATCCTCGACGGCGGCTCGGGCACGCTGACCGCCACGCCCGACGAGGCCACACTGGCGCAGGCCAAAGCCGCCCAGCAAGCCCTTCAGGACAGGCGTGCTGCGGCTGCGGCTGCGGCTGCTGAGGCCGCCGTGACCAGCGACGGTCATCGCGTGGAGGTGGTGGCGAATGTCGGCGGCGTGGAGGACGCGCGCAAAGCTGCGGCGTCCGGCGCCGAGGGTGTGGGCCTGCTGCGCACCGAGTTTTTGTTTTTGCAGCGCGAGCAGCCGCCCTCCGAGGACGAGCAGTACGAGGTGTATCGCGACATCGTGACGGCGATGCAGGGCCACCCGGTGATCGTGCGCACGCTCGACATCGGCGGTGACAAGCCGCTGCCGTATCTCAATCTGCCGGCTGAAGAAAATCCATTCCTGGGACAGCGCGGCATCCGGCTGTGTCTGGCCCATCCCGACATCCTGCGCGAGCAACTGCGGGCGATTTTTCGTGCCGCCGCGCATGGCCCGCTGCGCATCATGTTTCCGATGATCGCCGATCTTCAGGAGCTGCGGGCCACACGCAAGATCGTCGACGAGATTCGCGCGGCCTCGAACGCGCCGCAGGTCGAGATCGGGATTATGATCGAGGTGCCGGCCGCCGCGCTGATGGCGGATCTGTTCGCGCCCGAGATCGACTTTTTCTCGATCGGTACCAACGATCTGACGCAGTACACGCTGGCGATGGATCGCACGAATCCGCTGGTCGCGGCGCACGCCGACGGTCTGCATCCTGCCGTACTGCGGCTGATCGAGCGTACGGTGCATGGCGCGCACGCCGCCGGAAAATGGGTCGGTGTGTGCGGCGAGCTGGGCTCCGATCCGCTGGCTGTGCCGATTCTGATCGGGCTGGGCGTAGACGAGCTGAGCGTGAGCGCGCCCGCCGTGCCCACGGTGAAAGCGCAGATTCGCGGGCTGGCGCTGGCCGAGTGCCGTGAGCGTGCCCGGCAGGCGCTGCACTGCGCCACCGCCGCCGAAGTCCGCCAAGGAGCAATGCATGTCCAAGTATGATACCTATCGCTCGCCGGACGCGCCGGTTCCAGCAGAAACCAAAGCCTGGAACATGTACGGCCCCGGCCTGGAAAATATCGGGCGCGACAACCAGCCCGAGGTGTTCGAGGTGCCCGAGCCGGGCGACGATCAGCTGCTGGTGCGGATCGACGCCGTGAGCCTGTGCTTCAGCGATGTGAAGCTGATCCAGCAGGGCAGTAAGCATCCCAAGCTCTACAACCGCGATCTGCGTGTCGAGCCGACGCGACTGGGCCACGAGACGGCGCTGACGGTGATGAAGGTCGGTCGCAATTTGCAGGGCCAGTATCATGTCGGCCAGCGGCTAGCGATCCAGCCCGACATCTACCAGAACGGCGTTGCGACGGCCTACGGCTACACGATTCCCGGCGGTCTGATCCAGTATCATCTGATCGGCTCCGAGGTATTGAACGCCGACGCCGGCGCGTATGTGCTGCCCGTGGGCGATAAGCTCGGCTATGCCGAGGCCGCGCTAACCGAGCCGTGGGCCTGTGTCGAAGGCGCGTATCGCCAGCGCCGCCGATTGGAGCCGAAAGCCGGCGGTACGCTGTGGATCGTCGGGCGGCCCGGCGACGACACGATCTACCAGTGGTCGTCAGGAGTCACCGCCGCGACGATCGTGCTGACGGACGTCAACACCAGCGTGCGCGATCTGGCGCAGCAGTCACATGCCACGGTGATCGAGCGCAACCACGTCGCGCCGGGCGACTACGCCCAGCTCAGCCAGGACTTGACCGACGGCGGCGGCTTTGACGATATTGTGCTGCTCGATCCGCGCTCGGCGGAGGCCGTCACCGAGGCCGCTAAGCTGATCGCGTTTCGCGGCACGCTCAATCTGGTCGGTCGTGAGCCGCTCGACGGCCTGCCCCAGATCGACGTCGGGCGTATCCACTATCACTACACGGCCTACTACGGCAATCCCGGCCCTGACATCGCGGCGTCGTATGGCGAGGTACACAACCGCAGCGATCTGCGGCCCGGCGGCGTGACGGTGTTTGTGGGCGCGGGCGGGCCGATGGGTCAGATGCATATTCAGCGCTCGATCGAAATGCCGAACGGTCCCGCGCTCCTGATCGCGACTGATCTCAACGACGAGCGTCTGGATGTGCTGCGGCAGCAGTTCGGGCCGCTGGCCGAGGAGCGCGGTAAACGCTTTGTGCTGATCAATCCGTCGCAGGAGGAGCGCACGCTGCAAGAGCTTGTGCAGGAGCTGAGCGATGGTCGTGGCGCTGACGATGTGATCGTGAGCGTGCCGGTGCCGGCGGTCATGGCCGACGCCGCGAAGCTGATGGCTCCTGACGGCATGCTGGTGCTCTTCGCGGGCGTGCCCAACGGCTCACTCGCGCCGCTCAACATCAGCGATGTGTATCTGCACAACGCCCAGTTCACGGGCACGTCCGGCTCGTCGCTAAACGATCAGGAGGCCGTGATCCGCAAGGCCGAGGCGCACGAGCTGACGCCGAATCGATCGGTGGCGGCGGTCGGCGGCATCGAGGCGGCGCGCAACGGCATTCAGGCGATGATGGAAGGACGCTATCCCGGCAAGATTGTGATCTTTCCGCAGATCAGCGGCCTACCCTTGACCGGCCTGGACGAGCTGGCCGAGAAACAGCCCGATGTCGCGGAGGCGCTCGATCCCAGCAATATGTGGACGCCCGAGGCTGAGCAGCGGCTGATCGAGAAGTTCTGGCAGCCATGATCTACACGGTTACGCTCAATCCCGCGCTCGACCGTGAGCTGACGGTGCCCGCGCTGAGCTTCAACGACGTGCTGCGCGCCGAGTCGGTGCAGAACGACGTGGGCGGCAAAGGCTTCAACGTTTCGCGGATGCTGGCCTCGCTCGGCGCCGAAAGCGTGGCGCTCGGCTTTGCGGGTGGTCCGGTCGGCACCTGGCTGCGTGAAGGTCTGGAGGCGCTCGGGATTGCCACCGATTTTGTGCAGATCGCCGGCGAGACGCGGACCAATATCAGCATTGTCGCGACGGGCCACGATCAGCATATCAAGGTCAACGAGGCCGGCCCGACGATCAGCGCCGACGAGCAGCAGCAGCTGCGGGCGAAGATCCGGCACTTGGCCCAGGCCGGCGACTGGTGGGTGCTGGCCGGAAGTTTGCCACCCGGTATCGCGCCGACGTACTACGCCGATCTGATCCACGATATTCAGGCGGCAGGCGCAAAGGTGCTGCTCGATACCAGCGGCGCGGCGCTAACGGCCGGCATTGCGGCGCAGCCGTTTCTGGCCAAGCCCAACAGCTCCGAGGCCAGCACGCTCACCGGCATTCCGATCGCCGCGCCCGACGACGCGCTGCGTGCGGCAGCGGCGATTGCGGGCGTTGCGGTCGTGGTGATCTCGATGGGCAAAGACGGCGCGCTGCTGGTGCAGAGCGGCCACGGCTGGCAGGCGACACCGCCACGGATCGCCGAGAGCAACCCGATTGGCGCGGGCGACTCGATGGTCGGCGGGCTGGTGTGGGCGCTCAGCCGCGATCTGCCACCGCAAGACGCGCTGCGCTGGGCGGTCGCGTGTGGCGCGGCGACGGCCAGCAAGCCGGGAACGGCGGTCGGCTCGTACGCGGATGTGGAGCGACTCCAAGACGAGGTGATCCTGCGCGAGGTTACGGCCTAGCGGCTCTGTGGGGCTGAATATACATCTCAGGCCGGCGACGATGAAGGAGCGGGTTTTGGCCCGCTCTTTTGCATAACATCGCCCCAGCAGATCGCGGCTCACACCAGATCGAAGGATTCGGGCGTGCAAAGAAACATGCCCCCGGCAGAAGGAGGTTGTTGGGCCATGCCGCGCGACTGGCTCACGCGGTAGCTGGGTTGTGGGGGGATTTTTGAGCTAGGAGGTGCGAAACAGCGCGTGGTAGATCAGATTAGTCAGCGCTTCCTGCTGGCGATCGATCTCGGACCAGGACGTTTCTTCAGGGCCTGGCAGCTGGTGCAGCGCTTGATCCAGCATCATCACGATGATCCAGCAGGTCGCCTCAAGATCCAGCTCAGGCCACGTCAGGCCCTCAGCCACGACCTTATGACCGGCGACCAGCATCTGCTGGTAGATCAGGCGATTGATCTGATAGTTGTAGCTGGCGATCTCGGGATCGCGCGGCACGAGCTCCGACCAGGCCTGGCGCAGGCTATAGAAGAGCTTATCGCGTTGGAGCGCGCGGTGCACCGTCTCGCGAATCGCCTGGCGGGGATTGGTCGAAAAATCGATCTCGGTAATGCCTATTTCCAGAATATCTTCGATGCTTGCGGCGTAGAGCGTGAGAAACACTTGACGCTTGTTGCGAAAATAGCTGTAGAACGTGCCGATGCTCACGCTGGCAGCGTCGGCGATGTCGTCGGCGGTTGTCGCGTCGTAGCCGCGCTCCTCGAAGAGCTGTGCAGCGGCCGCCAGGATCGCATCGCGCTTCTGCCGGCTGCGGGCCTGCTGTGGCACTCGTGGCAGATCGAGAGCGGCAAGGATGTCGGGAAACTCTATCTCGGTACGTTGCAGTTCCACAGGGCCTCCTTTATCGTCAGGCTTGCCGGCGGCGATCACCGCCAGCCTGAACTACTCAAGCCTTGGTCAGAGTTGTAGCGAGTACGCCGATTGCGGACACCACGATAAGTAGTGTACTCCAAATGATCCAGAAACGGAAGTTACAGATCGATACTTTTGATGAGTATAGCAGACCTTCACCCTTTGCTCTGTGAGCAAACAAGGAAACAAGCAAACAAAGGAACAAATAGGAGCGATAATGACTTGTTTGTTCCTTTGTTCGTTTCGTGGCCCTCACGCCCTGTGGGCACCCCGCCTATTACAATGGGAGAGGGGGAAGCGTGGTACATTGTTCTTTGTTCTTTGTTCCTTTGTTCTTCGGAGGCGTAAGGCATGAGCAATAATTCTAACAGCATTAAGGTTAGTAACAATCGGCAGGCTCAGCGCTATGAGGTCGTCGTGGGGGATGCGCTCGCGATGATCGAGTATGGGCTAATGGATCAGAGCATCGTTTTTACGCATACCGAGGTGCCGCCGGAGCTGGAAGGTCGCGGAGTTGCGCAGAAGATGGCGCAGACCGCGCTTGACGATGCTCGCGCTCAGCATCTGCTCGTCGTGCCGCTCTGTCCGTTCGTCGCCAAATATATGCGGCGCCATCCCGAGTATCAGGATCTGGTCGATCCGGCGTTTCGCCACCTGATGCAAGACGAGCCGCACAAGCTTTAAAACCTGTGCGGCTCGAACAAGGGCTGATTTGGCTCAGGGCTGTTACTCGCCGGCCGTCAGCGGAATATAGGTCTGTTCAATAGCGTACGTCCAAAGGTTCCACTGGCTGCCATTCCAGCGCAGAATCTTGCCGTTGAACCCAACGGCCCAGCCGTCCGTCGCCGAAACCATCGCAATATCGCTGAGCGTCCCGACGCCGGCCGGAACTGGAATCTCGCTCCAGGCGCTGCCGGTCCAGCGCAGGATGATCCCGCTGGCACTTCTTCCGCCGACAGCCCAGGTGCCGCTAGTGGTGCTGGACCAGACGCCGTGCAAGGAGACGCCCGTTGGATTTTCCATCGCAACGCGCACCCAACTATTGCCGTCCCAGTGGCCAGTCGCGCCTTCGTAGATACAGTCGCCCTGATAGCAGAAGGTGATCGCGCCGCCCACGATCCAGCCGTCAGTCGGAGACGAAAACATCATGTCCTGGGAATGAACACCTTTGTTATCGTAGAAGGTCCACGTTGTGCCATTGTAGCGATACAGACTGCGCCCGCCCATCCACACATCGGTCGGCGAGAGCGCGGCGCTAGCGTAGACCTCGAATACGTCCGCATCTTTGGCCCAGAGGACGCCATTCCAGGTATACGGCCCGCCATATCCGCCGATCCAGCCCAGCGTCGGCGACAACATGTCGATCGTCAGCAGGTCGGCCGTGTGTGGGGGCAGGCCGATTGGCTGCCAGCTGCTGCCGTTCCAGCGCAGCACCACGTCGCCTTGCCCCTCGCCGGCGATCGCCCAGGCATCGGTCGCGTTCAAGATGCTCACATCATAGACCGCCCCAACATGATCGGGCGTTGGGATTTGCCGCCAGTACCTGCCGTTCCAGTGCAGGATCGTCCGGTAATTGCCGACAATCCAGCCATTGGTTGCCGAGTGCATTTCGATCCCAAACAGCGCGGGGAGCTGCTGGGGAGCAGCGGCCGGTGCGGGCAGCGCTGCGGCTTGCGCGGGTACTTGCTGTGCGGGAAGTAGAGCTACACAGCTCAAGATAAATAGGAGCAACAGAGTAAAGCTGCGGGGACTCTTCACATGATGCGTCATTGGGATGGCCTTTCTGGTTGATGTGGGCAGTTGTGAAGATCGGGTATGGCCAGTGTACAATGAGCTACATGTGTTCGTAATCCGGCTTTCGATGGAGCAACCAGGACGGGATTTGCTCCCGTCCTGGAACTGCGTCGCAAGTTGCTATTCGCTGGCTGTCAGCGGTAGCGAAGTTTGCGCGACAGGATAGGTCAGCCCGAAGCCGTAGGGAAAGAGCGGATCGTAGGCGGCGTCGCCGACATTGATCGGGATCTGGGCTTCGGAGCGCGGCCAGGAGTGCGGCAGCTTGCCGGTCGGCCGGTAGTCGCCAAAGAGCACATCGGCGACGCCCTGGCCCTCGGTGCCGGGCAGCCACGCCGCGATCAGCCCCTGCCAGCTACCGATCTCGCTGCTGATGATCTGCGGACGGCCCGAGACCATCACCACCACCATCGGCACGCCCGAGCGCTTGACGGTATTCAGCGTGTTCTTGTCGTCTTGATCCAGCCCCAGATACGACGGCGCATCGCCCTGGCCCTCGGCGTAAGGCTTCTCGCCGATCACCACAACCGCCACGTCGTGTCCGGCCGCGCCGCGTCCGCCTTTGTTGTAGGTCACCGTGGTGCCGGGCGCGACCGTGTTACGAATGCCCTGCAAGATCGTCGTGCCGGGCGTAGTGTTACCGCTGCCGCCTTGCCACGAGATCGTCCAGCCGCCGCTCTGGTTGCCGATGTCGTCGGCGTTCTTGCCCGCGACGAAGATCCTGGCGCTCTTGGAAAGCGGCAGAATGTTGTTGGTATTCTTGAGCAGTACCAGCGACTGGCGTACTGCATCGCGCGCGATCGCTCGGTGCGCGGCCGAGCCGATCGTCGCGGTGTAGCTGCGATCGGTGAGCGGCTGCTCGAACAGGCCCAGCTCGAACTTCTTGGTCAGAATCCGGCGCACGGCGTCGTCGATGCGCGACAGCGGCACCGTGCCCGCGTTGACCTCGCTGCGCAGCGTGCTGGTGAAAAGCTGGTAGTTGTGCGGCACCATCACCATATCGATGCCGGCGTTGATCGAGCTCCGCACATCGCTGGGATAATCGCCGGGCAGCTGATCGATGCCGGCCCAATCCGAGACCACAAAGCCGCTGAAGCCCAGCTCGCCTTTGAGCACGTCGGTGATTAGATACTTGTGGCCGTGCAGCTTCTGGCCGTTCCAGCTGCTGTAGGAGATCATCACCGAGCCGACGCCTTTTCCGATCGCGTCGACGTAGGGCGGGATGTGCAGCCGCCGCAGCTCGGCCTCGCTGATCTGGGTATTGCCCTGATCATCGCCAGCGGTGGTGCCGCCATCGCCGACCCAGTGCTTGGCCGTCGCCAGGATCGAGCCGGGCTGGTTGAGGCTGCTCCCTTGCAGGCCGGTGACGATCGTCGTCATGGCGCGCGCAATCTCGGGATCTTCGCCGTAGCTCTCGTAGGTGCGGCCCCAGCGCTCGTTGCGGGCAACACACAGACAGGGCGCGAAGGTCCAGTCAATGCCGGTGCCGGCGACTTCCTCGGCGGTTGCGCGGCCGACCTGCTGGATCAGTGCCGGGTTGCGGGTGGCGCCCAGGCCGATGTTATGCGGAAAGATCGTCGCGCCGTAGACGTTGTTGTGGCCGTGTACCGCATCGATGCCGTAGATCATCGGGATGCCCAGCCGCGTCGAGAGCGCGATGCGCTGATAGCGATCGTACATATCGGCCCAGGCGGTCGGCGTGTTGGGCGACGGCGCGGAGCCGCCGCCGCTGAGGATCGAGCCCAGGTAGTAGGTGGCGATGTCGGACTCGGTAGTGAGCGAGCCGCGATCCGGCTGCGTCATCTGGCCGATCTTCTCGTCGAGCGTCATGCGCGACAGCAGGTCCGCCACACGGTTAGGGATCGGCGCGGCGGGATCTTTGTAGATCGGCGTGGTCGTTTGCCCGGTAGCTTCTCGCAATCGGGGCACCATGATGAGGGCGAGCACGACGAACAACAGGATCGCAAGGTTGAGCAGGCGCTGACGAAGGATCGGGCGGCGCTGGCGCGGCGGTTGGGCGATCATAGAGCCTCCTTCTCGACGACGATGTCATTGCGGGGAGTGTGACTGCGATGATAGCGCAGCGAACTGCCGTACGTCAATCACAGGCGCGCTGGCATGAGCGTTGCTCCCTCGCTTAGCGTATGCGTTATACTTGATCGCGGCGATGCCCCGAGACTCTGAGGAAAAGATGCTGTTTGTTGAATTTGCCCACGTGTGCGAGCAAGTCGCCGCAACTACCAAAAAGCTTGAAAAAGCCGCGCTGCTCAAAGCGTTTTTTGCCCAGCTCACCGACGCCGATCTGATGCTGGCGGCGCGTTTCTTCGCCGGCACGCCCTTTCCGCTCTCGGATCAGCGTGTGCTCAACGTCGGCGGCGCGGTGATTCGCGATGCTGTGCTTCAGCTCACGGGTGCCGAGCCCGCAACCTGGAGTCGGCTGGTGGTCGAGCACGGCGAGACTGGCCGCGCCGCGCAGCTGCTGCTGCCGGGCTATGGCGCCACAGTACCAACGCTGACGCTGTCCGATCTGATGGCGATCTATGAGCAGCTCCACACGGCGCGCGGCCCATCCAAGAAGCTGCCGATTATCGTTGCGACGCTGGAGCGCCTGACGCCGCTGGAAGGCGTGTATTTTATCAAGCTGATGCTGGGCGGCGACCTGCGCATCGGCCTGCAAGAAGGGCTGGTCGAGGATGCGCTGGCGCGCGCGGTGGAGGTGCCTGTCGCGCAGGTGCAGCGCGCCAACATGCTGATCGGCGACATCGGTGAGACGGCGGTGCTGGCCCGGTATGGACGGCTGGACGAGGCCCAGATGCGGCTGTTTCATCCGCTCAAGTTTATGCTGGCCTCGCCGATCGCGGAGCCCGAGGAGATTCGCAAAAACATCGCCGGGCCGTTCTTTGTCGAGGACAAGTACGACGGCGTGCGGGCGCAGGCGCACAAACAGGGCGATCGCGTCGCGCTCTACTCGCGCACGCTGGACGAGATCACGCATCGCTTCCCGGAGGTGGTCGCGGCGCTGAGCGAGCTGCCGGGCGAGTGGATTCTCGACGGCGAGATTCTGGCGGCGCGCGGCGGCAAGATCTTGCCCTTCAAGGCGCTTCAGGCGCGCCTGGGCCGCAAGGATGTCGGCGCCGAGCTGCTGGAGCAAACGCCGGTCGTCTTCATCGGCTACGATATTCTGTATCAGGATGGCGCGGTGCTGCTCGACGATCCGCTCTACATGCGGCGCGTGCGGCTGGAAGATCTGATCCTGCCCTATGGCGGCGAGCAGCCGCTGGACGGCATGATCGCGGCTACGGTAGTGCCGTCGCTGCAACTGCTGATCAAATACACCGATCGCATCGACGCGCTCTTCGACCAGGCGCGGGCGCGCAACAACGAAGGGCTGATGATCAAAGATCCCGACTCGCGCTACAAGCCGGGGCGGCGTGGCCGGGAGTGGCTGAAGGTCAAGAAGGCGCTGGCCACGCTCGACGTAGTCGTCACGGCGGCCGAGGTCGGCAACGGCGCGCGGCGGCGCTTCCTCAGCGATTACACCTTTGCTGTGCGGCGCTCAGCCGACGATCCCGAGCTGCTCAACGTGGGCAAGGCGTACAGCGGCCTGACCGACGCCGAGATCCAGGAGCTGACTGACTGGTTCACCGCGCATACGATCCGCGACTTTGGCCGCGTCAAGCTGGTCGAGCCCGAGATCGTGCTGGAGATCGCCTTCGATACAGTGCAGCCCTCGGCGCGGCACAAAAGCGGCTACGCGCTGCGCTTCCCACGCATCGTGCGCTGGCGTCGCGACAAATCCGCCGCTGAGATCGACACACTGGAGACCGTGCAGCAGATCGCCGAAAGCACGTGAGCGACGGCTGGTCATGCCAGTCGCCGCTCACTCACGTTTCGCTCGTCGCGGATATGCGATCAGCAGCCGGTCAGGCCGCCCTGCGGTCGTAGCCGCCGCACCTCGGTGATCGCGTTGTGCTCGTCGACCAGCACGACGTTAGGCTGCCAGCCGTCGGGCACCGGCTCCTCGACCTGCGCGTAGGCCATAATAATCACCAGGTCGCCGACGTTGACGAGATGCGCCGCCGCGCCGTTGAGCTGGATCACGCCGCTGCCGGGCTCTCCCGCGATCGTGTAGGTTTCGAGCCGCTGCCCGTTGGTCACATCCACCACCTGCACGCGCTCGAAGGGCAAAATATCTGCTGCCTCCAGAAGCGTCGAGTCGATCGTGATGCTGCCTATATAGTGCAGGTCGGCGGCAGTAACTGTTGCTCGGTGAATTTTGCCGCGCACCATTGTGCGATAGATTGCCACGGAATTGCTCCTTTGCCACAAACAGACGCGGGCCACGGCCCGCGCGATCAATTCTACCATGTTGTTTGTGTGGCTTGCAGCCGTGGCGCTGCTCACCTCGCATCAGCCGGATGCGCGATCCGGCGTGAAGCGCGCGCGCAAAAATCGGTCCGCCGCCAGCAGCAGCAGCAGGATCTCGCCGATGTTCCACCAAAAATGCACATCCAGCCGAATCGCGGTGGTGACGCCCGGCAGACGGCACAGAAACGTTCCCTGCGTCAGCTCGCTGCGCGCCAGCCAGCCGTCACGACCCAGCACGCCGGGCAGGCCCTGCGCCGAAAGCTGCGGAAAGCCGAGCTGCTGGAGCTCGCGCACGAGATCCAGGTAGCGCACAAACATATAGGCGTGCTCAAGCGCGTGCGCCGTTGCCCAGATCAGCAGCAGCCAGGCCCAGAGATTACGCATGCCGCCGCGCACCAGGTAGATCGTTGCGAAGACCACCGCCCAGTTCCAGACGAAGTGTACCCACTCGGCGTTGGCAGCGGAGATCAGGCCGTTGGAGATGAACGGCGGCCAGTGCAGCAGATGATACTGCACCCACTGCGCGCCATGCTCGATGCTGTGAAAGCCCTGCGCCGCCAGCAGAATGCTCAGCACCATCGTCACGGTACCGTAGCGCGACCGATCTGCCCGCCATTTTTGGATACCCGGCACCAGCAGCAGCGCCAGCACGCCCGCCGAAGCGCCCCACACCGGCACGTCGACCAGCCTCACCGCCAGCACTGCCGCCAGCAAGCCAAGGATCAGCGCCGCAAAGACCGCGCGTGTCTGCGCCCGTGGATGCAGCAGCGTCAAGATCGGGAGTTTGGGCGTGTGTAAAGTAGCTTCAGGTGTGCTCATAGCTTGGTTTCCTGCCTCAGCGGCGAGTGATCGCCAGCAGCGTGCGCGGTGTTGGGCGCTCGATCGTCGAGAGCGAGCCGTCGGGCCAGATCACATCCAGGCTGCGGATCTCAGCGCCTGCTGGTACGCCAAAGTGAATACGCGCCGGGTCGCCCGAAAGATAGCCGCTGGCCGCGCGCACATCGCGGTAGAGCGTGCTGCCGTCGGTATGCAGCGCCAGTGTCGCGCCGATCGCGTGGGTGTTCTTGCTGCCGGGCCAGCGCAGATCCACCTCGAGGCCATCGCCGCTACACAGCCGGTTCTCGAAGAGCTGAGCCGCGCCGCGCAGATTATTGACCACAATATCTAGATCGCCGTCGCCGTCGAGATCGGCCATGCTCATGCCGCGTCCGCTGCGTGTCGAGCCGAGCTGCCAGTCGGGCCGGGGCGTGAAGTAGCCGTCGCCGTCGTTGCGCAGCGCCTGATTCGCCTCGACCAGCTCGTGATTTGGCAGGTAGCTGAAGATCTCGGCCTCGATCATGCCGTTGACGACGTACAGATCCAGCCAGCCATCGTTGTCGAGATCGCCGAACTTGCCCGACCAGCTCCAGCCGGTCGCGTCCACGCCGCGCGCATACGCCTGGTTGCGAAAGCGACCATCCTCGCCGCGCACCTGGAGCGTGTTCTCGGCGATCTGCGGATCGCCTTTGAGCGTGGGCTCCCACATCTGCGCCATCAGCGGCCGCCAGATTGCCAGCGTTGCGACGTCGTGATTGTAGGGCTTCATATCGGTCGAGAACAGCTCGGGGCTGCCGTCGTTGTCGATGTCGCCGGCGTCGAGACTCATCGTGCTGTGGCTGGTCGTCGAGAAGGGCTGTGTCACAACCCAGGAGTCTGCCTGCCGCTCCCAGGCGCCATCGTAGACCCCAAAATCGTTGCCGACCACGATGTCGCTGCGGCTGTCGCGGTTAAGATCCACGAGCGCGATCGCCAGCGCCTGGGCTTTGGACGCCAGACGCGTGGCCTTGAAACGATCGCCGCGATTCTCGTAGACGTACACGCCCGCGCCGTTGCCGAGCAAAAAGCTGTTGCCCTGATCCGCCAGCAGCCCCGCGTCGTACGAGCCGGCGATCAGATCGAGATCGGTATCGCCGTCGAGATCGGCCCAATTCATGGCGTTAGCCGGCTTGTAGATGTCGGGCAGCAGCTCAAGCGCGAAGCGCGCGCCGCTCTGTGCTCCTGTGTTACGCCAGTAGTTGGGGGCGCTCATGCGCCGGGTAAAGACCAGATCCAGCCAGCCGTCGCCGTCCACATCCACGCTGTTGACCGCTCGCGAGTCGCCGTGCTCCATACGCTCGGCCCGGAATTGCAGACCGCCGTCGTTCCAAAGAATTGTGTTGGGATCATGGTGATTGGCCAGCACGACGTCAAGGTCGCCGTCGCGATCCAGATCGTTGATCGCCACGCCCGCGCCGTTAGCCTCGAACATCTCCACTTGATCGCCGGGAACCGTCGTCGTGTGCGGCAGATCATGCGCGACAAAGGTGTTGTCGCAAGGCTGGTCCGGCTCCTTCAGCGCGCGCTGCTCGACATCGACCGGCACGCTTGCGGGCGCGTGGATCGGCTGATCGGCGGCGGGGAAGGGTCCGGCGGTCAGCGGCGAACAGCCGGCAGCGCTCAGCACCACGATAACCCCGAGCGCATGCCAGACTCGCATCGATCTCAGTTGTCGCGTCGATCGCAAGATTCTCATCGCCGTTAGTTCGTAGGGACGTGATGTATCACGCCCGAGATACAAGAAGGGAATGTTACCGCCCGCCCAGGCCGGACATCGTAAAGCCCTGGATAAACCACTTCTGGCCCAGGATATACACGATCAGCACGGGCAGCATGGCGATCACCGAGCCGGCCATCAGCAGATTCCAGCGCACGCTGTACTGGCCTTGCAGAATACTCAGACCGACCGGCAGCGTGCGCATCTCGATCGAGTCCGTGATCACCAGCGGCCATAGAAAATCGTTCCAGTTGTTGAGAAAGACGAATATCGTCAGCGCCGCGAGCACCGGCCCGCTCAGCGGCAGCACGATCTGCCACCAGATGCGAAACGACGACGCGCCGTCGATACGCGCGGCCTCGTCGAGGTCGAGCGGCAAGCCCAGAAAGTACTGGCGCAGCAAAAAGGTGCTGAAGGCCGAGAAGGCCGGCGGCAGGATCAGCGCCTGGTAGGTGTCGAACCAGCGCAGCCAGCTCATCAGGATGAAGTTGGGCAGCATCGTGACCTGAAACGGGATCATCAGCGTGGCCAGGTAGAGCAGAAACAGCGCGTTGCTGCCCCGAAAGCGCAGCCGGGCAAACGCAAACGCCGCCAGCGACGAGGTCAGCAGCTGCAAGACCGTGATGCTGCTCGCGACGATCAGGCTGTTGAGATAGAAGCGACCAAACGGCATCACCGAGACCGTCTCGCGGTAGTTCTGCCACGCGATCGGATCGGGCAGCCAGACCGGAGGATAGGTGAAGATCTGCGGCGGCGTTTTGAGCGATGTGCTGAGCATCCAGATGAACGGCAGCAGCATTGCGATGCTGCCCGCGATCAGGAACAGGTGCAACAGCAGATTCGTGACTGGTCGTGGTCGTCGGGCTGGCGCAGCTGCTTGCATTAGCCTTCTCCCGCTTCGTAGTGAACCCAGCGCCGCTGAAGCCGATTCTGGATCAGCGTGCAGACGAAGATAAACACGAACAGCACCCAGGCGATCGCGGCGGCCTTGCCCATATTGCCGAACCTGAAGGCGTTCTGGTAGATGTAAAACACGATCGTGAGCGTGGCCTGCGCAGGGCCGCCCTGTCCACGTGACATAACGAAGGGCTCGCTGAAGAGCTGGAACGCGCCGATCATCTGAATCACCAGCAGGAAAAAGGTTGTCGGGCTGATCAGCGGCATCGTGATGTTGCGGAAGCGCTGCCAGCCGCTCGCGCCGTCGACTTTGGCGGCGTCGTACAGCTCAGGCGGCACGGCCTGCAATCCGGCCAGATAGATCACCATCGTAAAGCCTACGTTTTTCCAGAGCGTCAGCAGCACAATCGCGGGCTTGGCCCAGGCGCTGCTGTTCAGCCAGTCGGGCGGCGCGATGTTGGTTCCGGTCGACTCGCCGAGCCACCAGATCGCCGCGCTGATCACGCCGAAGTCGCGGTTGAACATCCACTGAAAGACCAGCGCGGCCGCGACGATGCTGGTAACAACCGGCATGAAGTAGATCACGCGGTAGATCTGAATGCCGCGAATCGCCTGGTTGAGCGCCACAGCCAGCGCCAGCCCGATCGCCAGCTGGAGCGGCACGACCGTGACCACAAAGTAGAGCGTGTTGGCAAAGGCTTTGCGAAAGATCTGGTCGCGCGTCAAAATCTCGATGTAGTTGGCCGGGCCGACAAAGACCGGCGCGCCCACCAGATTCCAGCGCACCAGGCTCAGGATCAGCGCTCCTACTATCGGCAGCGCGGTGAAGAGCAGCAGGCCGATCAGGCTGGGCAGCAGAAACAGGTAGGCCTCGTTCTGCCGGTTGGGATTCCAGCGGCCGGCCTGGCGCCAGCGTGCAAAAGCCCCGCGCTGCCCGCCGATCGTCGAGTCGCCGGTGACGGATTTGGATTTTGGTTGCAACGCCATGATTACCTGCTCAGGAGAAACACCGGCAGGGGCGAAGGAACAAGGGAACAAATGAACAAGCGAACAAAGAAGCTACCTTGATTTGTTTTTGTTCTCCCGCCTTCCTGCCGGTGGATTGAGGGCTTACTGCTTGGGATAGCCGCGCTCTTTGAGGAAGCTATCGACCTGCCCGCAGATCTCGGGAAGTACCTGATCGGGCGTGGCCTCTCCCGCCCAGATGCGCTGCAAGCCTGGGACGATCACCGAATCTTCGAGCTCGCCCCACTCCGGGAAGTACCCGAAGCGCCCGACGCGCGCGTTCTCGCCCTCGGTCAGAAACGCCTGGCGATTGGTCGGCGGCTTCTGCGCCTGCAAAAAGGCGGCGGATTTGGCGGTGGACTGAAGCGCCGGGAAGATCTCGCCGGACTCGGTGTAGAGCCGCTGGCCGTCGTCCGTGCTCTGGAGCCAGCTTAAGAAGGTCCAGGCGGCCTCTTTGTGCTGGCTGCTGCTGCTCATCGACCAGGCCGCGCCGCCCGCGCTGGCCGAGCGCTGCCCGCCGCTCGGGATCGGCACCGGCGCGACGTCGTAGTTCATAGCCGCCTCGTTGAAGGCCGAGATGCGGCTAGCGTTCTGGACGATCATCGCGACCTGGTTGCTCTGGAACACGGCCGCGTCACCGCCCGCCTGGCTCAGGTTGGCGTCGCGCATGGCCTGATTTTCGTTCATCATGTCGGAGAAGAACTTGATCGCGTCGGCCGCTGCGGGCTCGGTCATGGTGCACTTCGACGGGTTGCGCATGTCGTCGAGGAGGCTGCCCTTGTTCTGGTTGATCCAGAGGCTGTACTTGCCGCCCTCCATGCCCAGCGCATAGCGCGCGACGCGTCCGCCGCCCTCGACGACCGTCAGCTTCTGCGCGGCTGTCTTGAGATCGTCCCAGGTCCAGCTGTCGGTGGGATAGGCCACGCCGGCCTCGTCAAAGATCTGCTTGTTGTAGTAGAGCACTTCCAGGCCGATGTCGCGGGGCAGGCCATAGATCTTGTCGTCGTACTTGACCGACTCCAGTAGCGCGGGCCAGTAGTCATCGGTCTGCACGCCGCCCTTCTCGATCCACGGGTCAAGATCTTCGAGCACGCCGTCGGCAGCGTAGCGCGGGACCGGGAAGAGGAACATCACATCCGGGATCGTTGCGGTGTCGCCGCTGGCCCACAGCGTTTGCAGCTTGGTAAAGTAGTCGCCCCACGGCTGGTGCCAGATCTCGATCTTGATCTCGGGGTGCTCCTGCATAAAAGCCTGCGCGACCTTCTCATGCGTGGCTTTTTCGCCGGGCTCGCCCCAGAAGCCCCAGCGGATGGTTACGGTTTCGCCTGTCGCGGCAGTGCTGCCTTGAGGTGCTGCCGAGCCGCTGGCGGCAGGTGCGGCGCTGCCCTCGGCGCCGGTGGCAGTGCCGGTCGTCGTGCCGCCCGTGGTGCCGGAGCCGCACGCGGTTAATACGCTTAGCAGAACCAGTAGCACCAGCATCTGCATTCTTCGAGAGATGTGCATCT
>DASWTW010000513.1:0-16690 GCA_036401895.1 Herpetosiphonaceae bacterium | reverse complement strand
ATGTGTTGCTGAAAACTGATGATCCGATAAAAGTGGACCTTGGCCCCGATAGTTCCTACAACCCTGGGACGAAGGAATTAAGGCTTGAGGCTGAGTTCGTGAAACTGCTTTCTGGTCAATGAAGCGCGGATCGCTGGCGATTGTCGGCACGGGCATTACGCTGATGTCTCAGCTCACCGCCGAGGCGCAGGCGCGGATTGCCAGTGCCGACCAGGTTTTCTTTCTGGTGCCGCACGCGCTGGCGGAGCAGTGGCTGCGCTCGCTGAATCCACGCGCCGAGTCGCTGGCCGGCTTCTACAGGTCGCAGCGCGATCGGCTGGATGTTTACCGCGCCATAACCGAGCACATCCTCGACGCGGTGCGGGCCGGCAGCAGCGTGTGCGCCGCCTTCTATGGCCATCCAAGCGTTTTCGTCACGCCCACGCGCGACCTGGTGCGGCAGGGTCGGGCGGAGGGCTACGCGGTAACGGTGCTGCCCGGAATCTCGGCCGAGGATTGTTTGTTCGCGGATCTGGATCTGGACCCTGGTGAGCGCGGCTGCCAGAGCTACGAGGCGACAGATTTTTTGCTGCGGCCCCGGCGCTTCGATCCGTCGACGCCGTTGATTCTCTGGCAGGTAGGTGTGATCGGTCATCGCACTGTAGTCGATGCAACGCTGAATCCGGCTAAAGGGCTGGCGATCCTGGAGGCCAGGCTGCGGCAGTGCTACCCGGCCGAGCATCGTGTCACGATCTATGAGGCGCCTGGCCTGCCGACACAAGATCCGGTGATCGTCAAGCTGTCGCTGGATCAACTGCCGCACGCGCCGGTCACCGCTGTCTCAACGCTGTATGTTCCGCCTCTCGCACCGCCGCCCATCGACGCGCAGATCCTTGAGCAGCTTGGGGTGTCCGATGAGCTGTGAGTAGCCGACGCGCATCACGCCCACAGCTCTGGGTCTTGATGAACACATTGACGATTGTCTATCTATTTTGTTACAATTGGAACAGAGGCGATCCCGATTTTGGAAGTGAATAGGGCGCTCGGAACCTGAATTCCGGGCATGGTGGAGGCTGTCACACTGCGTTGTGCTGCCTCTTTTTGTGTTGCCGGACTATATTTTTGGAATGGAGGGGAGCGAATGGCTCAACGAAATTTTTTAGCGCCGCATTGGAGCGTCACCCCGATCGCGCGCATCCTCGGCCCGATGCAGAAGTTCATCAATCGCTCCGCTTCGAGCGGGATTGTGCTGATCCTGGCGACCGTTGTGGCGCTGGTGGTGGCAAACTCAGGGCTGGCGCAGGTCTACAACGATCTGCTGCATACCGAGATCGGCATCACGGTTGGGCCGCTCACGCTGCGAGAAGATCTGCTGCACTGGATCAACGATGGCCTGATGGCGATCTTTTTCTTTCTGGTTGGCCTGGAGATTAAGCGTGAGGTCAGCGTCGGTGAGCTGTCGGAGATGCGCGCGGCGGCGCTGCCGATCGTTGCGGCGGTGGGCGGCGTGGTAGTGCCGGCGACGATCTATATGCTGCTCAACGTCGGTCGTGCCGGCGCGCACGGCTGGGGCGTGCCCATGGCGACCGATATTGCGTTTGCGCTGGGCTGCCTGGCGCTGCTCGGCAACCGGATTCCGTTTGCGCTGAAGATCTTTCTGACGGCTGTGGCGATCGTCGACGATCTGATCGCGGTGCTGGTGATCGCGTTCTTCTACTCGGCCGGGATTAACTTTATGGCGCTGGGCGTGGGCTTTGCGGTGCTGGCGCTGCTGGTGCTGGCGAATATCTTCGGCATCCGCAATTTTCCGCTGTACATCGGGCTGGGCCTGATCGTCTGGGTCGCGTTTCTCGAGTCGGGCGTTCATGCCACGATCGCGGGCGTGCTGATCGCGCTGACGATCCCGGCCCGCAACCGCATCGACGGCCCGACCTTTGTCGAGCGTGTCCACAGTCTGGTTCACGAGTTCCAGCAGGGCGATCTTCAGCCGACGCCGATGCTGACCGATGAGCGACAGCAGAGCGTGGTGATCGAGCTGGAAGAGCTATGCGAGCAGGTGCAGGCTCCGCTGCAAAAGATGGAGCACTCGCTGCACAACTGGGTCTCGTTTCTGATCATGCCGATCTTCGCGCTGGCCAACGCCGGCGTGACGCTCTCGCTGGGAAATCTTGGCGGCGAGACGCTGTTTGTAGCGCTGGGCGTGATCTTTGGCCTGGTGCTGGGCAAGCCGATCGGACTGCTGGGCGCATCGTGGCTGGCGGTGCGCAGCGGGCTGGCGGTGCTGCCGCCGGGCGTGACCTGGCGACATATGACCGGCACGGGCATTCTGGCAGGCATCGGCTTTACGATGTCGCTGTTCATCGCGTCGCTAGGCTTCGGCGATCCCGATCTGCTGTCAGCCGCCAAATTCTCGATCTTGATCGCGTCGTTGATCGCGGGAACGGTGGGCTTTGTGTTTCTTAGCCGGTTGCGCGCTCCCACCGAGCCGGACTCAGCGGAGTAGCCGCTCGAAGGTCACTACCCGCAGCGCGACCACGGTGGCGATCACGGCGGCCAGCACAAACAGCGCCGCCAGCAGCAGGATCTGAAAGCCGCCGCCGGGCACAAACAAGAGCACGCCGACACACAGAAAAATGGTCGGCACTAGCAGCGCGCCGCTGAGATTATTGGCTGTGCGAAAGTCGCGCGCCAGTAGGCTCAGCAGCAGCGCGCTGGCGGTCGAGTAGGCCAGCGCCGTGATCAGCAGCACCAGCAGGCTTAGCACATAGCTGAGCGAGCCGATGCCGAGCAGCAGGATCAGCACGGCGTCGATCAAAAAGAGCGTAAAGGTGATCCCGCCCGCCAGCAGCACGATCACCAGCAGCTTGGCCAGCAAGATCTGCCCGATGCGCACCGGCAGCGCAACCAGCAGCTCAATCGTGCGGTTTTCGCGCTCGGCGATCATGGTGTAGATCGCGGTGATCGACGGCACCATCAGCCCGCCGATCGTCACGAAGAGCGGCAGCAGCAGCACGCGCATGACCGCCTTAGGATCGTCGTCGAGCGCGGCCAGCCCAGGCGGGAGCTGCGCGTCAGCGGGCAGAGGCGGGTTATTGCTGAGGTCCGCGCCTGCGGTGAGCGCCAGCATCTGGGTACCCGGAATAATCAGCAGAAAAAGCACCGGCAAAAAGAGCGCGGTCAGCATCGCGCCCCGGCTGCGGAGTAGATGCCGCCACTCTTTGGCCATCAGAATGCGAACCTCACGCGCGATCATGGCTACCTCCCACGATGTCTAAAAAGAGATCTTCCAGGCTGGGCGTGATGGTATGGCACTCATACACGTTGAGCTCCGCCGCCAGCAGCGCGCGCAGCAGCTCCGGCACCTGCTGCTGCGGCTCGCTCAGCAGCAGACGCACCTGCCCATCCACCAGCGCGGCGGGATGGTTGAGGTGTGTAAGCGCGTCCAGCAGTCGCTGCGGCCCTTCGAGCGCCTCCAGCGCAATCTGCGGCTGCGTCCGGCGGCGCAGGTTTTCGATGCGGTCATGCAGCAGCACGCGGCCATTTTGCAGAATGATCGCGCTTTCGCAGAGCGCCTCGGCCTCGGCCAGGTTGTGCGTACACAGCAGCGTCGTGCGGCCGACCATCACCGAGCGCAGATAATCGTGGACTTCACGGGCCGCAACCGGATCAAGGCCGACGGTCGGCTCGTCGAGCAGCAGCAGATCCGGCGCGGGCAGCAATGCCGCCGCCAGCGCCAGCCGTCGCTGGTAGCCGCCCGACAGCTGCGCCATCGGCCGTTCCTGGTACTCGCTCAGACCAAACGCCACCACGACCTCGCCAACATCGCCGCGATCGTAGAGCTGCTGCACCAGCCGCAGGTACTCGCCGACCTTGATGTCGCGGTACATGCCCGGCCCTTGCGGCACAATCCCGACGCGGCGTTTAGCCGCCAGGAAGGCGGGCTCGCGCGCCGTGGCGCCATAGATCCGCGTCGTGCCGGCGGTCGGATTGAGCGCGCCGGTCAGCAGGCGAATAATCGTGGTTTTGCCGGCGCCGTTTGGTCCCAGCAGGCACGCTCGCTCGCCCTCCGCGATCGTGAAGCTGGCCTGGTTGAGCGCCTGAACGCCGCCGGGAAAGATCTTGCTGACCGCGGCGACCTCGATCGGCGCGGGATTCGCTGCGAAGGTTGTCATAATGAGGTCCTTCGGGCAAACCAAGGAACAAGGAAACCAAACGAACAAACATATGATCAATCTACTTTTGTTCGCTTGTTCCTTTGTTCTTTTGTTCCCGGTTGATTCCTGGTTCTTCGTTTGCTGGTATTGTACAAGGAGCGTCTATCTTAGTTCTGGTGGAGCCAGCAATGCAAGCGATTGTGATTACTCAGCCCGGCGAGCCGCAGGTGCTACAGCTGCACGACGTGCCAACCCCGGAGCCGGTCGCCGATCAGGTTCGGGTCCGCGTGCGGGCGACAGCGCTCAATCGAGCCGACATGCTTCAGCGCGCGGGCCGCTATCCGGCGCCGTTTGGCGCGCCTGAAAATATTTTGGGCCTGGAGTTTGCCGGAGAGGTCGATGCGGTCGGGCCACTGGTTGAGAAGCTGCGTCCCGGCGATCGAGTGTTTGGGCTGGTCGGCGGCGGCAGCTATGCCGAGTATGTGCTCACGACCGAGCGCATGGCCGTGCCGATCCCGGAAAATCTTGATTGGATCGAGGCTGCTGCTGTTCCCGAGGTATTTATGACCGCTCACGACGCGCTGTTTACGCAGGCCGGATTCGTTCCCGGCGAGCGTGTGCTGGTTCACGCGGTTGGCTCAGGCGTGGGCACAGCCGCCGTGCAGCTGATCCGCGCGGTCGGCGGCACGAGCCTGGGCACCGCCCGCACAGCTCAGAAGCTGGACGCCGCTCGTGAGCTGGGCCTGGACGTTGGTCTCAGCGCCGACGACTGGGCGGCTAGTGTGGCCCAGCATACCGCGAGCAACGGCGTGCATGTGATCCTGGATTTCATCGGCAGCGCATACCTTGCCGATAATCTGAACGCGCTGGCTACACGCGGACGTCTGGTGCTGATCGGGCTGATGGGCGGCGCTAAAGCCGAGGTCGATCTGAGTGTGATCCAGCGCAAACGCCTGCATGTCGTCGGCACGGTGCTGCGCGCACGGCCGCTGGAAGAAAAGCTGGCCGTAACGCAAGCGTTTGCCCGGCAGGTAGTGCCGCTGCTGGAGCAGGGCAGCGTGCGGCCGATCATCGATCGTGTCTTCGATCTCAAGGACGCGGCCGAGGCGCATCGCTACATGGAGACGAACGCGAACTTCGGCAAGATCGTGCTGCAAGTGCCGTGACGGGACGAAGGAACAAGGGAACAAAGGGGACAAAGGGGACAACGAACCCAGAACCTAGAACCTAACGAGGAACAAAGGGAAGTACCGCCTTTCCTCCCTTCTCCTATGGGGGGCGCCCTCTGGGCCTGGAGAAGGGGTGGCGCGTGAGCGCTGGGGATGAGGGCCTGTCCAACGAGGGCCTTTCAACTCCCTGTCGATTTCGGGTGCGGTTGCGGAATGGTGCTATGATGTAAAGGATGTTGGGTGCGCAACCAACGCTGCACTTCGTCCCCGCGCTGCACAGCAGAGGCAGCGGACGCAGGCTTCAGCCCCCTTGCTTGACGGCGCACCCTTGAAAGCCATCCTGAAGCAGTGTGGAGGCTATGGACGAGCTACGGGGAGCATTCGCCTACTTTCGCGACAATCAATCGGCCTTTGGCGAGGCGCTGGTCGAGCATCTTCAGCTGAGCGTGACGGCGCTGATCGTTGCGCTGGTGCTCTGCGTGCCGCTCGGCATCTGGGCAGCCAGGCGCCGCGCCGTGGCGCAGTCGGTGATCAACGTCGCCAACGCGCTGCGCGTCGTGCCGAGTCTGGCTGTGCTCTTTCTGGCGCTGCCCTACCTCGGGATTGGTTTTCGGCCCTCGCTGATCGCGCTGACCGTGCTGGCCTGCCCGCCGATCTTGATCAACACCTACGCCGGCTTTCGCTCCGTCGATCGCGCAGTGATCGAGGCGGCTTACGGCATGGGCATGGCCGCTCCGCAGGTGCTGCGCTCGGTCGAGTTTCCGCTGGCGCTGCCGGTGGTGATTGCTGGCGTGCGAATTGCAACGATCGAGGTGATCGCTAGCGCCTCGCTGGCCGCGTACATCGCGGGCGGCGGCCTCGGCGAGTTCATCCAGCGCGGCTTTGCCGTCAATAATCTGGGCATTACGTTGGCCGGCACGATCCCGATTGCGCTGCTGGCACTTCTGGCCGATGCGCTCCTCGCCGGAATGCAGCGCGCCGCGTCCGTCTCTGCCAGGTAGTGGATCTGGCACTTCTAGCTCTTATGAGAGGTACTTTTATGCAACACAAAGGTTCGTGGCCCCGCATTCTGGGCCTGCTGCTCGTCCTGGCCTTTATCATGACCGCCTGTGGACAATCAGGCACGACAACCGACGGATCGACCAGCGGCACAGCAACCTCACAAACCTCAGCCACCACAGAACAATCGCCGGCGGCCTCCGAAGCCGCATCGCCCTCAGGTAGTGCGGCAGCTTCTCCCGCAGCAGGCGGCGGCGCGACGATCAAAGTCGGCTCCAAGAACTTCACCGAACAGTTCATTCTGGGCGAGATGTACAAGCAGCTGCTTGAGGCCAACGGCTTTACCGTCGAGGAAAACTTCGGTCTGGCCAGCGAGGCCGTGGCGCACGAGGCGCTGAAGAACGGCGAGATCGATCTGTATCCCGAGTACACCAGCACCGGCTTGCAGGCGATCCTCAAGCTGCCGGCGCAGAAAGATCGCCAGGAGATCTTCAACACCGTCAAGAGCGAGTACGAGAAGCAGTTCCAGATCACCTGGCTCGATGCGTCGCCCTTCGAGAACAACCAGGCGCTGGCGATGACCAAGGCCCGCTCCGACGAGCTGGGCATCAAGACCTACTCGGATCTGTCGCAGAAGGCCGGCGATCTGATCCTGGGCGGTCCCGCCGAGTTCTTCGAGCGCGAGGACGGCGTCAAGGGCTTGCAGACCGCGTACGGCGGCTTCCAGTTCAAAGACAACAAGCAGCTCGATCCGTCGCTGCGCTACGGCGCGCTCACCAGCGGCGAGATCGATGTGGTCGTCGCGTTCAGCACCGACGGCGAGATCGGCGGCCTGGATTTGACGCTGCTCGAAGACGACAAGCAGTTCTATCCGCCCTACCAGGTTGCGCCGGTGATCCGCCAGGATACGCTGGATGCCAACCCGCAGATCGCCGATATTCTCAACGCGCTGACTCCCAAGCTTGCCGACGCTAAGACCATGGCCAATCTCAACTACGCCGTGGACGGCCCCGACAAGAAAGAGCCGGCCGATGTTGCCAAGCAGTTCTTGACCGAGCAGGGCTTACTCAAATAATTGAGGCGTTCGAAAGGCGTGGCAGTGGAGCGACTGTCACGCCTTTTGCGCTGCTTGGCTAGGGTATGACAAACACATTTGCTATTGTCGCCGAGGATGTGTCGAAGCAGTTTCCCAACGCGGCCTCGCCCTCGGTCGATCGCTGCTCGTTCTCCGTGGAGCAGGGCCAGTTCATTGTGCTGCTAGGACCGTCCGGCTGCGGCAAGACCACACTGCTCAAGATGATCAACCGGCTGTACGAGCCGACCGGCGGCCGTCTGCTGGTCAACGGCTCGGATGTTTCGCAAGTGCCCGTGACGGCGCTCAGGCGGCAGATTGGCTATGTGATTCAGCAGACCGGCCTGTTTCCCCACATGCGCATCGAAGATAATATCGCGGTCGTGCCCCGGCTGCTGGGCTGGAAGCTGGAGCGCATCAACCCGCGCATCGACGAGCTGCTGGATCTGATCGGGTTGCCGCGGGACTACCGCAAGCGCTTTCCGCGCCAGCTCTCGGGCGGCGAGCAGCAGCGCGTCGGGATTGCGCGGGCGCTGGCGGCCGATCCTGCGATCATGCTGATGGACGAGCCTTTCGGCGCGATCGATGCGATCACGCGTACACGTCTGCAAGACGAGCTGCTGTCGATCCAGCGTAAGCTCCGCAAGACGATTCTGTTTGTGACGCACGACGTCGACGAGGCGCTGCGACTGGCCGACAAGATTATTGTGATGCGCAAAGGCCACATCATCCAGTTCGACTCGCCGCTCAAGATTTTGACGCAGCCCGCCGACGATTTTGTGGGCCAGCTGGTCAACGCCGACGATATGCTGCGCCATCTGAGCCTGATCAAGGTCAAGAGCGTGATCAGCGCCGCCGATGCTTCCCGCAGTGATGGCGCTGGCGGGCCGCGCATCGACGTCGAGGACGATCTGCGCTCGGCGCTCTCGCTGCTGCTCAGCGCAGGCACAGACTCGCTGGCGGTCGTCGACGAGCAGCAGCAGGTCGTTGGACAGCTTTCCTTCGATACGATGCAGCATGTGCTGCGGCGCGCGAATACGCCGGTCGCTAGCTCGTAGCGGCTTTGATGCACTGTTTAACGCTATGCAATATTTGCTCAACAACTTCGACGTCGTCGCGACGCGCTTCGGCGAGCATCTGCGGCTCACCTCGATCGCGCTGCTGATCGCGCTGCTGATCGCACTGCCGCTCGGCGTGCTGATCAACCGTATCAAGTGGCTCGAATCGCCGGTGATGAGCGTGCTCAATGTGCTCTACACGATTCCGAGCCTGGCGCTGCTGGTGCTGCTGGTGCCGTTTCTTGGCCTCGGCGCGACGACGGCGATCGTGGTGCTGGTGATCTATGCCCAGGTGATCCTGGTGCGCAACATCGTGGTCGGGCTCAACGGCGTCAACCCCGATATTGTCGAGGCTGCGCGCGGCATGGGCATGAACGGCTGGCAGCGCTTCATCCGCGTCGAGGTGCCGCTGGCGCTGCCGGTGATGATCGCCGGAATTCGCATCGCCACAGTGACGATCATCGGCATCGCGACGGTGGCGGCGCTGATCAACGCCGGCGGCCTGGGTCGTATCTTGTTCGAGGGCGTCTCCCGCCGATCGCCGGATCGCATCATCGCAGGCGCGCTGGCTGCCGCCGCGCTGGCGGCGCTGGCCAACGGCCTGCTGCGGCTGCTCGAATGGCGCGCGACGGTGGCGGTTCGCGGCGACGAAGCGTGACGGGGAACGAAGAACCTAGAACCCAGAACCTAGAACCAAACGAACAAGGGAACAAAGAACAAGGGAACAAGAGAACAAAGGAACAAAGAAAGTACCGAAATCCCCCCTCGCCTGTGCCGAAGGCAACGGGAGAGGGGGAAGGCACGGCAGTGCCAGGGGGTGAGGGCCTGCTAACAACCAGACAAATTCTTGCTAAATACTTTACATCATGGGCTGAGAATTGACCCGTAGGGGCGTGATTTATCACGCCCTGATCATAACCTCTCTCATCATACGTTGATCGTTTTGGTCATCTTTATTTGCTCTCCTCGTCGTCCAACCGCACAGAACAAACCTCAACATGTGCTACACTGCGCCCGTGAGTAAAGAAGGAACGTATGACTCCGCAGATTCGAGTCTTTGCCGATCCGGCCGCCCTGGCTGATGCCGCCGCTCACCATATCGTGGAGCGCGCGCGCGCAGCCGTCGACGATCACGGGCGGTTCACGATCGCGCTTTCGGGCGGCTCCACGCCGCGCGCGGTCTTTCAGCGCCTGGCGCAGCCCGACCTGAGCGAGCAGATGCCGTGGTCGCAGACCGATGTCTTCTGGTCGGATGAGCGCGCGGTGCCGCTGGATCACGCCGATAGCAACTACCGCATGGCCCACGATTCGCTGCTGGCGCAGGTGCCGATCCCCAGGCAGAACATCAAGCCGATGCTGAGCCAGGTCGAGGATCTCGATGCCGCCGCGCAGCACTACGCCCGCGTGATCCGCTCTACAGTTGCGGGCTCACCGCCGCGCTTCGATCTGCTGCTGCTGGGCCTCGGCCCCGATGGTCACACGGCCTCGCTCTTTCCGCATAGCCCGCAGCTTCAAGCCGGCGACGAGCTGATCGTGGCGACGCCTGAGGCGCCGCTCAAGCCACATGTGCGGCGAATAACCTTCACAAAAACGCTGATCAACGCGGCGCACGAGGTGCTGTTTCTGGCGGCCGGCGCGGATAAAGCCGAGACGCTCAGGCGAGTGCTGGAAGGTCCGCGTCAGACCGACGAGCTGCCGTCGCAGCTGGTCGCGCCCGAGTCGGGCAGCTTGCTCTGGATGCTCGATCAGGCGATCGCAGGGGAATTAACGTCGAGCCATGAATGAGCTTTCTCCCAAACAGCGCGCTGCAATCCATGCGGCTCAGCAGGTTCGCTCTGGGATGCGGCTCGGCCTTGGCAGTGGCTCGACGGTGTATCTCATCGTGGAGGCGCTAGGCGAGCGTCAGGCGCGTGGTGAGCTCCGCGACGTGCAGGTTGTGGTCGCCTCACGCTGGACCGAGGCTGCCGTCACCGCCGCCGGCCTGACGATCACAACGCTCAACGAAATGCCGCAGCTAGATCTGGCGATCGACGGCGCGGACGAGATCGATCCGCAGCGCAGCATGATCAAAGGCGGCGGCGGCGCGCTGCTGCGCGAGCGTATCGTGCTGGCGGCTGCCGAGCACAGGCTGATCGTGGTCGACGATTCCAAGCTGGTGCAGACGCTTGGGCAGCGCTGGGCCGTGCCGATCGAGGTGGTGCAGTTCGGCTGGCGCATTCCAGAGGCCACGCTGCAACGACACAGCAGCAGGCCCGTGATGCGCATGGACGGCGCGCAGCCCTTCATCACCGACGAGGGCAACTTCATTCTCGACGCGTCCTTTGGCCTGATCCACAATCCCGGGCAGCTCGACGCGGCGCTGCGGGCGATTCCCGGCGTGATGGATCACGGCCTGTTTATCGGGCTGGCGGATCAGGTGATCGTCGGCGGGATAGACGGCGTGCGCGAGCTATAAATCCTGAAAGGTAGGATAACGTGACGTTTGCAGTCGAACAGCGGCTGGATCAGCAGATTCGGTTTATTGTCGAGCTGGATCAACTCAAGCTGGTGTTGCGCCAGACGCTGCTGATTGACGGGTCGCGGCGCGAGAATACCGCCGAGCACTCCTGGCACCTGGCGACGATGGCGCTCACGCTGCTGGAGTACGCGCCGCCCGAGACCGATCTGCTGCGTGTGCTGAAGATGCTGGTGCTGCACGATATTGTCGAGATTCGCGCCGGCGACACCTTCTGCTACGATGCGCAGGGCAATCTCGACAAGGCGGCGCGCGAGCAGGAGGCGGCCACCTATCTCTACGGTCTGCTGCCCGACGACCTGGGCGGCGAGATGCGCGGCCTATGGGAGGAGTTCGAGTCCGGCCTGACGCCGAGCGCCCGCTTTGCCAATGCGCTGGATCGGCTCCAGCCGCTGCTGCACAACTACCGCACCGACGGCGGCACCTGGCGTATCCACCAGATTACCCGCGAGCAGGTGCTGCGGCGCATGAGCCCGATCCAGGAGGGAGCGCCCGCGCTGTGGCCCTATGTGCTTCAGGTGATCGACGACTCGTGCACCAGAGGGTTTATTCTGCCGTAGCGAGGGAGCCGGAGCGCTCCGGCTCCCATGACGGATCGGTTAGGGATTGAGCGTCAGGCCCACGACAACCGGATCATGATCCGACGAGCGGTACGGATCGGCGCTGTACAGGCTGCTGATCTGGCCGCTCGTTTTGAACTCGGTGTTGTAGTCCAGCACGATCGGCTCGTCGGCGTTGATGTGCCACTCCGTCGCCGCGATCACCTGCGCCGCCAGGCTGCTCGTGGCCAGCGCGTGGTCGAGATAGCCCGCCTGGCCGTCGAACACGTACGAGTAGGCGCTCAGACCAAGGTCGCGCTCGATCAGGTTGGTATAGCCCGCGCTCTTGATCGCGGTGATCGGATCTTCCTTAGCATAGGCGTTGAGGTCGCCGACGATCAAAAAGTCCGCGTCGCCGCTGGCTGTGGGATCGGTCGCCAGCCAGGACGTCAGCGCATTGGCCGCGGCGACGCGTGTCTGGTTGCAGTTGCCCTGTCCGTCGCCGGTGTCGAGATCGCCAGCGCAGGCCGAGCCTTTGGACTTGAAGTGATTGACTGCCACAGTAAGCTTGCCGCCCGTTGCGATCTGGCGGAACGTCTGCGCCATCGGCGCGCGGTTCAGCGTTGCGAACGCGCCGTCAGTCTTGATCCTGGCCGCGCCGACCGGCTGCACCGTCTCCACGCGGTAGACCAGTCCAACCGTGATCTCGTCGCCGCCGACCTGCGCCACACCCGGATTGATGAAGGCATAGCTTGTCCCGGCGGGCGCGCGGCTGTTCAGTCCGCTGAGCAGATCTTGAATCGCGCTACTGCTGCCGTAGCCGTCGTTCTCCAGCTCGATCAGACCGATGATGTCCGCGCGCATCGCCAGGATCGCGCTGATGATCTTGTCGCGCTGGCGGGTGAACTCGGTCGCGGTGCTGGCTCCTCGGCTGGTTGGGAAAGTCGGGCCGTTGAAGTAGTTCAGCACGTTGAAGCTGGCGACTCGCAGCGAGCCGCTGACGCTCGGGCTGGCGACACGCGGGTTGGCGTGATTCCAGCTCGGCGCGACCGTGGCCTGAACGCGATAGGCGTTGTTCGCATAGTCGAGCACGCCCGTGAGACCGGCGACCGTGGCTCCGCTGCGCAGCGTATTGGCGGCCGTTAGGCTCGGCGCGGGAAACTCGATCGGATCGGGATTTTGCACGGTGCTGCCGTCGTCCAGCAGAATGCGCTTGAGATTGTTCTGTGCCTGAAGCGCGATCGCGGCCGAGCCGGGTGTAGTCACGTTGGTCGGCGTCCACAGCCGCTCGGAGGCCAGCGCGACCTCGCCGTAGCGACCGAGCGTGTAGTTTTCGATCACATACAGCGTCTGCGGGAACGTGATCCGCATGCCCTCGTATTTTTCCAGATCGGTCGTCGCCGCGACCGGCAGCGACAGATTAGCCGGTGTGATCGTCGGAGCCGTGCCGCAGATGGTAACGCTGCTCACACTGCCGAGCTGCGTGCGCGATCCCGACTCGGCCACCGTGCCGGTGATCTGCACGGCGTTGCCGGCGCTCACCGCTACCGTCGAGGCCACAAAGATGCCATCCGAGCTGGCGGAGCTGCCGTCGCCGGCGTCCTGAACGAAAAAGCCGCTTAGCTCCCCGCTGCCCTGGAAATCGGCAGTGACCACACCGCGAACCGTCGCGCTCTGGCCGCTGCGGGGACTGCTGGCGCCGGTTCCCTGGATCGCACCGATGGCTGTGATCGTTGCGGCGGGACACGGCGGGCCGGTTGGTGTCGGCGTGGGCGGCACGGGCGTGCTGGTTGGCGTTGGCGTAGTGCCGGTTACCGTGAACGGCCCGGCCGGCATCGTCTGGCGCGTGGTGTCGCTGCCGGACCAATTGGCGCGGTTGCTGATCGATGTGAGCAGCTGAGCGCGGCTGCCGCTGGTGGCGCCGACGTATCTGGCGTTGTCGATCTCGTTCAGCGCAACCGCCGTCGTGCCGTTGGTCAGCCCCGCAGGCAGCGCCGACGTGTTGCTGCTGGTCGCGCTGGTCTGCCAGACGCCTGCGCCCTCGCTGTTGAGCGCGTAGATAAAGACCGGAGCGGAGGCCGATCCCTGGTAGGCCAGAATCTGATCGCCGTCCGCAGCAAAGGCAACGCCGCTCAGCGCCGGTGTCACGACCGCTCCCGCCGCCAGGTTGGTCGGCGCGCTCCAGGTGAACGTGCCCTCACCAGTGCGAAAGGTACTGCCGCTCGTCCAGCCGTTGTCGGTAAACGAGATCTGCGTACCGGCCTCGATGTTGCGCAGCAGCACGAATGCAAACTGGTCGCTGTCATCGAAGTTGAACCCCACAATGGCAATGTCGCCGGCTGTCAGCGCGGTGGGAGCGGCCTGCACAGCGGAACCCAGACCCAGCGCGATCAGCAGCAGGGCCAGACCAAGACTCACGATCTTGCGCAATGGTTTGTCTCCTCAGGACAAGAGCTACGATTTAGACGTGGAGTGGTGTTGGCGCACCGTGGACGGAAGACAACTATACTGGCAATTGTGGGGATTTGCAATACTTTTTAAACATTTGGTCTCCATGCCAGGCTCTTTTAGGCTAGATAAGATAGGTACTCGGTATCCATGCACAGGGAATGAAAATGTTTCATCATACAATTGCTGTATCGTACGATCGCGGTGCGGTGGAGCCAGCAAAAGCACGAGTTGATACAGAGCATCGCCCAACCACGCTGCCGCCACTTCTTCCAGAATCCACCTGACTGAACTACCTGCTGTGTCGCTGTGTCAATCCGGCCTGGCCGCCGTGGTTTAGGTGCCATCCTCCGGCATGCTCAGCGATCGTCGGTTGTGTTTGAGCCTAACATTTTCTTGTACCCCCCTGTATTGCAAAATATGTATTGATGTGTAGATGAAGGATGAACGGGTAATGACAGAAGGCACGGAAGATCTTTTTTCTTTTGGTAGCTGGGTTCGTCGCCGGCGCAGAGCCCTGGATCTTACCCAGGCGGCTCTGGCAGATCGCGTGGGCTGCGCCGAAATCTCCATCCGCAAGATCGAAGCAGATGCTTTTCGGCCATCGCGCGAGATTGCAGAAGCGCTGGCTACCTGTTTGCAGATTCCTCCTACTGAGCGCGCGATGTTTCTCCAGGTGGCGCGCGCAGAGCGATGCACAGATCGTCTGCCGGCCTCGCAGACAGCCCAAAACGTGTCGGCAGGCCATGTCGCCGGGTGTGCTCCGCCGCTAGAGGCGCTAGCTTTAGATACTATTCCTGGGCCGGCCCCCTTGCCTGCTGGCTCCCGCATGCTGCTGAGCCATAACCCTCTGTTTGTCGGGCGGGAGCTGGCACTGCGCCAGCTGGTAGACGCACTTAGAGTCGGCTGTGAGGCGGTCGGACGGCTAGAGATCGCAGCCGTGACCGGCCTGGGCGGGATCGGCAAGACACAGCTGGCCTGCGAGTTTGTCCACCGCTACGGGCAGTTTTTTACCGGCGGCGTGCTCTGGCTGAGCTTCGCCGATCCTGCGGCTATTCCTGCCGAGGTGGCGGCCTGCGGCGGCGTCGATACCATGCACTTAAGCTCTGAGTTTGGTATGCTCTCGCTTGACGAGCAGGTGCGACGGGTGCTGAGAGCCTGGGAGTCTCCGGTCGCGCGCCTGCTGGTCTTCGATAACTGTGAGGATGTCGCGCTGCTTGATCGCTGGCGGCCCAAGCATGGCGGCTGCCGCGTGCTGATCACGAGTCGCCGTCGCTACTGGGACCCGGCGCTCGGCGTGCAGCAGCTACCGCTGGATGTGCTGCGCGCTATGAAAGCCTGGCCCTGCTGCGTACCTTCCGCCCGGACTTGCCGTCCCCCGATCCTGAGCTGGAGGCCATAGCCGCCGCGCTGGGCGATCTGCCGCTGGCACTGCATCTCGCCGGAAGCTTTCTCGCGAAATACCGTCATGCGATCACGCCGCTTCAATATCTCCAGCGCCTGCACACGCCGACGATTCTCGACGATCGCTCGCTGCGCTCGGCGGGCCTTTCGCCGACCAAGCATGTGCAGCATGTTGCGCGCACGTTTGAGCAGAGCTACGAGCGGCTGGATCTGGCTGATCCAACTGATGTCATGGCGCGTAAATTACTGGCCTACGCCGCGCGTCTGGCACCCGGCGTGCCTATTCCACGCTGGCTGCTGCAAACCATGACGCTGGCTGACGGTCCTGACGCGGTGCTGCTCGCCGAGGATGCCCTGCTCCGCTTGATCGATCTGGGCCTGCTGGAGCCCGACGACGAGGACACGCTGCGTCTGCATCAGCTGCTGGTGGCCTTTGTGCTGGCCGTCGCGCCGGATGCCGACGCGCAGACAGTGGTGAAAGAGATGATGCTCTGGGTGGTCGACGATTTGAACACTCGCGGCGATATTCGTCCGCTGCTCGCATTACAGCCACATCTTCGGTTTATCCTTGAGCGTGCGGAGGTGCATGAAGATGCGAGTGTCGCGGGTTTGTGTACGGCGCTTGGCGATAATCTGTGGCTGCTCGGCGTATATGCCGAGGCGCAAGAATATTTCGAGCGTGCATTAGTGATTCAGGAACGCGTGCTAGGGTGTGAGCATCCTGATGTTGCCTGGAGTCTACATAACATAGGCGTGATGCTGAGGGCTCAAGGTCAGTATGCACGCGCGCGTACGTATCACGAGCAGGCGCTGACGATCCGGGAACGCGTGCTGGGGCGCGAGCATCGAGATACTGCGCGGAGTTTGTACTGTTTGGGTAAGGTGTTGCGTGAACAAGGCGATTTGGCAGCAGCACTGCACTACTACGAGCAGGCGCTGACGATCCGAGAACGCGTGCTGGGGCGCGAGCATCGAGATACCGCCTGGAGTTTGCACAATATTGGAGCGGTGTGGAGGATTCTGGGTGAATACGATCGGGCACGCGCCTACCACGAGCAGTCCTTAGCGATTCGGGAGCGAGTGCTTAGGCCGGAACATCCAGATACTGCCTGGAGCCTGAACGGCCTCGGCGTGGTGTGGAGAATGCAGGGCGACTACGATCGCGCACGGGATTATCACGAGCAGGCGCTGGCGATTCAGGAGCGCGCGCTTGGCCGCGAGCATCCAGATATCGTCTGGAGCCTGAACGGCTTAGGTGTTGTTCTGAGGCTACAGGGCGAGCACGATCAAGCGCGAGTATATCATGAGCAGGCGTTGGCGATCCGCGAGCGAGCGCTTGGCCGCGAGCATCCA
>DASWTW010000512.1:0-8761 GCA_036401895.1 Herpetosiphonaceae bacterium | reverse complement strand
GCACGATCTCGACGCTGCTGGCGGCCGGCGCAACGCTGGGCACACCCGGCTGCGGAGCGTGCATCGGCCGTCACATGGGCGTGCTCGGCCCGACCGACGTGTGTTTGTTCACCGGCAATCGCAACTTTCGCGGGCGCATGGGCCATCCCGACGCACAGATCTATCTCGGCTCGCCCGAGGTCGCGGCGGCGACGGCGGTGGCGGGCTATATCGCGAGTCCGCAAGAAATTGCATAAATGCAAACAAAAGAACAAGTGAACAAAAGAACAAAAAGCCACGATTTTACTCTTTGTTCCTTTGTTCATTTGATCCCTTGTTCCAACTGGAGGAAATCATGTCCCACGTCTGGCGCTTCGGCGATGATGTTAATACCGATCAGATCGTTCCTGGCCGCTACGCTCCCTACATGACGAGCGAGGCCGAGCTGCGCAAGTATCCGTTTATCGAGGCGCGGCCTGAGTTTGCGCCCAACGTCCAGCCGGGCGACATCATCGTCGCGGGGCGGAACTTTGGCTGCGGATCGTCGCGCGAGTACGCACCGCAGGCGCTCAAGCTCGTCGGCGTGGGCGCGATCATCGCGCCGAGCTTTGCGCGCATCTTTTACCGCAACGCGCTCAACCTGGGCATTCCGCTCTTCGAGGCCAATCTCGACTGGCTCGAAGATGGCGCGGAGGCGCAGATCGATTCTGCGAGCGGCGTGCTCCACACGTCGCGCGGCGCGATCCAGCTGCCGCAGCCGCCCGCCTGGATGCGGGAGGTCTGGCAGGCCGGCGGGATCGTGCCCTACTTCCGCGAGCACGGCCGCTTTCCCGGCGAGGCCGCGCGATGAGCTATCGTATCTGCTTGCTGCCCGGCGACGGCATCGGCCGCGAGGTGATCGACGCTGCCCGCGAGGTGCTTGAGGCGCTGAGCCTGGATGCCATCTACGACGAGCGGCCGATCGGCTGGGAATGCTTCCGGCGCGAAGGCACGGCCCTGCCCGCCTCGACGCTGGCGGCCGTGCGCGAGGCCGACGCAGCGCTGCTGGGCGCGGTCGGCTCGCCCTCGCAGCGCGTGGCGGGCTACCGCAGTCCAGTCGTCGCGCTGCGCCGTGAGCTAGATCTTTACGCCTGTGTGCGGCCGGTGCGCACGCCGCCGCTGCCCAATGCGCGGCCCGATGTCGATCTGGTCGTCGTGCGCGAAAACAGCGAGGGACTCTACGCCGGACTTGAGGAACGCAGCGGCGATCGAGCGGTGGTGCAGCGGGTGATCACGGCCTCGGGCAGCGCGCGGATCGTTCGCTGGGCCTTGCGCTACACCCGACAGCACGAACGCCGCCGCATCACGATTGTGCATAAGGCCAATGTGCTGCGCGAAACCTGCGGCCTGTTCCGCGAGACCGCGCTCAACGTGCTGGCCGACGCGGGCGAGATCGCCGTCGACGAGCTGCTGGTCGATACCGCCGCCTACCACATGGTGCGCGATCCTGAGCGCTTCGACGTGATCGTCACCACGAATCTCTTCGGCGATATTTTGTCGGATGCCGCCAGCGCCTGGGGCGGCGGCCTGGGCCTGGCAGCCTCGGCCAATCTCGGCGACCACGGCGCGATCTTCGAGCCGGTCCACGGCTCCGCGCCCGACATCGCCGGACGCGGCATCGCCAATCCGCTGGCCGCGATCCGTGCCGCCGCGCTGATGCTGGATCACCTTGGCGAGAGCGACCTTGACCGGCGCGTGCAATCCGCGATCGACGCCACGCTGCGAGCCGGTATCTGGACGCCCGACCTGGGCGGCAGTGCCACCACCGCCGACGTTACGAAGTTTGTTATCAGCCAACTACACAATGAGGAGTAAACCTATGAGCTGCCCCGAATGCGAAGCCACGATTACGCTGAGTCCGGATCTGATCGACGGCGAGATTATTCAATGTCCCGACTGCGGCGCCGAGCTTGAGGTCCTTTCGACCGAGCCGCTTGAGCTGGCGCTGGCACCCGCGATCGAAGAGGACTGGGGCGAATAATCAGGCGTGGCTGCGTCCCGCCAGAGAAGGAGAAACCAATGCGTCTAGGCATTCTGTGCTCACGGATTCGCGTCGAGGAAAAACTGCTGCTCGCCGAGCTGAATCGGCGCTGCGTCGACTACGAGCGGATCGACGACGGCGATCTGGTGCTCGATCTCCAGCAGCGCGAGCTTCCGTTCGACGTGGTATTGGAGCGCTCGATCTCGTTCGGCCGCTCGCTGTACACATTGCAGGTATTGGAAGCGCGCGGCGTACGCTGCATCAACCGCGCGACCGTCGTCGAGACCTGCGGCGATAAGCTGCGCACGACTGAGGCGCTGCTGCGCGCCGGAGTGCCCACGCCGCGCACACTGCTGGCTTTCACGCCCGAGGCCGCGCTTCGAGCGATCGAAACGCTGGGCTATCCCGCTGTGCTCAAGCCGATCGTCGGCTCGTGGGGCCGGATGGTCACGCGGATCAACGATCGCGATGCCGCCGAGGCCGTGCTTGAGCAGCTCGACGTGCTGGGTTCGTGGCAGCAGCATGTCTACTACATCCAGGAGCACATCGCCAAGCCGGGCCGCGACATTCGGGCGTTTGTCGTGGGCGACGAGCCAATCTGCGCGATCTACCGCTACAGCGATCACTGGATCACCAACACGGCGCGCGGTGCCCGAGCCGAGAACTGCCCGATCCAGAGCGCGATCGGCGATCTGGCGCTGCGTGCGGCCCAGGCGGTCGGCGGCGGCATCCTGGCGGTCGATCTGCTTGAAACCGAGGACGGCCGGCTGCTGGTCAACGAGGTCAATCACACGATGGAGTTTCGCAACTCGATCGACACGACGGGTGTGAATATTCCGGCGCGGATCATCGACTATGTTGTGGCTGGGGAACAAATGAACAAATGAACAAACGAACAAAGAATCCTGGCGCTAGCTTGAACTAAAACCTTTTTGTTCCCTTGTTTCCGTGTTTCTTTGTTCTTTCGAAGAGGTTTGTATGACTCGTGTTTCTATCGTCGGCGCGTCGGGCTATGTGGGCGGCGAGCTGCTCCGGCTGCTGCTGCGCCACCCACAGATCGAGATCGCGCAGGCGACCTCCGAGCGCCGCGCCGGGCAATTTGTACACTCAGCGCATCCTAATCTGCGTGGCTACACCCAGCTGCGATTCTCCACGCTGGCCACGCTGGAGCCGTGCGACGTGCTGATCCTGGCGCTGCCGCATGGTCACGCCGCGCGGCAGATCGAGCGTTTCGCCGAGCTTGCGCCGCGCATCATCGACTGCTCAGCCGACTTTCGGCTGGACGAGCCCGAGAGCTACGCGCGCTGGTACGGCGAGGAGCATCTCAGCCCCGAGTGGCTGTCGCGCTTCGTCTACGGGCTGCCCGAGATCAACCGGGAGCGAATCGCTGCGGCGCGCTACATCTCGGGCGTGGGCTGCAACGCCACGGCGGTCAACCTGGCGCTGCTGCCGCTGGCGCGGGCGGGAATCCTGGACTCGCAGCGGCCGATCGTGGCTGAGGTCAAGGTCGGGTCGTCCGAGGGCGGCGACGAGCCCAACGCCGGCAGCCATCACCCGGAGCGCTCACATGTGGTGCGATCCTACGCGCCGGTTGGTCATCGACATACCGCCGAGGTCCGACAGGCGCTCGGCATCGAAGAGATTCACCTTTCGATCACGGCGATCGAGCTGGTGCGCGGCGCGCTGGCGACCTGCCACGCCTGGCTGCGCGAGCCGCTGACCGATCGCGATCTGTGGCGGATCTATCGCGGCAACTACGGCACCGAGCCGTTCGTGCGGATCGTCAAGGAGCGCAGCGGCGTGTACCGGCTGCCGGAGCCGAAGATTCTGGCAGGCAGCAATCTGGCCGATGTCGGCTGGGCGCTGGACGAGGAGAGCGGGCGCATCGTCGCGATCGCGGCGATCGACAACCTGCAAAAGGGCGCGGCAGGCACGGCGATCCAGTGTCTCAACCTTCAGCACGGCTGGCCCGAGACCACCGGCCTGGAAACGATCGGGCTGCATCCGGTTTAGAGCAAAGATCTTAGCGAGGAAGATGTTGATCGAACAGAAGCTTCATGCGGCGGAGCTGAACAGTTTACGCTCACGATCGGCGGCGAACGCGATGCAAGCTTTGAGGTCATCACGTGTCAGATCAGGAAAATCCTCAAGGATCTCTGCTTCTGACATATCTGAGGCCAAATAGTCGAGGACATCATACACCGTGATCCGTAAGCCACGAATACAGGGCTTGCCACCACGTTTATCAGGCTCGATCGTTATGTATTGTTGGTAGTTCATACCAGGACGATAGTGGAGATTAATAGCGCAGTCAAGCAGTGGACTCGCCCTTTTTCCGCTGCTTTGCACGGAGAAGTTTTATGCTCGTTATCAAAATCGGCGGCGCGGCGGGAATCGACTCGGACGCGCTGTGCCGGGACATTGCGGCGCTCTGGCACGACGGCCAGCCGATGATCGTCGTTCACGGCGGCTCGGAAGCGACCAACCAGCTAGCCGAGCAGCTCGATCATCCGCCGCGCTTCGTCACCACGGCCTCGGGCCATACCAGCCGCTACACCGATCGGCGTACGCTTGAGATCTTCGCGATGGCCACGGCGGCAATTAATCGAACATTGGTCGAGCGTCTGCAAACTCTGGGCGTAAACGCGCTGGGCCTGTCGGGGCTTGATGGGCGGCTGATCGCAGCGCGGCACAAAGACACGATCCGCGTGGTCGAAAACGGACGCCAGCGCATCCTCCGCGACGACTGGACGGGCGCGCCTCAGGAGGTCAACGCCGCACTGCTGCGCCTGCTGCTGGATCACGGCTACCTCCCGATCGTGGCGCCGCTGGCGACCAGTGAGCAGGGCGCAATGCTCAACGTGGACGGCGATCGCGCAGCGGCGGCGATCGCGGGCGCGCTGGGAGCCGAGACGCTGCTGCTGCTCTCGAATGTGGCCGGGCTGCTGCGGCGCTTCCCCGACGAATCGACGCTGGTTTCGCAGATCCGGCGCGGCGAGCTTGAGGCCGCCTCGGAGTGGGCGCAGGGCCGGATGAAGAAAAAGCTGCTCGGCGCGGCGGAGGCGCTCAACGCCGGCGTCGGGCGCGTGATCATCGGCGATGGGCGGCGCAAGCATCCCGTTCGGTCGGCGCTCGACGGCGCGGGCACGATCATCAGTCAGGAGTGAGCATGCAGACGACAGCCATCGACTACCGGGCGCTGGAAGAGCGCCACGCATCCGGCTTCTATGCCAAGCGTCCGCTCACGATCGTGCGCGGCAGCGGCGCAGCGCTCTGGGACGACACCGGACGCGCCTACATCGACTGCGCTGCCGGGCATGGCGTCGCCAATGTCGGACACTGCCATCCACAGGTTGTCGCCGCGATCCGGCAGCAGGCCGCGACGCTGATCACCTGCCAGGAAGCGCTGTACAACGATCAGCGGGCGCTGCTGCTGGACGAGCTGAGCGCGCTGCTGCCCGCCGGTCTCGATCGGCTGTTTCTGTGCAACTCGGGCACGGAGGCGGTCGAGGCGGCGATCAAAGTTGCGCGCGCTACCACCGGACGCACGCAGATCGTCGCGGCGATGCGCGGCTTTCATGGCCGCACGCTGGGCGCGCTGAGCGCCACCTGGGAGCAGCACTACCGCGCCCCGTTTCAGCCGCTGGTGCCCGAGTTCGCGCACGTGCCGTACAACAACCTTCAGGCGCTCGAAGCTGCGATCTCGGATCAGACCGCCGCCGTGCTGCTGGAAGTGATTCAGGGCGAGGGCGGCGTTCGGCCCGGCACCGACGAGTTTTTGCGCGGCGCGCAGCATCTGTGTCGTGAGCGCGGCGCGCTGCTGCTGATCGACGAGGTGCAGACCGGCTTTGGACGAACCGGGCGCTGGTGGGCCTGCGATCACGCCGAGCTTACGCCGGATGTGCTGATCCTGGCCAAGAGCATCGCCGGCGGCGTGCCCATGGGCGCGATCGCGATCGGGCCGCGAGCGGGAGCGCTGGCCGCCGGCACACATGGATCGACCTTTGGCGGCAATCCGCTGGCCTGCGCCGCTGCTCGTGCCACACTGGCGGTGCTGCAAACAGAGCGATTGCCGGAGCAGGCGGCCAGCAAAGGCGAGTGGCTGCTCACCCGGCTGCGCGATCTTCCCAGCCGCCGGATTCGTGAGGTGCGCGGGCGCGGCCTGATGCTTGGCATCGAGTTACGCGAACGAGCCGCGCCGTACCTGCAAGCGCTTCAGGAGCGCGGCGTGCTGGCGCTGCCGGCCGGGCCAACGGTGATCCGGCTGCTGCCGCCGCTGGTGATCACAGACGAGCAGTTGGCAGCGGTGGTCGCGGCGCTGGCAGAGGTGCTGCCATGACCGAGCAAGCGCTGCTTCACGAGCCGCTGGTTGCACCACAGCTGATCACGCGGCCCGACGACCACGCGGCGATCGCGCTGCTCCACGAGCTGGTCGCTATTCCCAGTGTTTCCGGCGACGAGCGCGCGGCAGTCGAGTATCTTGTCGGGCAGATGGCCGCGCTGGGCTTCACGGCCTCGATCGACGGCGCAGGAAACGCTGTCGGCTCCATCGGCCAGGGACGGCCCGAGACTATGCTGCTGGGTCACATCGACACGGTGCCGGGCGCGATTCCAGTACGCCAGGAGTCTGGACGGCTCTACGGTCGCGGCGCTGTGGACGCCAAAGGCTCGCTGGCGGCGTTTGTGATCGCGGCGGCACGGCTACACGCCCAGAACCGGCTCAACGGGCGCATCGTCGTGATCGGCTGTGTGGAAGAAGAGGTCGCTTCGTCGCGCGGCGCGCACTGCGTGGTCGATCGCTACCGCCCCGACCAATGCATTGTGGGCGAGCCCAGCGGCTGGAATCGCGTCACTCTGGGCTACAAAGGATCGCTGCGCCTTACCTGCCGCGCCGCCGGCCCGTGTACGCATTCGGCGCATGACCATCTGACCACGCCGGAGCGCATCAGCGCGCTCTGGCAGCAGATCGCCGGCTATGCCGCCGCGTTCAACGCCGAGCGTGAGCGCGCATTCGATCAGCTGCTGCCGACACTGCTCAGCATCAACAGCGGCGGCGACGGACTCAGCGAGTGGGCAGTCGCCGAGATCAGCATTCGCCTGCCGCTCGATCTCCTTCCCGACCCGCTAGCGGCAGTGGTCCAGGGCTTCGATCCGCAGGTCCAGGTAAGCATTCAGGGCGCAGTACCGGCCTTTCAAGCCGAGCGCAGCTCGCCGCTGGCACGAGCGCTGACTCGCGCGATCCGCCAGCAGTCGATGCAGCCCAGTCTGGTACTGAAGACCGGCACCGCCGACATGAATATCGTCGGCCCGGCGTGGCGCTGCCCGATCGTCGCGTACGGCCCCGGCGATGCAGCACTGGATCACACGCCCGACGAGCATATTGTGCTTGACGAATATCTGCTGGCAATTCGCGTGCTTGAGGCGGCGCTGGGACAGTAGCGGGGAGACTAAAGAACAAAAGAACAAAATAAGGTGGCTGCTTGGTTCTCGGTTCTTGGTTTTCGGTTCTTTATCGCTTACCGGAAGGCTACTCGGTAGCCGCGAAATGAGTGAAGTGGGGACAGGACCGCCGGGCTGTGGCAAGGCGCGCATGGTTCGCTATGCTACACAACGCCCTAAGGAGCGCTCAGAACCTTAAGGACATGCTCCTTCAGCGACGATAGGACGATCCACGTATGATTGATGCATCGCTTAGCCCATCCAGCCCCGCCAGCTCAGCAGATATGGCCCAGCTCGGAAAGCTGGCACAATTTCAGAACAGCATCCTCAAAAACTTGCCCTTGTCGATCTCGGTTTATGACATTGTTAGCCGCTCAGAAGTGCGTCTCGTCTACACGAACCAGGACTTGATGACAGCTTCAGGCATGCCGCAGACTGTCATCGGTAAGCGGATCGAAGACTTTATGCAGCCCGAGGAAGTGCCGAACGCCTATAAACGCTTCCAGTCGTGCTTGGATTCGGGTGGGCCGATTGCAGTCGAGGATACATACACCCTGCCCAAAGGCGTATTCCACATGGAATTGACCTATATTCCACTGCGGGATGACCGGGGCACGATCTCTCAGGTTCTGCTGATCGTCCAGAACATGACCGAGCGCAAGCAGCGCCTCCAGGATGAGCAGCAGCGCCAGGCAGAGCTGATCGAGCAGCAGGCGGCGACGCTGGCTGAGCTATCCACGCCACTGCTTGCCATTAGCGAGAGCACCGTGGTGATGCCGCTGATCGGCGCGATCGATACACGTCGGGTTCAGCACATCATGGACACGTTGCTGTCGGGCGTGGCAGATAGACGGGCAAGAACCGTTATTCTAGACATCACAGGCGTATCCGTCGTGGATACCCAGGTTGCGAATGCGCTGATCCAGTCGGCGCAGGCGGTAAAGCTGCTGGGCGCCGAGGCTGTGCTGACCGGCATTCGTCCCGAAGTCGCGCAGACCCTGGTCCAGCTCGGCGTGAGCCTGCAAGGAGTCGTTACGCGCGGCACACTCCAGGACGGCATCGCCTACGCACTCCAGCGGTGATGCGAGGGGAAGATCAGGCCCTCACCCTTGCCATGCCGGGTGCCCTCTGGGCATGGCACCCGGCATGGCACCCGGCAAACAAAAGAAAACCGGGTGCCCTCTGGGCGCACAAATGATCAGGCTGCTTCTTGTTCGTTTGTTCTATCCCGGTTCTGTGTTCTCCAAAGATCAGCCGCGCCAGGCCGCCAGCGCCAGCAGCAGCCAGCCGCCCAGAAAGGCCACGCCGCCCAGCGGCGTGATC